>JBKPQL010000120.1:0-32092 GCA_046734045.1 Verrucomicrobiota bacterium
ATGTGTGGATTTTTTGCAATTGGGCGTTCCCGATTGCTGGAGCTCGCTCCACCGCCGAGCGGATTCAAAATTGTTTTTGAGACACTGATGCGTGGCGGCCGCGCCCTGCGTGTATGCGAAATTCCAATTGCTTTTAGAGACCGCGCACGGGGAAAATCGAAAATGTCGCTCGATGTTGCACTGCGATTTTCTCTTCGATGGCTGCGCGCGATGCTCCGTCATCTCGTTCATGCACGATCCGGTCCTGCGCAAGGGGCAAGATCCACAATGACTGACGTGCCGCTGGATCCCGAGAGCCTTGGGATTGACTGATCTTGGCAACCAGTCAGCTCACAAGGGCGGAGCTAGCGGCTGGATTCGTCTGGCGGCTTTGTTGCTTGCAACGCCAAAGTTCGACCGAGAGTCCGGTAAATAAGAGTAGGGTGGCGAATAATGTATTGCCATAGAGCTGCGCGCCGCGCGGAAATGGCAAACCTAGCGCAAGCAGCACCACCGCAGGCAAACTCCACCGCAAGAGGGCTGTCTCTTTTTCCACAAGTGCACGTTGCGTGATGACCGCAAATGGCAGCATGAGCCAGGAAAAGAAATAACCGAATGCAAACGGCGTGACGATCAACATCAGCAAAATGAGGAGAGCAAACTCGATTCCATCGCTCTCAGGCGTCCGCATGCCGTGGCGGGGCATCACTACGACGAATAAGATGCCCAATGCAAGCGCAACGGCGATGATGATTACGTTGACAGTCCCAAATTCAAGATCGGCGAGGTTTACGTAAATTGGCCTGTGCGGTGCGGAAGCAGCGTCGGCGTCCACGTGCCGCAGCAGGCGGTTGGCCACGCCCACCAGCGATTGATTTTTCCACGTGTAACTGCGCATGGGCCGCTGGGCCACGGCCTTCGTGCTGTATTTTAACATTCCGGCGCTCCACTTCTCAAAGTCGCGCCATGCGCGACCAAAACCACGGAATGGCGCGGGCAAAACGAAGAGTAAAAAGATGAGCGCTAGAACGAGGCTGGCTGCGGCTTTCCAGTAACGCCTGTAAATCAAATAAATTACAGCGGTTACCGGAAATGCTTTGATCGCGGCAGCCAGCGCAATCAAGGCGCCCGCCGAAATCTGCCGGTTTGCGTGTAGCGCGACAAAAGCGCCAAGCATCAGCGCGAGCAAGACCAGATTCGGCTGACCAAGGTGGTAACTCGACCAGACGTAAACGATCACCAGCAGGTTGGGAATCAGATAAACCCACACGCTCGTTCGTGGGCGCTGGCCGACCGCGAGAAGGGCCGCGCACTGGGCGCTATAGAACCACGCGGCCGAGTTAATCGCGACTAACAGGAGAATCAATCCCGCTTGTCCTAGCAAACTCGCGCCCGCCAGAAACAGGGCACATGGTGGCGGATACATGAAATCGTACTTCCCCGAGCGGAGAAAAAAAATTTCGCCGCCAGCGAGCATTTGTTTGCCGGTGTCGTACCATAGTTGGTAATCCCGGATGCTATGGCCCCGGAAGTAATGGAGCAGGGGAATAACTGAAAACGCGATTGCCGTCGCAACAAAGATCGACAGCAAGATGCAAAGGCCAGCCGGGCTGTTTATTTGGCGACTGAGCGCTGCCCAATTTGCCTTGACGATTGATTCCTTCATCCGCCTTCGCCGACGCTCCCACGGACAAACGCGTTCTGTAGCGTTACAGCAATCGGCGCACGTGCTTTGTGCCATTCCGTGCTCTGCTCAAAGGCGTGCGCGATTTGCAAAATGCCTGCTTCGTCCAGCACTTTGCCTAACAACTGTAAACCAATCGGCAACCGCTTTCCGTCGATCTCCGCGAAGCCGCACGGCACGCTGATCGCACAAACTCCGGCCAGATTCGCCGGGCAAGTGAAAATGTCGGCGAGATACATTTGCAGGGGATCAGCGGTGCGTTCGCCAAATTTGAATGCCGCTACGGGAGAGGTTGGCGAAATCAAGGCATCGACTTTTTCGAATGCTTTTGAGAAGTCCTGACGAATCAGCTGACGCACTTTCTGGGCGCGAATGTAGTAGGCGTCGTAATAGCCAGAGCTCAAGACATAAGTGCCAAGGATGATGCGGCGTTTCACCTCCGGCCCAAAACCTTCCTCCCGCGTGCGACCGTAATGATCGAGCAAATCTTTCGGGTTTTCTGCGCGGTATCCGTAGCGGACACCGTCAAAGCGAGCGAGGTTGGCGGAAGCCTCTGCCGTTGCCAGAATATAATACACCGCCGTGGCATATTCGGTGTGCGGCAAAGAGACATCGACGATCTCCGCACCTAGCGAATTCAAATTTTTCAGCGCTGCTTCGATCGCAGCTTTCACCTGAGGATCGGTCCCTTCGACCATGTATTCCTTCGGCAGACCCAACCTGATGCCGCGCAAATCATGGTCCAGCGCGGCGGCATAATCGGGGACTGGCACATCAAGAGATGTGCTGTCTTGCGGGTCGTGACCAGCAATTGCATTCATGAGGACCGCGGCATCGCGAACGGTTTTTGTTAAAGGACCGATTTGATCGAGCGACGATGCGAAAGCCACCAGACCGAATCGCGAAACTCGGCCGTAAGTCGGCTTGAGACCCACGATGCCTGTGAGAGCAGCTGGCTGACGAATAGAGCCGCCGGTATCTGTGCCTAGCGCGCCAAATGCTGTATCAGAGGCCACCGCCGCAGCCGAACCACCGCTGGAACCACCCGGCACGCATGACAAATCCCACGGGTTTCGTGTTAACTTGATGCCGGAGTTTTCAGTAGACGAACCCATGGCGAACTCGTCCAGGTTGGTTTTGCCGAATGGAATCGCGCCGGCAGCACGCAATTTTCGGATTACTGTCCCATCGTAAGGCGCCCGGTAACCGCGCAAAATCTTCGACGCGCAGGTGCAGGGTTGGCCCGCTACGCTAATGACGTCTTTGACTGCGATCGGCACGCCGCCCATCGGAAGATCGACATTCGCCTTCTCTGCTTCTTTTGCGGCGGCTTCAAAAGCCAACGACAGATACGCGTCAACTTCTGAATCGGCGGTCTCAATCCGCGCTCGTAAGGCATCGAGTAATTCGCGAGCCGAAACTTCCCGCCGGCGCAGCAGCGATTGCAGGTCAGCGATCCCCAACGCCGGCAGATCTTTTGCCGTCATTCCATCACCTTCGTGACGATGAAGAGGCCGTTTGCCTGACGCGGCGCATTGCTCAATGCTTCCTTCGCCGTAAACCAGTCCCGGGGCTCATCTTCGCGGAAGACATTGAAAATTGGGATGCCGTGGGCGGCAGCTTCCACGTTGCCTACATCTAGTTCACGGAGTTTTTCCACGTACTTTAAGACGTCACCGAGCTGTTTCTGGAACAGCTCCGTCTCCGCCTTAGTCAGATTCAGCCGCGCCAGTCTGGCAACGTATGCGACGTCGAGTTCGGAATTTCTGGCCATGGTTCGCGAATCAAAAAGGCAGATGAGTCATTAACCAGACCACCGCGACTGCAAGCGCGACCAGAAGAAGCAGAAAAACGAATCTGCCCTCACGTCTTTGTAGGCGCAGCGAGCCCGGTCGCCGGCCCTTTTTGTGTTGAAGGACATACGCTTCGTCCGGCCCGATCGAAACTTGAAGCCGTTTATTGACCGGGTCAGTTTCTAGCCGCTCTTCGCGCACGCCTCGAGACCCCCTGTGCGCGACCCGTGAAGGGTCTGCAATCATCTGCTCGACTTCCTCAACACGCGCGCGCAACTCCGCTTCACGGCGGATTAATTCTTCTTGCCGGTGTCGAAGTGGTGAGGTCGGCTTAGGCGAACGACGAAACATCGTCATCACCTGCTGGCCATCCAGAAGAAAACGACGAGGCCGATGATGCCGAAAATGATGAGGGGCAAAGTGAGCGCAAGGCCGATCCGCAGCCACTGAAAAAATGAGCGCCCATCTTCGCTGCGGTAAGCATCCGGCATGACGTCAGGCAGTGGCGCGTCGTCGGCGCTCTCGCTGGTTGCTTGTAATCGGCTGCGCTGCTCGCTGTACTCGGCGCGCGCCTCATCCACTGTGCTCAACGCCCGGCTCAATTCCTTGTGCAAATCGGCCTGGCTCCAGCTTTTTGGATCAATTGCTTCAACTAATTCTAGGTGCTGAGTAAAACTTTCTCGAGTCGCACGGAGCTGATCGAGGCGTTTTTGCGCGTTGTATGCTTCGCGTTCAAGAATCACCAGTGCGCGCGTCAGTTTGTCGATCATTTCCGAACGTCCCCGGTCCAATTCCTCCTGGCGGCGGCTCAGTTCTTCGAGCTCACGCTTTTGTTTTTCGATCTGTTCCTGCTGGCGTTTGAGCTGAAGCAGTTGCTCCTGCGCCTTTTGCACTTGCGAGTCGAGATGCTCGCCAGTCGGCGTTTCACCCCCTCTCAATTCCAGCGTTTGTTCGATCGGTCGAATTTTTTCTGGCATAACAATTCTTACGTTGCCGCCATAGTTCCCTCTGGTGCCATATTAAGTGGCTGCTTCCAGAATTCCAGATATTTCCAAAACGAAAATTTTATTTCGTATCGAACGGCAGGCGCGACCCCCGCGCTCGCCGTGCTAACGCGCGCGCATCATTTCGAGTAAGACGCCTCGGAAATATTCTGTCTCTGGCAGTGTTGGAAGCACCGGATGATCGAGCGGCTGTTCGAATCGGTGAAGACGGCGAACCGAACGCCACGTGTCGATCAGCGCATTCGTGATCATCTGCGCAAAAGCATTTTCGGTGACGTGATGAGAGCATGAAAACGTCGCCAGCACGCCATCGCGCGACAGCAATTTGAAGGCGCGAATGTGGAGCTCACTATAACCGCGCAGCGCGTCCCGCAATCCGCCTTTTGTTTTGGTGAATGACGGGGGATCCAGAACGATGAGATCATATTGCGCCTGCGCTTTTTCGGCCGCGCGCAGGAAATGGAAAACGTCCTGTTGAATCCACTGCACTTTCATGTCGTTTAGCGCTGCATTCCTTTTCGCGGCAGCGATACTGGCGGCATTTTCCTCTACACCGGTGACCTCGGCAGCTCGCGCGCGGGCGCAGGCCAGGGCGAATCCGCCCTGGTTCGTGAAACAATCAAGCACGCGCCGCCCGTTGGCATATTGCGCGACGACTTCGTAATTCTGCCGTTGATCCAGGTAAAAACCAGTCTTCTGCCCATGCCAAAGATCGACTTCGAACTTCATGCCTTGAAGCTCGATTACGGCAGGCGCTGACGGAGCAGCGCCCGCTAAAAGGCTGGTTCGCGGTTCCAACCCTTCGGCTTTGCGAATGGGCGCGTCGTTTCGCTCGATAATCGTAATTTTTTCATCGAAAAGATTCGTGATCGCTCTCGCAATCAAATCTCTGCGCATGTCCATTGCTAACGTAAGCGTCTGCAGCACGAAATATTTGCCGTAGCGATCGATGATGACGCCAGGCAAGCCGTCGCTCTCACTCCACACGACGCGACGCAGTGTTGGATCGACATTGCGCCGGTCGCGGTATTCGGAGGCCTGCGCGATGCGTCGTTTGAAAAAATCGAAGTCGAGATCTTGTTTACGCCGGGAGAATCGGCGCGCAATGATGTGCGATTTGGAATTATAAATGGCGCTGCCGATCAGATGATCGCGGCCGTCTTTGAGCGAGATCACCTCGCCATCCGCCGGTTTTCCGAAAACTTTGAGTACCTCGCTGGAATAGACCCAGTCGTGTCCATGCAAAATTCGCGTTCGCGGTTTGACGACGATTCCGGCCATGCATTAATCATGTCGCACTTATGCCAGCCTCTCCACAATCCTTTGTCGATCTTCCTGGAATCAAAAAACTACGCAGCGGTAAAGTGCGCGAAATTTTCGACCTCGGCGAGACGCTGCTCTTTGTCGCAACGGATCGCATTTCGGCTTTTGATGTGATTTTGCCCGATCCAATTCCGCAAAAAGGCGCCGTTCTTAACCAGATTTCCGCGTTTTGGTTCAAACGCTTCGGCGAGGCTTGTCCTGAGCCAAGTCGAAGGATCGACAATCATTTTGTTATCGCGGATTTCGACCGGTTTCCTGACAAGTTGAAAAAATTTCAGGACCAGCTTGCTGGTCGCTCAATGATCGTTCGAAAAACAAGGCCGTTGCCCGTGGAATGCGTCGTGCGGGGCTATCTCGCTGGCTCAGGTTGGAAAGAATATCAGGAATCTCAGAGTGTGTGTGGGATCAAATTACCCGGCGGATTGAACCTGGCGTCACAGTTGCCAAAGCCGATTTTTACACCGGCGACGAAGGCGGAAGCTGGTCATGACATCAACATCGACATGAACGAATGCCGGAAAATTTTGGGAGACAAAACGGCGGAGCGCGTGCGCGAGCGGAGTTTGCAAATTTATGCAGCGGGGCGCGACCACGCGGCGCAGCGCGGAATCATCGTGGCTGACACAAAATTCGAATTTGGCATGCTCGACGGAAAACTCCTGCTGATCGACGAAGTGCTCACGCCGGATTCATCCCGCTTTTGGCCTGCAGATCAATACGTGGTCGGCCAAAGCCCACCGAGCTTCGACAAGCAATTTGTGCGTGATTATCTGGAAACGCTGGATTGGAACAAAACTCCGCCGGCCCCGAAACTGCCAGAAGACGTCATCGCGAAAACTTCGGCCAAATACGTCGAAGCGTTTGAGCGTTTAACCGGCGAGATGCTTCGGTAGCGACGCTCGCCGGTCACCATTTTTTCGAATGCAACGCCACAGGCTGTCTGACATGAAGCGATTTTATTTCATCGCGCTTTTTCTGGCGCTTGGTTCCGCGTACGCCGAGTTGCCGCCGCTCATTCCGCGCGAAATCCTTTTTGGCAACCCCACGCGGACGAATCCGAAAGTTTCGCCCGATGGTTCGCGGCTGAGCTGGCTCGCGCCGGATCAGCACAATGCGCTGAACGTTTGGACGAGCGCACTTGATGGCGCGAATTCACGCTGCCTGACTAACGAAAAAGGCGATCCGATTGAGTGGTACGCCTGGAGCGGCGATGGAAAGCAGATTCTCTACCTTCATGACAATGCGGGCGATGAAGTTCCGCATCTTTTTTCGGTTGAGCTGGCGACTGGCAATGTGCGCGATCTCACGCCATTTCGCGGTGTCCGGGCGCAGAACGTTCTGAGCGATTCACGACATCCGGGATCTGCCTTCGTGGCGATGAACCTGCGTGATCGAAACGTCTTCGACATGTACAGGATCGATCTGGAAACTGGCGCCATCACCCTTGAAGCCACAAATCCTGGTGACGTCCTCACGTGGAAGACGGACAACAATTTCGTCATTCGTGCCGCCACCGCGTTCGATGGAAAGACCGGCCGCACGATCATCCGTGTTCGCGACGCGTCCGACAAGCCCTGGCGTGACCTTGTCGTGATGCCCTTTGAACGAGCGCTCTTTGCGGGACAGGTTGTGAACGGCTCGCTTATCGCCGGTTTCGACCCTGACGGTAAAAGCTTGTTGATCGATTCGGCCTTGCATTCAGATAAAGGCCGGTTGGTGCGTATCGATTTGCACGATGGCCATGAGATCGGCGTCGTCGCCGAAGATCCGCAATGCGATGTCGCATTTGCGGATGTTGGCCGCTTGGGAATGGAGCCGAGCGTAATTTTGAATCCGATCACTGACGCCCCCCAGGCGGTTGAGTTCAATTACGAAAGGCCGCACTGGTTTTTTGTCGATTCAAAATTAAAGGCTGATTTCGAGAGCATCAGCCACGAGGTGCCGGGCTTTATCGATTTTGTTAGTCGCGACAATGCCGATCGAAAATGGATTATAACTATCCGACGGAGTGATGCGCCGGTAACGTATTACACATTCGGGCGAGACACAAAAAAGTTGACGCGTCTCTTCGCCGAGAATCCTGGTCTAGCGAAATTCGACCTCGCGCCAAAGAAGCCGGTTGCCATCAAGTCGCGTGATGGACTGGAGATGGTCAGTTACTTAACGATTCCGCCAGGAGTGAATCCGAAGAAGCTGCCTTTGGTTCTTCTCATACATGGCGGTCCCTGGGATCGGGATTCCGACAACTACGAACCTGAGGGGCAGTTCTTGGCGAATCGCGGTTATGCCGTATTGCAGGTGAATTATCGGGGCTCGACTGGTTTTGGCCTCAAGTTCTTCAATGCTGGCAATCTTCAGGTTGGGCTTGGGATGGTGGAAGACCTTTTTGATGCAGTGCGTTGGGCCGTGGATCAGGGGATCGCCGATCCAAAACAGATCGCGGCGATGGGTGGATCGATGGGCGGCTACGCCACACTGCGCGCACTGGAAATGCGGCCCGATCTCTTTGTGTGTGGCGTTGATGAATGTGGACCCGCCGACGAGGCGATGAGCCTGCGTTCGTTTCCTAAATACTGGTCAAACATCGTAGCACGTTGGCGTCGGCGTGAGGGGGATGTCGATCATGATGAGAACTGGAATCGAAAAATCTCACCGCTTTATCACGTCGATGCAATCCGCGCGCCGCTTCTCATTGGTCAGGGCAAGAACGATCCGCGCGTTACGATCGAAAATGCTGACGCGATGGTTGCGGCGTTACGCAAGGCAAAACGCGAAGTCACTTACGTCGTTTATTCAGACGAGGGCCACGGTTTCGCTCGTCCTGAAAACCAGTTCGATTTCTATGGCCGCGTTGAGGAGTTCCTCGCCAAATACCTCGGCGGCCGCGCCGAACCGTGGAAAAAGATCGACGGAGCGACTGCGGAGCTAAGGTAGAGCGCCCGCAATTCCGGGCCGGGCGCGCCGCAACGAGTCGCTAGGCGATCCGTCACTACCTGAGCAAATCGCTCACCATCGATTTTTCTTCTTTCAACTCTGCAACCGATTTATCGATCTTTTCGCGGCTGAATTTGTTGATCGGAAGTTGTTGCACGATCTCCCACTTGCCGCCGCGCACCCAAACCGGGAACGATGAGATCAATTCTTCCTCAACGTTGTAACTCCCGTCCGAACAAACTGCCACGCTATGCCAGTTATCGGCCGGCGTATCGTTAGTGAGAAAGCGCACAGTATCGACAATGGCGTTGGCGGCGGAGCCGGCCGATGAAAGGCCGCGCGCTTTGATCACCGCGCCGCCACGTTGTTGCACAATTGTAATGAATTCCTCTTTCAGCCATTTGTCGTCGCCGATCACTTCGTTGGCCGGTCGATTGTCAATCCTGGCATTGTAAAAATCGGGGTACTGTGTTGAGGAATGATTTCCCCAGATCGTCATGTTGGTCACGCGTCCAATTTCCACACCGGCTTTGTGCGCGAGTTGTGCCCGTGCCCGGTTCTCATCCAGCCGGGTCATGGCAAACCAGCGATTGCGCGGGATTCCTTTCGCGTTGTTCATCGCGATGAGACAATTCGTGTTGCACGGGTTTCCGATCACCAGTACACGCACGTCGGCCGCGGCATTTCTTTCGATAGCCTGACCCTGGCCAATGAAAATTTTTCCGTTGATGCCGAGCAGATCCTTTCGCTCCATCCCGGCCTTGCGCGGAACGCTGCCGACGAGCAACGCCCAATTGATGTCGCGAAATCCCTCATCGAGATCGGCGGTTGGCACCACTGATTCGAGCAAGGGAAATGCGCAATCGTGCAATTCCATCACCACACCGTCGAGCGCGCTGAGCACGCTCGGGATTTCAATTAAATGAAGAACAAGCGGTTGGTCCGCTCCAAACATCTCACCTGAAGCGATGCGAAAAATCAGCGCGTATCCAATCTGTCCAGCCGCGCCGGTAACAGCGACTTTAATCGGAGATTTCATACAGCTTCTTTAGCCACGGACGTCGTGCTGAGCAACGTCGAAGCGCCCGGGCATGCTAGGGAGCACACACCGCTGGTCTGTAGTTCGCGGCAGCTTGCCACGGATGTGAATCGCAAACTCGGATTGGTTGAGCCCAGTTGCGTTCGGCAAGCTGCCGAATGCTGGCTGGCAGGCCGCGATCCCCAATCCGCAGAAGCGCATGCCTACGCGCGTCCGCTTTTCTCCAAGAGTTCGCGTAGCAGCGCCATGCGTTTTCGCTCCGTTTGGCTCGCGCGCAGTTGGGCCACGCTCCGCTGCATTCGCCGGGTCCAATTCCATTTGGCTTTTGTGCCGGGAACATTAAAGCGATATTTGCGCGCCAACAGATCG
The DNA here is from genome assembly GCA_046734045.1 of Verrucomicrobiota bacterium. Taxonomy (GTDB): domain Bacteria; phylum Verrucomicrobiota; class Verrucomicrobiia; order Chthoniobacterales; family UBA10450; genus Udaeobacter. The sequence goes on from JBKPQL010000120.1 coordinate 10,126, forward strand.
GTGATCATTACGATGGCGATCCAGGCGTTGCTTTTGAAAAGTGCTTCCATTATCGCTGGATAGAAATCTTTTTCGAAATCTAACTTGTTTGCCATGGCGGCTCCGAGCTGTGGCGGATCGATCTTTGGACTCAGGCCAGCAAAGAAGGCAATTTTTTCCAGCTCAGATCTGGATTGTTCTGACGTGGTTGTTGGACGCTCGAAAGCTTCTTCCCATAAAGCGCGGAGTGGCTTGTGATCGTGCGTAGCATAAGTCGCAACCGAAAGCCGCTGGTATTTATCTCCCGGCGTGATTTCTCCATCTGAAGTTTCCCACTGTGGAATTTTAAATCCGGCGATGTCAAGTGCGCCCAAGCTGGGCCGCACGTAATGCGGCACGACGCCGAGATCTTCGCCGACCACCCGGCTGGCGCAGGCTTCTTCCAACACAACGCGCAGATATTCCTCTCCGTCGCGTTTGTTCGCTTCCCAGTTTTCGAACGTTTCGTCGTCACGGGGAACGAAATGCGGTGCGCGGCCTTCCGTCTTCTTCAGCATCTGATTGTGATCGAGCGGGAGAAACTCCTTGTTCTTTCGCGGGCGCCACGGGAAGGCGTAGATGCGATAAAATCCCTGCACGTGATCGATACGAAAGAGATGAAAAATGCGCCGGACTGCACGGACGCGTTGGCGCCACCACTCGAAATTATTCGCGCGCATTCGGTCCCAGTGATACAACGGGATGCCCCAGTTTTGGCCCCATTTTTGTGTGAACGCGTCCTCCTTGAAATGTGGTTCGGGCGGCGCGCCACCGAACCAATCGAGCATGAATTCGTCCGCTCTCGCAAAAACGTCAGCGCTGTAATAGCTAACGCCAAATGGAATATCGCCCATTAACGCGACGCCGCGCTGTTCGGCGAATGCTCTGACGTCCTGCCATTGTTCGTGCGCTATCCATTGGATGTAGCTGTAACGGGCTCGACGTTTGGCGATGGCGTCTCGCACTGATTCATCCTGTGCTTCGATCCAAGCCAAAGTAGATTCACGTGTTGCGTATTCAGGCGGCCACCTGTCCCATTTTTCCCTGGCGGTATTTGCGTCCATCAACCAACGGAAAAGGGTATAATCAGAGAGCCACGATTCTTGTGTCTCACAAAATTCTTGGAACGCTCGCTTCCGTGGATCGCCAGCTCGGCGTTGATCGAAACGCCAAAAAGCTATACTCAGAAGTGCCGATTTCAGATGTTTGACCCGGTGGTATTGCACCCAGCCTTTTCGCAGGTCCCATTGTTCGACCCCTGCTGCTGCGTTAGCGAAGTCTTCATCCGTTAAATCTTCGAGACTCTCAGGTGCGAGATGGAGCGTCGTTGGCTCGATTGCCATGGCGCTGATGGCATTGTAAGGACTGTTGTCTGACCCGGTTTCGTTGACCGGCAGCAGTTGAACCAGTTTGAATCCAACGTCTGCAATCCAATCGATGAATTCCCGCAGCGTGGCGATGTCGCCAATTCCAAAATCGTTCTGTCCGCGCAACGCAAACAGAGGCACCAAAACACCCGCGATCCTTTTCTCCGGCGAAAGATTCATCACGTCCGCAGATTGTACGGATTCACGCAGATTTTTTCCCTCTGTTCTTTCCATCTGTGAAAATCTGCGAAATCTGTGGACGACTATTCCCTTTGCATTTTCCCAGTCTTCCGCAAGCGATCTCTGTCATGTCGAGCGAAGTCGAGACATCTCTGATTTTAAAATAGGTTTTCAGCACAAGCTCAGAGATTCGTCGCTTCGCTCGGAATGACACCCTCCGAATCAGTTCCGTTGTACCTGCCAGTCCTCGAGCAGTTCGCCGGGAATCTCTTGTAGAAAACGCGACGGCCGTTGGAAAACATCGCCGTAACCGCTGCTTAAGCGTAGCTGCGAATAGGTCAGGTAAAGTTCGTCGCGCGCACGCGTGATCGCGACGTAAAAAAGCCGGCGCTCTTCCTCAAGCGCGGTACGCGTATCCAGTGAACGGCTGCTCGGGAACATTCCATCAGTTAGCCAGATCACGAACACGGTATGAAACTCGAGACCCTTCGCCTGGTGCACCGTGGAAAGATTGACTGCTTCTTTGTCGTCGGTTTGGTTCGGCGCTGCCTCTGCATCGACATTGCTGATCAGCGCCAGTTGCGCCAGAAACTCGTGAACATCTTTGAACTGGCGCGCGAACACTGCGAGTTGATTCAAATCTTCGCGGCGCAATTCGTAATTTGCGAAATTCACTTTCGCGTAATCATCGTAAATCGCTTCCACGACCGACGTGATCATTTCCGATGGTGGATTCGGTTGACCGCTCGGCGCGATCTCGTCCAGCGTGTGCGCGAGTTGCTCCCACGCCTTCTTCGATTTCGCGGGGACGCTCATCGCGAGCAGCGTCTTGCCGAAGTTGTAGCCGGAATCGGTGATTCCGGCTTCCCACTCGCGCCAAAGATTTTCCGCGCTGCGGTTGCCGATGCCGGGCAACAGTTTGACCATACGCTTAAACGCAACTTCATCGCGCGGGTTGGCGACGAATCGAATGAATGAGGTCACGTCCTTGACATGTGCCTGCTCAAAAAATCGGATGCCACTGGTGATTAGATAAGGGATACCGCGGCGAGATAATTCCAATTGCAGTTCGATCGCGTGATAATGCGCGCGATAAAGCACGGCGATCTCCCTGAGATCGACGCCTTCATCACGCAATTCGAGAATGCGCTGAGCGACAAATTGCGCCTGCTCGCTGGCGTCGTTGAGGGCGACCAACGCGGGCTTCGCAGCATTTGATTCGCGTGTCGCGCTCAGGTGTTTGTGGAACTGCTGAACGTTTGCCGCAATGGCTGCGTTCGCCACCTCCAGAATTTCAGGGACGCTGCGGTAATTCATCTCGATCTTGAACACCTGCGCGTCCGGATAGCGTTTCGGGAATTCGAGAATGTTCTGAAAATTCGCGCCCCGCCATGAATAAATCGACTGCGCGTCGTCGCCAACCACCATCACGTTGCGGTGATCGCGCGCCAGCAGATCGACAAGGTCAGCCTGGATCTTGTTCGTGTCCTGATATTCATCGACCAGAATGAATTGGAATTGTCGACGATAGAAGTTCGCTATCCGCTCATGCTGCTGGAACATCCACAACGTTTTTTCGAGCAGGTCATCGAAATCCAAGGAGTTGGTCGCCTTCTTCTTTTTTTCGTAGCGGTCGTGGACGTCTTCGATTTTTTCGAGCAACGGTAGGAAATAGGGAAATTTTTCCGCGAGCAATTCTTCCAGCGGCTTCTCGGTATTGACTACAAAGCTCAAAATTTCGGCCAGCACATCGGCTTTCGGAAAACGGATTTGTTTAGGATCAATTCCTGCGCTGGCTACCACCACGTCGATCAAATCCTTTTGATCTTCGCGATCCATGATACTGAATCCGCTTGAATAGCCCACGGCGATGCCGTGCCGGCGCAAGATTCGATTGCCGACTGAATGGAATGTCCCGCCCCAAATTCCGCTCGCATCCATCGGGAGCAGATTTGCGACGCGGTTAAGCATCTCGCGCGCGGCCTTGTTCGTGAACGTGAGCAGCAGGATGTTGCGCGGATCAATCCCGTTTTCGAGTAGATACGCGACGCGATATGTCAGGGTGCGTGTTTTGCCTGACCCCGCCCCGGCGATGACGAGCAACGGACCGCGCGGCGCCGTCACCGCTGCCAGTTGCTGTTCATTCAACTCCGACGCGTAATCGATATGGATCGATGTCGATCTTGGCGCGTGCTGGAGTGTGTATTGACGAGACATAATGCCTGTCCGGTCCGCCAATCGGACGGATTCGGCCAGTGGCGAACTCGGACCGGATTGCGGAATGCGGATTGCAGAAAAGAACCGCAGCAAGTCAGTTCGCGCAAACCTGTGCGGATTTGCCCGGCCACCCGAGAGCTGGCGCAGTTACGACACTTTCAAGAAATCGAAGTCTGCATCAGCCGCGAATTAGGAGCTATCGACCAGTCTCACTTCCTTTTTCTCTTAAAAAAGAGTAAGTCTTGGAAGTTTTGGTCCAGCTTTTCCAGTCCTCCTCGTCCAGGCTTCGATCTCTTCGTTCGTCGGCAACGCGCAATACGTCGTCATCGAGATTAACGGTTTGTTCGCATATTAGATCGACCTTATGACGATCCAAATTAGGATTGATGTCAAATGTGCCACGTTGACGCCGAGGTGATGATTTGTCGCGACTTTGTTGGACCTGCGACGAACAGGTTCAGCACGCTCCGCTCGTCCTCACGCGTAATTTCTGTTTGCGGCTGAGAAGCCGCCTCTACACGAATCGTCTATCGGAATCAGTTGGCAATTGAGGTCAATCCCCCTATCTGACTTCGTGTTTGCGGGTGAGTTCTTCCAGCAACTCGATTTGGATCTGCTGAATCTCAAACAGACGGTTGTATTGGCGTCGCAACAGATGATCGATTTTCTCGTGCAAGTGCCGGATCTCCAGCTCGGCCTTCAAATTGACTTTGTAATCGTTTTCCGCGCGCATACGGTCGCGCGCTTCAGCTCGGTTTTGGCTCATCATGATAATCGGCGCCTGTACAGCGGCGAGGCAGGAGAGAATCAGATTGAGCAGAATGAACGGGTAGGGATCGAACGCGCGCGTCGCAAGGATAACGCCGTTGATGGCGATCCAGATGAGGAGCACCGCACCAAACGAGATGAGAAATTTCCAACTGCCGCCGAACTCCGCTATGTGGTCCGACAATCGTTCGCCGAACGTGAGCTTCCTTTCGAATTGTTTGCTGATGTCGCTGGAAAGGATCTCGTGCTGTTGCAGGCTCTCAATGACTTCGTGATCGAGCGCGGAAAGTTCGCCAATCTCATCCTCCAAAACTTCTTTTACGTAGTCTTTGCGGAATTCGCCAAGATCATCCAAACAAATAAAACCTTTATCGTCCCACTGGCGCGTGCGTTTCTTGATGAACTCGGCCAGCGACGGCCGGATTAGCTCCGCCATCATGCCGCCCTGCGGCGACGCGTGTTTCTTGCAGATCTGGCAGATGAGTTTGGCAGGCTCGGTTCCTTTCATGAGATTTTCGTTGAACTGAGTAAAACCGGTGCAGCCTAGCTTGTCGATTCCATCTTGAATCGACGATTGCAAGTACCGAACCGAAAGCTCGCCTATCACTTTCCGAAAGGGAGAGGACTAAGGTGAGGGTATGGAGGAGGTCCGCTCCTGCAGCGCAAACCCGATCGTTTGCAAGACGCTGTCGAGCTCTGGCGTGGGTCCTTCAGTTGCCAGTTGCGGAAACAAAATCCTCACCCTCCCCCTCTCCCTCGCGAAGGGAGAGGCAACCATAGATATGTACGCCGTTCCATCCATCTGAGCACTGACAATCGACTGTGGGCGCGCTTTCGCGAATTGACGAACGTTGCGTTCCGCATGCGGCGCATGATTCGTTCTTGAATGGGAATCGCCAACCCCACACTTTATCGCATGGAAGAAGCGGAAGTTCCACTCGAGCATTTGCAGGAAAAAGTAAAGGAAACGGCGGAACACAGCGGCGAAAGGTGGATTTCGTGGGTTGCATTGAGCACGGCGATTCTCGCCGTCCTCGCTGCGATCGCCGGACTGCTTTCGGGGCAATACGCAAACGAGGCGATGATGAACCAAATCGAAGCGTCCGATCAATGGAGCTATTACCAGGCAAAAAGTATTAAGAGTTCGGTGCTTGACGCGAAGCTTTCGCTCGCCGCCGCGCCTAACGAATCGGATCAATCAAAGCGCGATCGTTACGAAAAAGAGCAGGAACAGATCAAATCGGAAGCCGAGCACAAGGAAGCCGCAGCGAAATCAAATTTTCACAAGCACGAAGTGTTCGCGCGGGGCGTGACCATGTTCCAAATCGCGATTGCCATTGCGGCGATCTCCGCGCTTACAAGAAAACGCCGGTTCTGGATCGTGAGCTTAGTTTTCGGCGTCGTCGGCTGCGTCTTTCTCGTCTTGGCGGGGATGGCGGGGTAGCGGCGATAGAGCGAACTGCCCTGGAGGCGATTGAGGTCAATCGCCCCTACCTTTTACTCAACATCTGCCGCGAGGGGACAAGCCGCGTTCGCCCAGCCATGGGAGAGCGCGCCGGATACGGGCAACGCGTTTGAGTCCGAATGCCTCGATCGCTTTGCTCTGAATGTGGGCGATAGCTTCGTCCACCGAATCAGTGGCGTAGACGAGGCTTAAGTCTGAAGGACTAATCATTCCGTGCTGTGCCATTTTCGCGATGAAATCAATCAGTTCTTTCCAGTAATCGGTTCCCATGATCACGATCGGAAAATTTTTGATCTTGCCGGTTTGAATGAGAGTGACCGCTTCGAATAATTCATCAAGCGTGCCTGCGCCGCCCGGCATGACAACGAATGCGTACGAATACTTCACTAGGAGCGCTTTGCGGACAAAGAAGTAGTGCATCCGGACGCAGCGATCCAGATACGCGTTGGCAGCTTGCTCAAACGCAAGTTCGATATTGCAGCCCACTGAGCGGCCGCCGACTTCTTTTGCGCCTCGGTTGGCCGCTTCCATGATGCCGGGGCCACCGCCGGTCATGACCGTGAATCCGAGGCGTGCAATAGCTGCGCCCATTTTTCGAGCGAGCTCGTAGTGTGGGTCATCGGGCTTGACCCGAGACGAGCCGAAGACAGTGACGCATGGACCGACAAAGTGAAGCGTGCGAAAGCCGCGCAGAAAATCGCGCATCACTCGCAGCAGGGTGCAGAACTCGGCAAAACGTGAGCGCGGTCCTTCAAGGAAAATTTGATCCGCGCGTTGTGAAGGCGTGCTTGAAACAAGATTGGAATGATCTGACGCTCGGGTCATCGCTATCTCTCCTCGGTACGATGAGGCGCCGCGAGTAAACGATCTAGAAATGGCACTTGGGCTGGATTCATTTTTCGGCGCGCGACTTCCTCGCCGAAGAATTCTGCGCGATCGATTTCCGGGAACTGTTTTAATTTACCTGAGCGCGGCGGCCATTCTATTTCGAACGTGTTCGATTTGATCTTAAAAGACTCGGGCAAATCACCTTCAAAAGCCCAGGCGTGAACAGTTTTGCCGCCGCGCTGCGTGATCGATCCAAGCTCAATCCAACTTCCGCGCGGTCGCAATCCCACTTCTTCCTCGAATTCGATCTGAGCGCGCGCAAGCAGATCCTCTCCCAGAAGAGTTTCGCCTTTTGGAATTGTCCACGCGCCCTCGTCTTTCCTGGCAAAAAATGGACCGCCCGGATGGACCAATAGCACTTCCAACGCGTTGCCTTTGCGGCGAAACATCAGTAGACCCGCGCTGAGCCGACTTCGCTGAGATTTCTTTTGCCGACCTCGCGACGAACGATGCGCGTCAATCACGTTCCTTCTGTTCGCGGGCGCTCTCCACCGGCAATCGATTCACGCATGGAAGTATCGGCCTGGACATTTTTCATTCGCACATAATCCATTACCCCCAGGTTGCCTGAGCGAAATGCATCCGCCATCGCCTGCGGGACGAGTGCTTCGGCCTCGACGACTTTCGCGCGCATCTCCTGCGTTTTCGCGCGCATCTCCTGTTCTACAGCCACCGCGGCCGCTCTGCGCACCTCGGCTTTCGCTTGCGCGACGCGCTTGTCCGCCTCCGCCTGCTCGGTCTGCAACTTCGCGCCGATATTGTCACCGACATCCACGTCGGCGATGTCGATGGAGAGAATTTCAAAGGCCGTATTGCTATCGAGACCCTTGGCGAGCACCGTCTTGGAAATCCGGTCGGGATTTTCCAGCACGTCCTTGTAGGAATGAGCGGAGCCGATTGCGCTCACGATGCCTTCACCGACACGCGCGATGATTGTTTCTTCAGTTGCGCCGCCAACAAATCGATCAAGATGCGAACGCACCGTCACTCGAGCTTTTACTTTCACGCCGATTCCGTCCTGCGCGACGCCGTCGATGGTTGCGCGGCCCATTGCGGGATTAGGCGCATCGATCACTTTCGGATTGATGCTTGTGCGAACTGCTTCCAGCACAGTCTTGCCAGTGCCCTTTGTCGCCAGGTCGATGGCGCAAGCCCGGTTGAAATCCAGTGAAATGCCTGCCTTGTCCGCTGCGATCAAGGCGAGAACCACATGGCTCACGTCGCCGCCTGCCAGATAATGCGCTTCCAACGGATCGCTACGGACGTCCAGTCCAGCTTTTACTCCTGTGATCCGATTATCGACAATCAGGCCGACCGGGACTTTGCGCAGTCGCATCCCGACCATTTTGCCAAGACTGACGGGCGCATTTGCGATTCGCGCGCGGAGCCAAAGCCCGAAAAAATTAAAAAGAACGATCGCGAGCACAAAGGCGAAGAGCGCGAGTACAGCGATCCCGACAAGATAAAGCGATTCCATGAGGGCAAAGCTACGCTAATCTTTTCATCGTGAGAAGATTGAACTGAGGTGTTCTCGATCAGTCCGCTGATCAAACTTTTTTCAACTTACCGATTTGCTTCCCGAAGTATGCCCGAAAGGTAAAACGCGTGCACAGCATCGTAAACGCCATGACCGATAATGATTGTCCACAGGTTTCGGCGCAGCATCACGTAGACAAAACCGAAAAAAATGCCGAGCGACGTTGTTAAGACGATCCCAAATAGATGCTGGTAGGCATGTGAAAGACCGAACAGACCAGCTTGCAACAGCAATGCCGCAACGACTGCCACAGTCGATCCGCCAAAAAGCTTCGTTAATCCTAACAAGAAGCCCCGCGAAGGCGGCCCAAGCAGCAAAAATTAATCCAGTGGCAGCGATGCGATTGGAGCCGACGACGCTAAGCCCGGCACGAACCAAGATGTGCTCGACCAAACCTGGAACAAGGATGACAAAAGCCAGAAGACCGATGATCTCTACGACGTCCCGGCCACCAGTGCGAACTGTCCACTTCTCCACCGCGCTGGCTTTAAGAGACAGCCTGGCACCAGTCAACCACAAAGCGATTTCGTACTCTTAAAATCGTAAACGCGAATCAAAGCGCGATGTGAACAGCTTCGAAACTTGGCGTAGTCGATTGCGTTGGCGACTGCATCCGGTTCGCCGTACCAGAGCCGGAGACAAGGTCGACGCTGCGATGATCTTTGTGCGGGCGGACTTCGTAAGCGTGTTGTGAGCTAGTCATACCCCGGTGGCTGGCCCGGCTTCTTGTCTTCGCCACAACCTGCCATCTTGTTGTAGAGCCACGCAAATATAGCGCCGCCAATCAAAGCGTCGAAGAACGCATATACCAACCCTATGGCGCTGCCGATTGGAGAAACCGTATAACCACGATACAGCTTGCCGATGAGTGTCGGTTCTCCTGTGGCGCCATCAAATGCAATGAACCACCACGTAAGAAAAAAAAGCCCCAATCCCCAGACGATACCGCAAGTCAGGGCGAACGATTTGATGTTCAGTTTCATACTCAATCTCCATTTTTTGCATTTCGCAGTCTATTTCTTGCCGACCAAGCAGTTTGCACGCTCAGAAATCGTTGATGACATTGAGGCCGCATGATTTGCTATTGGGCGGCGGCTATTTATCGAAGATGGCGCACAGTCCCTTGCCATAGAATCTGAGACGGAATCCGTATTTCTTTGCAAATTGGGCGATCTTTGTTTCCCGATCTTTCTCGTCCGCTGGCCACAGCCGTTGCAAGTCCTTCTCGTAAATCGCGCAGTGCTTCCATTGGCCATGCATCTGGCGTTCGATCTCTCTCGCGAGCGTTTCCATCGTTTCACTATTTAGTCATTGCAGGCAAGATATAAGCTATGCTTCGGTTGCCTTCTGCTTTGCGAAGATTGTAATGAAAAGCCATTCTAGCGCGATCGTATGGCATCTCGATCCTTTCTCACGCCACAAATGGGACGACAACTCGTGATCGGCCCTTCGGCGGTTCGATTGCAAACCATTCTGGCGCATGGTTATGTCGGTCTAATTCCCGGTAATTTGTGAAAAGTTTCACCGGGCTATTCCCCATTTCCAAGGCAACGCGCGGAGCATCGGGCAAGATCGACAATCGATAAGTCGCATAACTATGGCGGAGCACATTCGCAGTCCAAGGAATGCCCGCCCGTTTCGCAAATTTGATCGCGGAATCGACTAACCGGCGGCTCTGGAATGGCTTCCCCGACCTGCCCCGATATGGCGCGAGCCACTTCGCCAGATTCGGCTGAATCGGCACAAGTCGGCGCGTGGCGGTTTTCGCCTTGCGCGCTTTCACTTCGATATGCCCTTTCTCAAAATTAATCTCACTCCATTCCAGACGGAGCAATTCAGCAGATCGGATTCCGGTGAACGCAGCCAGCGCGAAATAAAGCTGGTAAATGGGTTTCGATTTTTTCAGCAACTTCGATAACTCGGCCGGCGTTAGGATTGCGATCTCTCCATCGCGGTCGCGCCTCGTTTCAACGTCCGCCGCTTCGGTGATCTCGCCTTTAGGCAAATAACCACGCCGGCGAGCAAAATTAAAAAGCGTCACAATGGCCTGCCGCACGTTATTCCATGAGCGCGGTCCGATATTCAAACTATCTAGCCAGCGCACGATCGCGCCGGTATTAACACTGCCGATATTCGTCTGAAACGAATCGGCGAACCTGAGCAGATAAGTCCGCAGCGTTTCAATGTAGCGATCCGAGAGTCCGCTGTTTTGTTTTGTCGTCAAAAGTTCATCGACAATCTCCCCCACTCGCTTTTCGATTACTTTTTGGCGCTCGCGAATCGCGACGTATTCTTCAATCGCGGCGTGCAGTGGAATGCCAAATGCCCGGAGTAAATTTTTCGCGGCGAGATAGCTTTGCCAGTCTGCGGCGTTCAAACTTAAAACTAGGGCTCGGCCTCTTTCCAGAGCAGTGGCCGTGTCGGACGCGAATTGCTGCGCATCCTGGTATTGGCTAAAATTCTTCCTGTGCTGCTTTCCATTGAGCGGATAGGCCACGGTGAAAAGCTCATAATGCTTGTTTTTGTAGCGGCGGCCCTTATGGCGATAAATCTTGACGACGGTGTTGCCGCGTTTGACCTCGATGATGGTTTTCACTCTAATGCGCTCTTTTTAGGCGGTCCAAGATCCTGGTCAGAAGAAGTCCAGTCATAAGCTCTCTCTCCTTCACCCGTCGTCTGGCTTCCCGTTTAAGCTGCGGCGACAGCTTCCACGATGTGATGCTCGGGTCACAGTCTTCCGTTAGTATTCCCAACTTGATCAATTGTTGTCTCTCCTGTTGTGTCATCTTGTTGCTCCTTTTAAGCACGTTTAAGCACAAAAATGGCATTAGACGCGCTTTCGTGCAACACAAAAAGCAAAAATTACCTGGGAAGCTAGGTGCGTCTTGTTTTCTAGTCACCTGTACACGAAGAAGCTTTTCTTGTTCTGTTTGTTCATCCGGTAAGTCCGCCCGCGTAAAGACAAACGCGGCGTCGATCTAATTTCCGATGCGCTGCCATTCGCTCGGCTGTGGTATCGTGAGCCAAAAAATTCGCGTGAGACCAACAGATTAGCGAGCGTCAGACCGGAAACGCAATTGCAAAACGGACGAGAATTTTCGACAGCAAGCTACGCACGCGAGAGCCAACAGGAAGGTCGCACTCGTTAGGCAGATTCTGCCCGATAAAGACTGGCGCACCAAAGCGTGGTACTTGGAACGTTGCTGGCCGGAAGAATTTGGGCGAATCGCTGAGCGGTCGCTGCCGATTCCGCAGGCGTGACTACGGACAAGGTTCAATTGGAGTTGGCGCAGTGTCTCAGCGGTAGATTGTCGCTAGCTCGCGGTCAATAATTCCTGATGCTCCACGATGTCGGCACGAATCCCAAATTAACCGTGGATGTATGCGTGGTGCCATTCATGAGCCAGATAAGGCGCTGGCCTGTGGAGTTGTTTTGCCAAAGAATGTCCGATTTACCGTCCCCGTTAAAGTCGCCCGAACCAGCGATGCTCCAGGATGTCGGCACGAATCCCAAATTAACAGTAGACGTACGCGTGGTGCCGTTCATGAGCCAGATAAGGCGCTGGCCTGTGGAGTTGTTTTGCCAAAGAATGTCCGATTTACCGTCCCCGTTAAAGTCGCTCGAACCAACGATGCTCCATGATGTGGAGACGGTTCCTAAATTGACACTGGATTGAAGCGCGGTCGCATTCATGATCCAGATCAAACGCTGCCCAGTAGCGTTGTTTTGCCAAAGAATGTCCGATTTGCTGTCAGCGTTGAAATCGCCTGAGCCCACGATGCTCCACGATGCCGCCACGAATCCCAAATTGACAGTGGATGTATGCGTGGTGCCATTCATGAGCCAGATTGCGCGCTGGCCAGTAGAACTGTTTTGCCAGAGGATGTCTGCCTCACGGTCGGCGTTGAAATCGCTCTTCAGAACCGACGCCACGATTTTGAAAACGGTCCCGTTCCCGAGGTCGGTAATGTAAAGCTCGCCATTCGTATCTTCGCCTAACGAGGAGGGATGGCTGAGTGTAAAGCCGCCGGCGCTGGTTGGAAAAAGCTGTCTGGTAATGTTCTGGAAGTTTGAAGCAAGGGTGCCGTTGTAATTCAGGGTGAATATTTGACCGGTGCCCGGACCCGAGTCCGGACCGAAGAAATCGGCAAAGACATAAATGCCACGCAAATTCGGGATCTGCTGGCCGCGATAGACATAACCGCCGATCACTGTTCGACCGATTGACCGTGGATAATCGAATATCGGATTGACCGCGCCCGGCGGCGTGGGTGTTCCGGGAAAGGCAGGATTCTGAACGCTTCCTTCGCGAACACGCCAGCCGTAATTTTCGCCGCCACTGGGATTTGTTGGTTGTTGCACGTCGATCTCCTCGCGGGTGCTTTGCCCAACATCCCCGATAAACATCCTGCCAGTCTGGCGGTCGAAGCTATTCCGGAATGGATTACGTAAGCCCAACGCCCAAATTTCTCCTCGCGCTCCGGTGACGCCAACGAAAGGATTATTTGGCGGAATCGTGTAGGTCCCGGCCGCGGAATTAATGTGAATGCGGAGCATTTTGCCGAGCAAAGTCGTTAGAGTTTGCGCATTGCCGCCCGGTTCGATGTGGCCTGTTCCCTGGTCGTTTGCGCCGCCGCCGTCTCCGGTGGCGATGTACAGATTGTTCGCGTCGCCGGCGCGCGGACTGAAGCCGATCCATCCTCCGTTGTGATTGGCTTGCGGGTGATCGAAGGTAAGCAGGATTCTTTCACTGGCCGGATCCGCGATGTTAGGATTGGCCGACACGGTAAATTGCGAGACGTGCGTCACGCCATTGCCAAAAGCGCCGCCGGGGACGGTGAAGTTGAGATAGAATTTTCCATTTGTGGCGTAGCTTGGATCGAACACCATGCCGAGCAGACCCTGCTCGCCTCCGGTGGTCAGGCCAGCTAGGATGAGAAAGGCAGTTGCGTTGAGCGTGCCGGTGGCGAGGTTGAGAATCCGGATTTGGCCATTCTGCTGCACAATAAATAATCGCCCGGAATCTCCCAGTGGCGCTGTGACGAAGAGCGGCCGAGTCAAACCGGAAGCAACCCGGATGGCATCGAGTCCGGCCGTCATCTGCGCCCGCAGGCCGGGCAGCGAAATCACCGCGAGAATCAAAGAGCAAATTGTGGTCCTCATTGTGCGAAGCATTACTCCCGTAGCCATCGGGTCGGCTTATTCTCTTTAAAATTCACGCCGCAAAATGCAAGGGCGTGAATCACGGAGGGAAAGAGTGCCGCGCGGCAACTTATAAAGCTCGATCTCTTTCACGGCGTCGTTCAGGATCGGGCGGGACGGATATTGGAAAAAAAGCGGATTCACGGTTCTGAACTCGCCCGTGTGCTCGTGCGTTTGAATCACGTTGCCAGCTTCATCGTAAACGCGAATCACAGCATCTATGTGAAAGGCTGTAAAACTTTGCATAGCCGATTGCGTTGCTGAATGCATTTGGCTCGCCGTACCACGGGCGACCGAATGGCAGCACGTCCTAGGTAAGCCGTGCGGCGGCTCGCTCGACGGCTGCATCACGAGCGCGGCGCACGCGCTCAAAACGCTTCTGCACATCGGCAAGAATGCCTGCTGGCGCAAGTTCGGGTCTCCCCGAATTGAACGGCGGCTCTGGCGCGTACTCCATGCTGAGCTGTACGGACTGAGCGTAATCGTTGCCAGCGATCTCGGTCATCACCGCCAGCGCTAAGTCGATTCCCGCGGTGACGCCGCCGCCTGTTATGAAATTGCCGTCGCGTACCACTCGCGCGTTATCGGGCGTTGCGCCGAACGCTGACAGTGCGTCGCGCCACGCCCAGTGCGACGCCGCGCGCCTGCCCTTAAGAAGCCCGGCAGCGCCCAACACGAGCGAACCAGTGCAAACGGACGTCACATAGCGCGCGCTCATGGCAAGCCGTCTGATCTGTGCAAGCAGTTCCTGATCCTCCACCGCTTCAATGGTGCCGAAGCCCCCCGGCACGCAGATGAGCGCACAGCGCTCGACGTCAGCAAGACGGCGCACTTTCGCAAACGTGATCCCACCATCGGCTTCCAAGTCGCCCCCGGAGGTGGAGGCCAGAACACATTCGGCGCCAGGGAGGCGCCAGAAAACTTCGTAAGGACCAGTGAAATCGAGTTGGGTCACGCGCGGATAAAGCGCAAAAACGACCGTGAAATCTGCAGCCATAGCTGTCCCTCGTGACGCCTAGTTATGATTGGACGAATCTTCGTAAAAAATCACGAAAATTTCTTCGCCTAAATTTGGGGCATTGCGGTCTCAGTCCGTAAATGCTTAGAGGAATCGTCGATGACATAGTGGCCGCATCATTTCGGCATCCGGCAATCAGAAACGATTCTGGCCTGTCTCGGAAGTGGATCGCTGGCTGAAGGATCAGGACGAAGCGAAAAGTTCATTCGCTTCTTGGGTCATGCCCAGGGCGGGAATCTGTCCTAAATCTGTCCTAAACGTTGCAAACCGCTACGCTTGAAAGGACGATTTTACCTATGAAAACGAAGAAGTGCTCGGGGCGGGACTTGAACCCGCATGCCTTTCGGCATACGCCCCTCAAACGTACGTGTCTGCCATTCCACCACCCGAGCTTTTGCGCGCGAGCATTCAAACTTTCCGCAGACGGTAACGGCTGGCAAGTGGCCGTTTGTCTTGTTACTTACTCGTGCTCATTGCTCGTAATCGAGAAACACAAACCCATGAAAATGAAATGTGAACGATTCCCGACTAGACTTCGAGCACGAACGCGATCATGAGCACGAGCAACGAAGGCGACTGGATCAAAGTCGATCTGCACATCCATACGCTCGACGACCCCAAAGACGCGGTCGATTATTCCGCACACCAGTTGCTGGAACGCGCGCACTCGCTCGGATTTCAGGTCCTTGCGATCACGCTACATGACGCGGTGTTTGATCGGCAGGAGGTGTTCGCCGATGCGGCCGCTATGGGCATATTGCTTATTCCTGCCTCGGAGGTGCGCTTGTGCGCTGCCCATGTCCTTGTGCTCAATGTGACTGGCGAAGAAATCGCTGAGCTCAAAGATTTCAATGATTTGCGGCAGCTCCGAGCGCGACGCGGCCCTTCTGTTTTCGTCATCGCGCCGCATCCCTTCTACGTTTTTGGGAGCTCAATTGGCACCCAGCTAGTGCAAGAAATCGATTGTTTCGACGCGATCGAGCTCTGCCATTTCCACAAAGGCCTGTTCAATCCAAACCGTCAGGCCCAAAAAGTGGCGGAGCGCTTTGGCAAACCGTTGATCGCCACGTCCGATGCGCACCGGCTACACGCGTTTGGGCGTCATTACACCCGCATCCCAAAACCTCCGGAGCTGACAGTGGAGAGCGTATTCGCTGCCCTGCGAGCAGGCCCCGTTAGCCTCACTAGTCCTCCCGCCAGCTTTGTCGATCTTGTGAGCACGGCCTATTTCATTTTTCTCGCACATCCGTTTCGACGACGCCGAAAATGGCGGCGCGTCGGGAGCGCTTCCCCGGATTCTTACGCCCTCCGCTAGTTCTTCGGTAGCGCAAGATCGTAAATCGCGCCCCAATCGCCAGAAGCAACCAGTCGCGTTGTATTTTCCCATGGCCGCGTGCTCGCTTGGTAATTTGTCATTTCGTCTCGCCCCCAGAAGATATAACGGACTTGCAAGGCCTGCGCGGCCTGCTGCCAGCCGTTCTCTCCTAGCATCAATGTCGAGAGCCGGGCGGATTCGTGGTCGTAGTTGATGCCTTCCGTCCACAGGTGGCCCGCATAACCGAGGACAACTTTTCGGCCCTGGAGCAACAATGGATGGTTGTAAGTAGGATAGGTGGCGAAACGCGCCTCGATCGGCAAAGGTCGGACCACTACCCCAACGGCATCGAGCCGGGCCCGACCAATCAATTCAAATCCGGGATGGCCGGCTGCCAGTCCGCCTAACAGGCTCACGAATCCCGACGCAAAGAGTGCGACACAAACCGCGGCGCGCTCCGGTAAGCCCCAACGAGCAATGAGGTCTTTCCACAGAAATGGGAGCACGAGAAAATAACCCCAGATCATCAACTTCAGGTTGTCCCATCCCCATTCCGCGAACTTAAAGAGCATGCCGGCGAGAAAAATGGCAATGGCGGCAGTAAGAAACACGATCTCTTCAGGGAGCCGTTTGTTCCAGGTCGACCCAGCACGAGGAACGTGCCACACAACCCATGCGAGCAAACCTAGGCCGAGCGCAAGAAAAACGTCAGGCTGCCATTTCGGTCCGCTTACAGTAGTTCGCCAGAAGGCGAGGCCAAATGTGAACACCGCTATCATTGCGAAAAGTTCGAATTTCCAGTAATCGCCAGATTTGTAGGCGCGCAAGCCGCACATGGCGACGAGAACGAGTATAAGCGGAAACCACAGGCCGAAGTTTACGAGCCAAAATTCTAACCACGAGCCATGGCCCATGTCGTGATCATGGAGCACCCAACCGGGGTCCCATTGGAGCATGGAACCGGCGTGGAAGTTATCGCTAACCAGCCAGACAAAGAATGTGGCGGGTAACAGCGCTGCGCCTATGAGGATTGCGACATGCTTGCGCATCGTTGAGTCACCACAGACAAACAAACAAACGAGCACAGCCGAAAGCGCGATGAACGTGTGCACGTGAAAAAGCGGCATGGAAGCGTAAAGCGGAAGTTCCACCCAAAAAGGCAGAGGGCCGGAATGTTGATCTTGCGTGTTTGCGCGGAAGAATTTTTTGCGCCAGTGCCAGAGCAGGATCAAGCCTGCCGGGATTGCGTAAAGCAAGCCGCGCTGCGTCACAAACATGGTTAGCGAAATACTCTTCCAGGCGATGGTTTTCTCAGCCTGATAATCCAGAAAATTTAGTGTCTTAAAAAATTGGAGGCCTGTTAATCCGCCGTTAAATAAGAAACCGGCGATCCCGAATGTGCCGGCCCAACGATAAAACGCGTAGAACGTTGCGAGAGACGCTATTAACCCAGTCCAGATCAGCCCGCGGATCAGATCGACGTGGACCGAGCAAAGCAGGGCATTGAACAAATCGATTCCGGCTGGGTACCTCAGCTTGCCAAAAACATAGATCGGACTATCCGGCCACAGCGCGGCGCCGTTCGCGAAATTTCTTATCAGTGTGACGTGCAGGGAAAGATCGCCTAGGTTATAGGGCGACTGAATTCTCAATTCGTTTCCGTCGATGTAGAGAAGCCAGCAAAACGAGCGCACCGCGAACACCGCAAAGCATCCTGCCATCGCCCAAAACCAAACATGGCGATAGCGCCAGAGAGCAGCAGTTAATTCGGACGGCTCGTTCTGCAGTCGATGTTGTGCTTCAGCTTTCCCACGTTGTAGGGTGAGCGCTTGGCCTGCCGATCCGGCGAACACAGGCGATGCGCCTGACTTACAGTACGAATTACTAGGGTCAAAAGTTCCAAGGTAAGCCGCTGAAGCGAACGCTGCACCGGATATCAAGGCGAGAAGCGCACTTAGTCCATTCAAGCCATTCCCGGCCATGCCTAACAGCAGGCCGCAAACAGCCGACGAATTGACAAAGATCAGGCCAGCCGAAAGCCATTTCATCAAAATGAGCGATGGCTAGCCCGAGCCCTTGCCTACAAAGTCCGGCGAGCGACCCGGGAAAAATCTTTTAAAGACTGTGGCGCTCAGATAAAGCTTCGACGGGTCCTGATAATTACGAATCGTGAGTGGTTCGGTGTAATAAGCATTTCGTAGCTTCGATTCGACCTCTTTGATTTTGTCCTCTTGGACGAGGAGGAAATCGGCGTCGAGGTTTTGCGGAAGGTTGCCATGCTCATAATAGCCGACATTTGGAAAGTCGCCCAGGATCCATGGAAGGGGATAAACGCTGGATCGAATCAGATGCCCGGTGAGTTGATAGTAGGCTGGATTGTGTTTTGCCAATTGCAGCAGCGGCTTCGTCAGTTTGAAGATGTCATTGTAAGTCTGCACATAGACGTACGGCTCGGTGTCTGTTGTGCAGTGGAAGTAGTTGAGCCAAACGGCTGATCCCAGGGAAATACAAAGCGCGACCGCGATCGTCGCGTAGAGCACTCTGCGGTATCTCAGCACGACCAATAAAATCGCCGGAGCCAATATCACTGGAAACAGCCAGATGTAATCAAAGTTTATCCATAGCGCATGCCAGATTGTCCAACCGAGGACCACGCACACGAGCGCTGCGATTGCGGCGTGCGTTTCCAGCGAGTATTTGAGCGGAACCAGCGTGAGCGCCGCACCGAAAACAAACAGAAATGGCCACGCAAGGCTGATGATGCACCAAGGAGTCTTATAGTTCACATAGCTGTAGGCAACGAGCGTGCCGATGCCATAGATGGCAAGGTAACGCAGACTGAAATTCTTGAAGCTCTGGCAGAAAAAACAAAGAACAATGCCAGCGAGTGCAGGCAATTCGTAACCCAGGTAATCCGCTCTACCCTTTTCAAAAGAGGGCGCCATCAACTTGAGCCAGTAGTACCATGGTTTCTCATGCCCGTGACCTTCCTTACCGGTAGCAAACCAAGGCATATATGCCTCGAAAATTCCTTTGACCCCGCTCCAATGAAAGAAGGTTCCAGAGTAAAAAAAGACGATCGCAGCGATGCCAACTCCAACGACCATGGCAAGATCCACATAGGTCCAGGTTTGCCGGGCCGGCTTGGCTTCGGGAAGGCGATTGAGCGCGTCGGATACCATTACCACCGGAAAGGCAAGTGCCCCGCAGAGCACGTGAATGATGTAGGTTTCCTTGCTTAGGATCATGCCAGCCACACCCATTCCGACGCACCAGAGGTAGTTCGACGTACCAAATTTCCAGAGACCGAGGAGCCCGAGAACGAACATCATCGAGAAAAGAACCAACCACACTTCGTGGATCGAGTAGCGGCCGTAAAAAATGAAGCCGGGCGAAACGGCCATGGCCAGCGCGGCAATTCGACTCACACTTCGTCCAACTAACGCCTCGAACTTAAAGCAAAGCCACACGCAACTGATGCTCACGAGCACAACCGGGAGTCGTAACGCCCAGACGTTACGACCAAACAAGGCTTCCGAGACCAGCAGAACGTAAAAGTGCAGCGGCCCGTGGTAATTCGTCGGATCGTATTTGTAGAACCCGTTCTTCATCACTTGATCGACAAACCAGCCGTTGATGCCCTCGTCGAAATGCGGCGGTTTGATCCCGAGCCAAAAGAAGCGAAGGAAAGCGGCGAGGCCGATGATCAGCCACGGCGTCCAGCCTGCGTCTGCAAGCCGCGTGCGCCACGTTACGAATTGATCGCGCAGTCCCGCGACTGCGGGAGGAGAATCTCCTAGCGCGATCTCTTCACCTTTGACTTCAGTTTTTAGAATTTCTCGCACGACGGCACAAAGGTCTCAACGAGGACTAGAAAGTAATATCAGGAGGTTCTCCCCTTCTAGTTGCGTGATGCTTGACGCCTGCCGTGTCGCTGCTATCTGGCGCTGTGCGCATATTGGTCACCGGTGGCTGCGGCTTCATCGGGAGCAACTTTATTCGGTATATTCTGCAACATTACAAACCGGCGTACGTGACCAACGTTGATGTCCTCACTTACGCAGGCAATCTCGCCAATCTCGCAGGCGTGGTCGAAGAACATGGCGAGCGCTACGAATTTTTCAAAGCCGATATCGCTAATGCGGACCAGATGGACGCGCTCATGACCGAGCATCAATTTTATGCCGTGATCAATTTTGCCGCGGAATCGCACGTGGATCGGAGTATCAATTCGCCGCTCAATTTCATTCACACCAACGTTATCGGCACCAGCGTGCTGCTGGATTGCGCGCGCCGCCACGGTGTGCAGCGCTTCATCCAAATCTCGACAGACGAAGTCTATGGCTCACTTGGCGGGACCGGTAAGTTTACCGAGCAATCGCCGCTCGCTCCAAGTTCGCCGTATTCGGCGAGCAAAGCTGGTGCCGATCTACTCGCGCTCGCCTCTTACAAGACCTATAGCCAGGATGTGTTGGTGACTCGTTGTTCGAATAACTACGGGCCATATCAATTCCCGGAAAAATTGATTCCGCTCATGATCATCAAGGCGTTCCGGGACGAGCCGCTTCCAGTCTATGGCGACGGCATGAATGTGCGCGATTGGATCCACGTGAACGATCATTGCGCCGCGATTGTAGCTGCGCTTTTCGAGGGTGAAGCGGGAGCCATTTACAATTTTGGCGGCAACAGCGAGATGGTGAATCTCGATGTAGTAAGAATGATCCTCGATAAACTTGGCAAACCGCACAGTCTCATTTCGTTTGTGACTGACCGACTTGGGCACGACCGCCGATACGCGATCGAATCCTCGTTTGCCCAGCAGAAATTAAACTGGAGACCACAGCGCACCTTTAAAGAAGGCCTCGATGAAACCATTCAATGGTACATCGATAATCCCTCGTGGTGGCAACCATTGCTCGAGCGGACAGGGCGGTATTGAAACCGTAGCGGCGATGTCCGACCGCTGAACATCACGAGACGATCAGAGGTCGCCGCTGCAGAAGGATGAAAATTGTATTGATCGGCGCGGGTGGACGGCTTGGTGCTGCACTGATGCGCAAATACCGAGGTAAATTTGACGTCACTGGATTCGATCGTGCGCAGCTCGATCTTTTGAATTTTGATGAGCTTCGCAAGAAGCTGGGTGGCACGGATTTTGACGTTCTGATTAACGCGGCCGCATTTACCAATGTCGATCTTTGCGAGAGGCAGCGGGAAGCGGCTTTCCGCGTTAACGCGGAGGCGCCACGTCTGCTCGCCGAAATTTGTCGCTACAAAAACGCGAAGCTGATTCACTTCAGCACGGATTATGTGTTCGATGGTGAAAAGCGCGAACCGTACACGGAACAAGAGGAAGCGAACCCGATCAGCGTTTATGGCGAATCCAAGCGTGCGGGTGAAGAGAACGTTTTAACAGTGCAAGATGGGCATCTAATCATGCGCGTTTCCTGGGTCTTTGGTCCGGACCGGCCGAGCTTCATTGATGCGCTGATCCAGCGGGCGCAGGAAAGTGAAAAAATCGATGCGATCGCGGACAAATTTTCGACGCCCACGTACACGCTAGACATTGCCGAAATGCTACCGCAGTTTTTCAAAGGCAACGCCGAAGGCGGCATTTTGCATTTCGCGAATGCTGGCGAATGCAGTTGGCAGGAATATGGGCAGTTTGCTCTCGATTGTTGCCGGCGACTTGGTGTGGGCCTCAAAGCGGAGAGGGTTGGCGCGGTGAAGCTGAAAGACATGGCCCAGTGGGTCGCGCGGCGTCCGGTTTATTCAGTTCTTTCCAGCGCTAAATATGCGAAGTTATCCGGCGTTTCACCGCGCGCTTGGCGGGACGCGGTGGCTGACTATATTAGGCGCTTCTATTCAGCAAAATGAGAGCACGCATCCTCGTTTGTACGTTGTCGATCCTTATTTGTGCAGCGGCGCGGGCCGAATTGAAGTGGGAACAAACCATGATCGAACTTCATCCGACGCCAGCCGACCAAAAGG
>JBKPQL010000121.1:0-26464 GCA_046734045.1 Verrucomicrobiota bacterium
CGCCGCCCCGACGGCAACGACTTCATCCGGATTCACGCCTTTGTGCGGTTCCTTGCCGATAAGGCTGCGCGCGGTCTCGATCACTTTCGGCATGCGCGTCATGCCGCCTACCAACACGAGTTCGTTCACGTCGCGCTCGGAAATTTTCGCGTCTTTCAAGCAGTCCTTGACCGGTTGCACGGTACGCTCAACGAGTGAATCGGTGAGCTGCTCGAGCTTTGCGCGGGTTAGTTTTTTCTGAATGTGCTTCGGCCCGCTCGCATCCGCCGTGATGAACGGCAGGTTGATCTCGTATTCCTGCGAGCTTGAAAGCGCGATTTTCGCTTTCTCAGCTTCTTCTTTGATCCGCTGGATCGCGTCCGGCTGCTTCGTTAGATCGATGCCGGTGTCTTTTTTGAATTCGCTGACGATCCAATCCATGATCTTCGCATCCCAATCGTCACCGCCAAGGTGAGTATCGCCGTTGGTCGCTTTCACTTCGAAAACGCCATCGCCGATTTCGAGAACGGAGATATCGAATGTGCCGCCGCCCAAATCGTAAACAGCAATCTCCTCGTCCTTCTTCTTGTCGAGGCCGTACGCGAGCGACGCGGCGGTCGGCTCATTGATAATGCGTAAAACTTCCAGACCCGCGATTTTGCCCGCGTCCTTAGTAGCGTTGCGCTGCGAGTCGTTGAAATATGCCGGCACAGTAATGACCGCCTGCGTGATTTTTTCGCCGAGCTTCGCTTCCGCGTCGGCTTTCATCTTGGACAGGATCATTGCCGAGATCTCCGGCGGCGAAAAAGTCTTGCGCTGGCCATTCACTTCCACCTGAACGTGTGCATCGCCATTTGCGGCCTTCACGATCTTGTACGGAACACGATGTTCTTCTTCATGAACCTCGTCGAACTTGCGGCCCATGAACCGCTTAATTGAAAAAACCGTGTTCTGCGGATTAGTCACCGCCTGACGTTTTGCGGCCTGGCCGACTAATCGCTCGCCGCTTTTTGTGAATGCGACGACAGACGGCGTCGTG
The DNA here is from genome assembly GCA_046734045.1 of Verrucomicrobiota bacterium. GTDB lineage: Bacteria > Verrucomicrobiota > Verrucomicrobiia > Chthoniobacterales > UBA10450 > Udaeobacter. The sequence goes on from JBKPQL010000121.1 coordinate 1,019, forward strand.
CGCGCGCCTTCACTATTCTCCAAAACTACCGGGTCGCCACCTTCCATCACGGCCATGCAGGAGTTGGTGGTCCCCAAATCAATACCTAAAACTTTAGCCATAAATTCAAATTCCTTTCTGGGGTTCAGCTTCCCGACGGGCGGATTCGCCGCGGCTACACTTCCCCATGAAACCTTTCAGCAGGCGTTGGGCCAACTGGACGTGCCCCAAGCTAAGTCCCTGCTTACAAGGATCTAGTGCTTATCAGAGGTCGGTACAATGCCGCCTAAACTGAGTCAATTAGGCTCGATTTACGCCAGCACAGCTACCGCCTTCGCGCCAATGCGACACGCCAAATCTTTTTGTACACTAAACCCGGCCGGGAGCCGCGCAAACGCTATTTCAATTGTTCCAAATTCTTGTGAGCTAAAATCGTCGAACAACACGTGAGGTCGATTCGCCAATTTTTGCTTTGGCGAAACTTTGCGGCACGATAAATTTTTCGCGTGCGGCAATATCACGATCTTCTTCGGCTGGTACTCGAGCGGGGTCAGCCTCGCGACGACCGCACCGGCACGGGGACATTGTCGATCTTTGGCGCGCAGGCGCGTTTCGATTTACGTCCTGACGGCCCGGGATTTCCGCTGCTCACGACCAAGAAGCTTCACATCAAATCGATCATCTACGAGCTGCTCTGGTTTTTGCGCGGCGACACGAACATTCGTTATCTGAACGAGCACGGCGTCACGATCTGGGATGAGTGGGCCGACGAACATGGCGACCTCGGCCGGGTTTACGGCGCGCAATGGCGGGATTGGCGCGGCGCAAACGGCATTCGCGTGGATCAGATCGAGCGCCTCATCGCGCAGATCAAATCGAATCCGCAGAGCCGACGCCTGATAGTGAGCGCGTGGAATCCCGCGGAGATCGACGAAATGGCGCTCCCGCCGTGTCATCTCCTCTTTCAGTTCTACGTACAGGACAGCGAATTGAGTTGCCAACTTTACCAACGCAGCGCCGATCTCTTTCTTGGCGTGCCTTTCAACGTGGCTTCCTACGCGCTGCTTACGATGATGGTGGCACAAGTGGTCGATCTTACGCCAGCCGATTTCGTGCATACCTTTGGCGATCTGCATCTTTACAAAAATCATCTCGACCAGGCGCGCGAGCAGCTTGCACGCGAGTGTCGACCTTTGCCGCGGATGAAACTGAACCCGGCGATTAAAAACATTCACGACTTCAAATTCGAAGATTTCGAGCTCGTCGGCTACGACCCGCATCCGTCAATCAAGGCCCCAATCGCGGTGTAAGTTTCATCGTGGGGAAGGTGTTAGCTGCGACTTTCTCCGCGCTACCGGGTTAAAAAATGTGATTATGTTCCGAAAATCCGGCTTTGCGCTGCTCATTTTCCTTCTCGCAATAGTTAAGTCTTTGTTCGCACAAAGTCCGGGTACCTCAGTCGAGATCGATTTGGAGGAGCAGATGGCTTATCTCCTTCAAAATGGGCGGCGGGTGATGGCGTCACCAATTTCGAGCGGCCGTTACGGACATCTGACGCAAGCGGGTTCGTTCAAGATTCTTGACAAGGAGCGCACCCATTACTCGAGCATGTACGGCAAGATCGTGGATGCGCGCGGGAACACAGTCGTGGCAGATGCCGACGCGGACATGCAGGTACCGCGCGGAGGAAAATTTATCCCCGCGCCGATGCATTATTTCATGCGGTTCAATGGAGCCGATGGGATGCACGCCGGGTATTTGCCGGGTTATCCCGCGTCGCACGGCTGTGTGCGCATGCCCGAACAGCACGCGATTGCGTTCTTCAATTCCGTCAGTGTGGGCACTCCAGTTACGGTGTTTGGAAGGACGCCAACTGGGCGTTATCTAGGGCAATCGCAAAGTCTGTTTCCCGGCCGAGGCAATCGCTTTGCTGACCCGCGCTTCCGCCCACAATTCGGCCCGCGCTTTGCCCCGCCGCCTCCGCCCTGGTGGCCGTGAGGCCCCAGCGCTTTTCCAAATTGTCAGCGACTGGTGCTGGCCGTCTTGGGCCCGCGGGAAAGATCGACGAGATCGGCGAGGATATTCAGCGTCTCATCGCGCTCTGGATCGATCGCTGGCTCCTTCGTATCGTCGGTCGGGCTGCTCGCGGCGCCGACTAAATCTGTGTCGGCATCTGGAGCAGCGGCTTCCGCATCAACTTTAGGCGGGACCCCATTCCTCTTCGCTTCTGCCAGTTTTCCAGGATACATGATCAATTGGAGGTTTGGTTTATCGACTGTGTCGAGCGTGAGCCGGTAGATGCGCGGTTCCTCCTGGTTTCGGGCCAGACGTTCTTTTGAGCGCATTTCTTTGCGCAGCTTATCGTCGGCGAGTTCTTTTTTGCGCAGATCCTCGTTCAATGAAATTCGATTCTCATCGATCTTGTGACGCAAACGGTCCATGTCCTCCATCACGTAGTGGAACTCGGGATCATTTTTAACGCGCGCTTCCGAGCGGCGCCGCAACTGATCGATAAACAGTGAATGCGTGTCTGACCACTTGGTGTATTTCGCCTTGGACACCTCATCGTAGGGCAACGCGTTCTTCAAGGCGCCTTCGCCGAATTCGGGTAGATCGCTCAAACTCGGCAGCACGACGTCGGAGGCGACGCCGTGCAACTGCGTGGAACCGCCCGCGACGCGATAAAATTTTTGGATCGTCAACTTGAGCGCACCATCTTCGTCCGAGCGGCTGCCAAGTAGGGAGGCGAACCTGCCGATGGGAAGGATCGTCTGCACAGTTCCTTTGCCGAATGTGTTCTTGTCACCGACGATCACCGCCCGCCCGTAGTCCTCCAGAGCCGCCGCGAAAATTTCGCTGGCCGATGCGCTTTGCCGGCTGGTCAATACCACCAGCGGCCCGGAATAAGCAATGCCCGGATCGGGATCGGACGAAATTCGTATGCTTCCATTGTAATCTTTCGTCTGAACGATCGGGCCCGATTTCAAGAACAAACCGGTCAGTGACAGCGCCTCCTCGAGTGAACCGCCACCATTGCGCCGAAGGTCTACAACCAGTCCGGCGATGTTCTCTTTCTTCAGCCGTTTGAGCAACGCGAGCACATCGCGCGTGGTGCTCTTCTGATGCTTGTCCATGTCAGCATAGAACGATGGGAGCGTCAGCCAGCCGAGTTTTAGGGGATTGCCGTTCTCGTCCTTGCGGATAATGATGTCAGCGCGCGCTTCCTGATCTTTCAACTTAATTTCGTCGCGCACGAGCTCGACGTTTTTGCGGCGCGAAGGATCGGTCGCATCCGCGGGGATCGCAAGCAAGCGAACGTGGGTACCTTTTTTACCGCGGATCATCTCGACCACTTTGTCGAGGCGCATCTCGCGAACATCGACAAACTCATTCTGGCCCTGCGCGACAGCCGTGATTCGGTCGCCTACTTTGAGCCGTCCATCCACCTGCGCCGGACCGCCGGGAACAAGGCTCTCGATTTTGGCATAGCCATCCTCGGACCGAAGCATGGCACCGATTCCTACGAGCGAGAGGCCCATGTTAATGCTGAAATTTTTCATGTCGGCCTTGCTCAAATACTCGGAGTGCGGGTCGTACGTTTGGGCCAGCGCATCGAGGAAGAGCTTCACCTGCTCGTCCTTGTCCTGCTCGTGGACATTGCGCGAGAGGCGATCGTAGCGGCGGCCAACCAACTGCGGAGCAGGCTCGATGGGGTGCTCGCTCAGGCGTTCCTGCAACAGCTCGTTGGTGATCCGACCCCGCCAGAGCTGATCGGCTTCCGCCTCATCCTTTGGCCAAGGCAATTTCTGGCGGCTAAGCTCGATTGTGGCATCGCTCTTGAAATCAATCGGCTGCTTCAACAGGTCTTTGATTTTGGCGACACGCTCGTCCACCCGTTTTGTATAGAGATCGTAAATTTCATAAGCCGGCTTGAGCGTGCCGAGGAGAACGTCTCCCGCAATCGAGCTGCCATACTTGGCATTCATCTCGTCGATATCTTTTTGAGTGAAAAACAGATGGCTGTAATCGAGCATCTCCAGGTACGTTTGAAGGAATTTTCGGGAGACCTCCTCGTTCAACCTCTGATGGGTATAATGGCCTTCCTCCAAGAGGCGGCCCACCGACATGGCGATTGTTTCCTTCGACGCGGCTGTCGCTGACGGGGCGGCAATTGCAACTGCCAAAAGGACGGCGCACAACGCCAGGGATCGCTGGAATGCTGATTTCATCGGTAATTAGGCGGTTTTCCACCTTGGCAGATTTCAAGATGAAACGCAAGATGATCAAATAAGATCGACATGTGAGTAGGAATGAGACAATCGAGAGCAGGGAACATTCAAATATTCGTAACAGCTCCTGCCTTCAGCCGTAGCCAGGCTTGGGTAGAGGGAATCACAATGACTTACAAGAGCTTTTGCGGCGGAATTTTTGAAACGAATTGCTATCTGCTCGAAGCACCGGAAGGCTGGATCCTTTTCGATGCGCCTGATGGCGCCTGCGATTGGCTCGACTCAAGCGATGTCGATCTTAAATTGCTGCTGCTGACTCACGGACACATCGATCACGTCCAGGACGTTGCCCGGATCAAGCGGCGGTTTCGTTGTCCGATTGGCTGTCATCCGCTTACTGCGCCAATGATTTCTGATCGCGAATTCTTTCGTAACTTTGGTTTCGAATTGGAAATCGAACCGGCGGAACCGGATTTTCTCATCGAAGAAACGCGCAGGCGAAACTTTCTCGGCGCTGAGTTTCAGGTACTGGAAGTGCCGGGACATTGCCCTGGAAGTATTTGCTTTTTTTCACGTAAAGATCGGTTGCTCATCGGTGGCGACGTCCTTTTTGCCAGCAACATTGGTCGCGGAGATTTGCCTGGGGGAGATATCGATCTTTTGATTGATGGGATCAGAAAAAAGTTATTTCCGCTCGGCGACGACGTCACAGTGCTTCCCGGCCACGGTCCGCCGACGAAAATCGGTACAGAGCGTATGACAAATCCTTTCCTACGATCGGCCGATTTCGGTTAACAGTTTCTCAAGAGGCTCGACGTTCTCGATTTTCGCGACGATCGAACGCAATGATTTCATCGCGGCAGGCACATGCTGCAGAAAATGTTTGTGGCCTTTCACGAGGCCGAGAAAACCGTAAGCGCCCAGCGCTTGCATCAGGCGTTGCATTGCACAGAGACGTAACTTTAAATCGAAGTCGCCGTCAATGGTGATCCCGTTTTCGAGTTGCCGGCCGCGATAATACGCGATCAACTCGGCGCGCTCCGTTTCCGCAAGATCGACGTAGGGGTCGTAAAGCAATGACGCGAGATCGTATTCGGCCAGGCCTGGGCGCATTCCCTGGAAATCGATCAGGTAAGCCTGGCCATTTCGGATTATGATATTTTGCGATTGAAAATCGCGATGCACTAAAACTCTTGGGAAAGACGCCAGGAGTTCAGCGATCTCCTTTAGTGCCGACAAGGCGGCAAGCGCAGCGCGTCTAGTGTTATCGACCTTAAAGTAGCGACCCAGGCAATTTTTGAGGAAATAATTCTGTTCCCACAGGTAAAGCTCGGCATTGAACTCCGCGGGCAAATGCTCTTTCATCTCGACGCAAATCGATTCCGGTAACGCGTGCAAGGTTGCGATTTGATCGAGCGCGGATTCGTAAAACGCGCGGCGCACGAGCCAGCTTTCCTGCCGATAATTGTAAAGATCGCGCTCACCCAAGTCCTCGATCCAGACCAGACCTTCGGCAGGATCGTGAAAGTAAATTTCCGGCACACGAATTCCGTGCTTGCTGAGAAAATTCGCGATGGTGACGTAATGCTGATTTTCTTCCAGCTCCAGATTGTATTTCACAAGAATCAGCGTCTGCGCCGCGGAGCAACGAATTCGATAAAATTTGCGGTCCGAGCCGCCTTTTTGGATTGGCCCGATTTCTATTTCGCCGACATCCAACCGCGGGAAGTGCATCCGCGTTCGCCGGAGAAGCATCTCGGTTCTCATAAATCAGATATCAGATGTCGATGTTGCGATGAAAGCCGCTGACTTTTTTTTTGGAGCGGACAATACAACCCTCCAGCCGAGTTTTGGAAGCAATTTCTGCATCGGGCCATAAAATTGTGTCCTCCAGAACCGCGTCCTCATCAATATGACAGCCCCGCCCGACTACGGTGCAGCCCCGCAATTGCGCGCTGGGATCGACGATCGCAGTTTCGGCTACGCGTTCGGGCCACTCCCGCGTTTTTATATAATGTGGCTTCCAGCTTTCGCGGATAGTCATGCGGTGCACATCGAGATATTCGGCGCGTGAACTGATATTGAACCACTTTCCGTCGTTTAGTACCAGCCCGCCGATCTTCCCGCCGTGCCCGATCCAATCGGCGAGTACCGGGATAAAAGAAATTTTCCGTTGCGCTGGGATTCGCTGGAAAATGTTGCAATTCCAAACGGCAACATTGGCGAAGTCGAAGTTTCCCGCGATGCCGTAGCGGGTCGCAATATCGATAACGCGATGATCGTGGAAAGCGATGTCCGCCGCCAAGCCGGTTTCGCGCAATGCCAGCGTCACATCATTCCCGCGACCGAAATGCTCGTCGATCAAAGGTTGCAGCGCGATATCCGTCAGCACGTCTCCGCTATAGGTGATGAACGGCTCGCTGCCCAGATGAGTTTCCACATTTTTGATGCCACCACCGGTTTCGAGTAGCTGCGGCTCGTGCACCAGCGTAATCGACCGACCCGCATAGCCGTTCAGGCCAAAAAAGTTTTGAAACAGTTCGGGAAGCTTGTGCGTGTTGATGATGAACCTGCTCACCCCGATGTCGATCAAATGATCGAGCGCAAACGTTATCAGCGCCTTTTGAAAAATGGGAATGAGTGGCTTGGGAATTTCATCCGTCAACGGGTGCAACCGTGTACCGAGTCCCGCGCCTAAAACGAAAGCCTGCTTAATCACGTCCACAAAGAGAAAGTGAGAGATTCGCGGACACCGGTTCGGCGCGGCAAATGATTGCGTCCGGCTACCTCAAATAAAGCGTGCGCGTGCCGAAATCAATAATGCCGTGATGCCGCTTGAGAATTTCGGCGCCGAGCAGACCGACCACGGGCGGCGAGCCCTGCAACAGCCCCTTGCGAATCAATCCTTCCAAATCGACTACGCCCACTTCCTTGCCAGTGATGTCCACGGATCCTACCGATAACTTGCGAATCCACGCCACCCCTACGCCGCGCTCCTTAAGGTTGACTGCGGAAGAACTGAAGGAGGTGTTGCGAGTGGGGATCCGCATGCGCCGGACGAAAGAGCGATGCAGCAGAGTGGCGAAAGAACCGGTATCCACCATTAGCTTGGCGGGCTCGCCGTTTACAGATCCGTTCACATACAAATTGAAACCATCACTGACTTGAATCGGCACCGCCCGCAAACCACGATGGTCGATTCCCGGGGGGCTGCCAGTCATATCGGGATTAATTTTCAAAATGAGCAGTTGCCGTTGGCAATCCAGCACGGCTTTCGTTGGAAAGAGAATATCGGCTCCGATAATTCCATCGATTTCCTGCTCGTGCCGCAATCGGGCGACGCGGGCGGTGTTCCCAAGATTGATGGTGACAATCGGCTCATCCACTAGAGTCAATGCGCCGAGCCGGAACTCACGCGCGATGGCCACATTGCTGAAGGCGCCATTGATCTGAACTTGCGCCGGCAGGTTCGATTTGGCGGCAATCGGCGTGAGCCGAAAATATTCGCGACGATGCACCGCGATCGCGCTTACCGGCGCGCCGCTATCGACTCCGAGCCAGGCGGGTTTGCCATTGATATAGGCGCGCACGAGCAGATGGTTTTGTCGCGAACGCATCAGCGGCAGCGCTTCAAAATAGGCAGTTGTTCGCGAGGTGGCGGCCTGTTGCTGCGCAGCGGAGAGTTCGGCGGCCAGCGCCACGCCCACGCATAAGATCGACAACAGCTTCCGCGGCGAAGAGAAAAGACCCGAGAACATCACGCGGCGGAGATTAACATGGTTCACAAAACGCGAAAGCGCTTTCGCGCTTCGACCGCTTTTAAAAGAAAATGAGGCGACCAAATCTTTGGCGTTGCTTCATCCGCCTGACTGATGATTAACTCTGCGCCAAACCCGAGGAGCTCAAATGACAACTGCGATAACTGAAGCACCTGTTGCCGAACAGAAATTCGTCAGAGGACTGGGCCTACTCGATTCAACAATGCTCGTGGCTGGCTCGATGATCGGCTCGGGAATTTTCATCGTCTCGGCCGATATCGCGCGGCTCGTTGGGTCTGCCGGATGGTTGCTTGTCGTTTGGACGGTCACCGGCGTGCTCACGATCGTTGCCGCGCTCAGCTATGGCGAGCTCGCCGCAATGATGCCGAAAGCCGGCGGTCAATATGTTTACTTGCGCGAAGCGTACAGTCCGCTGTGGGGATTTCTTTACGGCTGGACGCTGTTTCTCGTGATTCAGACCGGAACAATCGCCGCCGTTGCGGTGGCGTTCGCGCGCTTTCTCGGCGTGTTCACCGGCGCAGTGTCGCCGACGCAATGGATCATTCCACCGATCATGCTCTCACAGCGCTACGCGATCAGCGTTTCTACACAGCAGCTCGTAGCGATCGTGATCATCGTTCTCTTAACGTTCGTAAACACGCGCGGCCTTTCGTTAGGCAAACTCATCCAGAACGTCTTCACGTCGGCGAAGACGCTTTCCCTCATCGCGTTGGTAGTGCTTGGGATTTTTGTCGCCCGCAATGCTGACGCGCTCCACGCGAATTTCGTGAATTTCTGGACGCCGACTGCGGTTTCTCCAATTACATCAGATCTCGGGTTCATTGGCGCGGTCTCCGCGACGGGCGGTGCGCTGGGGATGTTGATCGCAATTTGTGTTGGCCAGGTCGGTTCACTCTTTTCCGCAGACGCCTGGAACAACATCACGTTTACCGCCGGGGAAGTACGCGAACCGCGGCGAAACATTCCTCTCTCGCTTTTGTTTGGCACTGGGCTCGTGATCACGCTCTATGTATTGGCGAATGTCGCTTATCTGTTTGTGCTGCCGTTGGACAAAATTCAGCACGCGCCCGACGATCGCGTCGGCACCGCGGCAATGGAAGTGATGTTCGGCGGCGCGGGTGCTGGGATCATGGCGGTGGCGATCATGATCTCCACGTTCGGTTGTTGCAACGGACTGATTCTCGCGGGCGCACGGGTGTATTACGCGATGGCGCAGGATGGTTTGTTTTTTAAGGCGACGGCCCGGCTGAATTCGAAACACGTGCCGGCGATCGCGCTGGTGCTTCAGGGAATCTGGACGGCGTTGCTCGTGCTGCCGCGTACGCGAAACATTGATCCAGCAACTGGCACGGTCACCTACGGCAATCTTTACAGCAACCTGCTGGATTACATCATTTTCGCCGCTCTGATTTTTTATGTGTTGACTATTGCAGGGGTGTTCGTGCTCCGTCGAACGCGGCCAGAAGCGGAACGGCCGTACCGCGCATTGGGTTACCCAATTCTGCCCGCTCTCTACATAGTCGGCGCCACGACCATCATGCTCGTCCTGCTCGCCTACAGAGCGCAAACAACTTGGCCAGGATTGGTGATCGTTCTTACCGGTGTGCCGATTTATTTTCTCTGGAAATTTGCGGGGAAAAAATCACCTGCGGATTAACTTGCCAGGGCGGTCCCGATTAGCACAGCACAAAACGATTTCGCTCAATGAATCTACTTCGACGAAAAAGTGTCACGCAACTTCAAGCGGATGCACTGACGGACTTTCGGCTAAAACGCGCGCTCGGAGCGACCAATCTGACAACGCTCGGCATTGGCGCGATCATCGGCACCGGCATTTTTGTGCTCACCGGCACGGTGGCGGCGCAAAACGCCGGGCCTGCCGTGGTGTTATCGTTTGTGCTTGCGGGTGTGGCCTCGATCTTCGCTGCCCTCTGCTACAGCGAGTTCGCATCGCTGGTGCCGATGGCCGGCAGCGCCTACACCTATGGCTACGCCACCCTCGGAGAACTTTTCGCGTGGATCATCGGTTGGGACTTGATTTTGGAATATGCCCTCGGCGCGGTCACGGTTTCTATCGGTTGGTCGGGCTATGTCGTCTCGTTTTTGCATGACATCGGCATTCACATCCCGCCGCAGTTGTCGGCGGCGCGCGGGTCGCTGATCACGTTGGTGGACGGGACGCAGGTCATGGCGATTTTCAATCTGCCAGCAGTCATCATCATTGCTGTGGTGACTTTCCTGCTGGTGATCGGCATTCGCGAGTCGGCGACGGTGAACAACGTCATTGTGTTTGTCAAAGTCGCAGTCGTGCTGCTGTTCATCTTTGGCGCGGCACACGCAGTGAATTCTGCCAACTGGCATCCGTTTATCCCGCCGAGCACCGGCGCGCGCGGGCATTTCGGCTGGAGCGGCGTGATGCAGGGCGCGGGGATCGTGTTTTTCGCCTACATTGGTTTCGACGCAGTCAGCACAGCGGCGCAGGAAGCAAAAAATCCCCAGCGCGACATGCCCATCGGCATCATCGGCTCGCTGTTAATTTGCACGGTGCTCTACATCGCGGTATCGGCAGTGGCCACAGGCATCGTGCCTTACCTGCAACTGGATGTACCGGACCCCATTGCCGTGGCGGCTGACCACGCGGGGCTAGGCTGGATGTCCGCGCTCATCAAGCTGGGCGCAATCGCGGGCCTCAGCTCTGTCATTCTCGTGATGCTGCTGGGTCAATCGCGAATTTTCTGGACGATGGCCGACGACGGTTTGCTGCCGGCGTTTGTGAGCAGGGTTCACCCAACATTCCGCACGCCGTGGATCACAACGATTGTGACCGGCGTTGTCGTCGCTTTCTTTGCGGCGCTATTCACCGTGCGCGAGGCGGGCAGTCTCGTTTCCATCGGCACATTGCTGGCATTCGTGATCGTCTCAATTGGCGTGCTCGTGTTGCGGATTCGCGAGCCGGAGTTGCCGCGCACATTTAAAACACCGGCGGTGTGGGTCGTCGCCCCGCTGGGCGCGCTGTCGGCGCTTTACCTGATGATCTCGCTGCCGTGGCGAACATGGGAACGGCTCATTATCTGGTTCGTCATCGGCATGGTCGTTTACTTTTTTTATGGCGTCCGCCGCAGCAAGCTTGCTCGGCCTCGTGCCCAGGCAGGCAACTGAAGTTAAACCTCCGCTTGCATTCCATTTCTCGGCGCACTGCTGCTGTTGGCCGGCAGCAAAGCGTAATTTTTGGGAAAACTATTCCAAGCGGAGACGCGAATTCTCCACTAGAAGTTTGGAATCGGGCGATAAGCTCGAATGAAAGCCGAAATGAGCGAACAAGTCGTCAATCCCAAAATCTATATTTGGACGTGCATTGCGCTGCTGGTTCTGCTGGCGGTCACATGGTCTATCGCCTACGTCAATCTTGGCCCGTTTAACCTGATCGTGGCCTTGGCCGTCTCGATCACCAAAGCGATCGTGATCGCGCTTTTCTTCATGCACATCAAGGGAAGCAGCCGGCTTCTGAAACTGGCAGCCGTAGCCGGCGTGATGTGGCTGCTGATCCTGATCTCGCTCACCCTGAGCGATTATTTTACGCGCGGCTGGGTGCCGTTGAGTCACTGAGCGAGTTACAAGATCACGCGCTCGATATGCGCGTAGATGTTGAACGAAGGCGGACGCAGAAAACCGATCAATGTCTGATTACTCTCGCGGGCGAAATTGACAGCCAATGTCGAAGGCGCAGAAACAGCCGCAACAATCGGAATGCCCGCAGCCAGCGCTTTTTGGACGATTTCGAAAGAAGCGCGGCCACTAACGAGAAGAAGATGCCGATCTAAAGGCAACGAGCCGTCAAGAAATTCGCGGCCTATCGCCTTGTCCACGGCGTTGTGACGCCCGATGTCTTCGCGAATGATTTTCAATCCGCCATCGGTATCGAAAATTCCCGCGGCGTGAATTCCGCCGGTCCGCGCGAAATCGCTCTGCGCTTGTCGCAATTTTTCTGGAAGCGAGAGCAGTGTGTCGATGTCGATTCGGATTTTTGCAGATTTGATCGCGGGAAAATTTTGGCGGATAGCGTCGATGCTTGTCTTCCCGCAAAGCCCACAACTGCTCGAGATCGTCCCGAAACGTTGTGTCGAATTCAGCTTCACCCTTGTGCCGGGGCGCAGATCGACCGTCATGGTATTCTCGGAACCAGTCGAGGTTTTCGAAATTTCCTGACGCTCGCGAACGATCGCTTCCGAAACCAGAAAGCCGGCCGCGAGTTCTTCATCATGACCCGGTGTGCGCATGGTCGTGGCCAATGTTTTGCGACCGACGCGGATCTCCAGCGGCTCTTCGACCGTGAGATCGTCAGGCAAATACTCCAGCTCCCCGTCGCCTTTTCGACGGACGATTTTGTGTGATCCAATCCCGCTTTCTTTCATGTCGAAGGAGCCTCTTCGATGTTATCATCCAGCCGGTGGAAATTTGCCATCTTTACATTTCGTCGGGCCACAATTTCGTTGGCCATCACGGTCGCGAGCCGGACACACATCCCATGATTGAACTGCCGGAAATCGAATGCGTGGTGGGCCGCGGGATTTGCAGCGATCGCTATTTCGATTTTAAAGACGATTACAAAGGGCAGATCACGTTCTTTTCACTCGATGTCTTCGATGAACTCTGCGGCGCGCTGCAACTTCAGGGCTGCTCGCCTGCTCTGGCGAGGCGCAACGTGATCACGCGAGGCGCTGATCTTAACGAATTAGTCGGACAGGAATTTGAAGTGCAAGGTGTGCGTTTTTTTGGCACCGAGGAATGCCGGCCATGTTACTGGATGGATCGCGCGTTCGCGCCGGGCGCAGAGAAATTCCTCAAATGCCGCGGCGGTCTGCGCGCGAAAATTCTTAGCGACGGTAAACTGCGCTCGACCGCATGTATTCTCGAACCGATGGGATGAACATTAGCGCGGTGCTGCTCGCCGGCGGCGAATCGCGTCGCATGTGCAAAGACAAGGCGACACTTCTTTTTCACGGGAAATCACTCTGGCAAATTCAACTCGAGCTTCTGCGGAAATTGGAACCAGCAGAAATTTTCGTTTCGGCAAGAAGCGACCCATCGTGGCGGCCTGATGACGTGCAATTTGTTGCAGATGATCCGCCCTCGCGCGGCCCGCTGAGCGGATTAGCCGCGTCGCTGGATCGGATACGCACGAGTTATCTGCTCGCGCTCGCCATCGATATGCCGTTCATGAGCGAGAGCTATTTGCGTTTCCTCTCTAGTTATCTCGAGCCGGGTCGCGGCGTTCTTCCACGATTGGGCAATCGCGCAGAACCGCTGGCAGCGATTTATCCGCAGGAAGTGAATATTGATTTTCGCCGCGCCCTAGCCGGGCCCGATTTTTCATTGCAAACATTAACCAGTCGATTGATCGACGCCAGAAAACTCCGAACGATAGTTGTTGTAGACGAAGCGAGAAAATTCTTTGTAAACGTGAACCAACCGGCGGACGTGCGATCAGGTTAAAGCTTCCTTGAGCGCGGCATGCGCGGCGTGATAACCGCACATGCCGTGAACACCGCCGCCTGGGGGAGTGGACGCTGAACACAGATAAATGCCGCGCAGCGCGGTGCGGTACGGCGTGGGACTGAGGGTTGGGCGCGAGATCAATTGCGCCAAGTTCGTCGCGCCTCCACTGATATCGCCGCCGACCAGATTCGGATTCGATTTTTCCAGATCGGCGGCGTTCATCGCGTGCCGGGCCAGAATGCAATTGCGAAAGCCGGGCGCGAAACGCTCGATTTGCCCCTCGATACGCGCCGACATGTCGATCTTGCAATCAAATGGAACATGACAGTACGCCCATAGCGTGTGCTGCCCTCGCGGCGCGCGTGTCTCATCAAAGAGACTCTGCTGCGCGACCAGCACAAATGGGCGCTCAGGAATTTTTCCGCGTGCAACGTCGCCTTCTGCGGCTGCAATGTCATTCATTGTGCCGCCGAGATGAATTGTGCCGGCGCGGCGGCAAGCTTCGGCTTTCCATGGAACCGGCTCGCTCAGAGCATAATCAATTTTGAAAACTCCAGGCGCGTGTCGAAACGATTCCAGTCGGCGGTGATATCGCGGCGGTAATTGGTCGCCGGCAATGCTTAAAAATTCCCATACAGACACATCAAGAAGAATGGCGCGTGATTTCGGAAGTTCGTTCAGATTTGAAACTCGATGTTTGATCTCAATCTCGCCGCCGACTTCACGGAGGTAATTTGCGAGTGCATTTGCGATTTGCTGCGAACCTCCGCGTGGAATTGGCCAGCCCACAGCGTGCCCCGCTGTGCCGAGGACAAGCGCAAATGCCGATGACACCGGTGCCTCCAACGGCACAAATGAGTGCGCGGCGATTCCGCCAAAAAGCGCGCGGGCCGGTTCCTTTTTAAACAAGAACTTTATCAGTAGCGTTGCCGGGCAAAGCGCGGGAATTCCAAATCGCGCAAGAGCTATCGGATGCCGGGGAAAATGCAGCATCGGTTGCAGAAAGTCATTCGCTAATTTTTCCCAGTTGCGCGCTAGTGGCTTCATGAGGCTACGGTAGGCCCGCGAATCGACGCCTAACGAATCCGCCGTAAAATCGACATCACGGTGCAGACATGCCGCAGTCCCGTCATCGAGGGGATGGGCGAGCGGAATTTCCGGTTGAATCCAAGTGAGACCGAATCGGTCGAGTGGAAGCGTTTTGAAAAAGGGCGAACCTGCCGCGAGCGGATGAACTGCCGAACAGACGTCATGCAGAAAGCCTGGCAGTGTTAGTTCGGCAGAACGCGCGCCGCCGCCGATTGTCGCGTTCGCTTCGTAAACGAGTACTGAGCATCCCGCACGCGCTAGCGTGATTGCGGCAGCAAGACCGTTTGGTCCTGAGCCCACGATGACGGCATCGTATTCAATCGGCATCTTGAAAACATCGAGCCACTTGTGTGATCGATTTCCGATTATCTTTCGTTGCCGAGCACCGTGCCATGAAACGCGCCGTCATCATGTTGTTTCAACTACTCGTCACAGCCGCCGGGCTTTGGTATGTCTTTCATGAGCCACAAAGGCGAGCACAAATCGCCGACGCATTGCGGCACGCTGACATTCGCTGGGTTCTGCTCGGCTGGATCTGCTACAGCGCCGTGGAAATCCTGGCGACCGTGCGCTGGCAGATTCTTTTGCGCATCCAAGGTATCTGTATCAGCTGGTTGCGGGCTGGTGCAATTGTGATCGTCGGTCTTTTCTTCAACCAGTTCCTGCCCGGTGGCGTCGGGGGCGACGCTATGAGGCTGTACTTCATATTCAAACAGGCGCCGCGGAAAAAGATCGCCGCGACCCTTTCTATCGCCATGGATCGTCTGTTTGGGCTGCTAACGGTCGTGTTTCTCGCCATCGTGAGTTTCTCGCTGCGCTTCAGTTGGCTAGCTGGCCCAGGCCCATCTCGCCACATCGCATACATCGCCTTCATTTTGCTGAGCGCCAGCCTTGCGTTTGTTCTCCTGCTTTTCTGGCTAGTGAGCTCCGGCCTTTTGCACCAACTGCCGAAACGGACTCCATTGCGAGAGGCAATCATCCAATCCGGGGAAGCCCTGCTGTGCTATCGCACGCACGTTGGGGCGATGGCCTTCGTTTTCCCAATCACGGTAGTTGCCCATCTCGCATACTACACAAGCTTTTATTGTGCAGGCGAATCACTGCGCCTCTCAACTTACGATCGCGCCAGCCTCGGAGACATTCTCTCGATCATGCCGCTCGTGGATACGATCATCTCGGTGCCCTTTTCCCTTGGAGGCATCGGCGTGCGCGAGACCCTTTTTCAAGAACTGCTCGGCAATCTCGCGCATGTGCCACCGGCGCTTGCCGCTTTTACCGCCTCACTCGGTTTTGCCATCCAGGCTTGCTGGGGATTGGTCGGCGCTGCAGTATTTTTGCTGTCACAAAAAATCTTCAATCGCTAAAGGCCTGGGGCACAGAACAGGTCATGCAATCCATTTTCACGTCGGACATCGATCTGTTTATGGGCTGTGATCTGTATGGAATCGATCGGGCAAACGACGTGGGCAATCCCTGAGGGATATATCCCGGGACAAAGCCACGGTCCTGCGCCAGAGATGACCAGTCACGAGGCCTGCTGCATCCTCAACGCATCAGAAAAAGACGCGCGCATCACGATCACAATCTTTTTTGAAGACCGCGATCCCATCGGTCCCTACAAATTTACGATTCCCGCCCGACGCACCAAGCATCTGCGCTTCAATAGTTTTGATGATCCGAAAAAAATTCCGCCCGATACGCCCTATTCCAGCCTCATCGAGTCCGATGTGCCGATTGTGGTGCAGCACACACGGCTCGATTCGCGCCAGGCCGAGAACGCGTTGCTTACTACGATAGCTTTCCCATGCGATTAGACTTCGAAATCCGATCCAAATAATGGAGTTCGTGCAGCGCACTCACAAATTATGATGACTGAAACTGCGAGCGATTTTTTAATCAGGCGAATCAACGAATGGGGCCTGAAACGCATTTACGGCTATCCCGGCGACGGAATTAACGGGATCATGGGCGCTGGATCGCGCTAACGGGGCTGTCGAGTACGTCCAGGTGCGTCATGAAGAGATGGCGGCATTCATGGCGTGTGCTCACGCGAAGTTCACTGGCGAAGTGGGTATTTGTCTTGCCACGTCCGGTCCCGGCGCGATCCATCTTCTTAATGGGCTTTACGATGCGAAAATGGACCATGCACCGGTGGTGGCGATTGTCGGTCAGCAGGCGCGCGCGGCAATTGGCGGTGATTATCAGCAGGAAGTTGATCTCGTTACGTTGTTCAAAGACGTCGCGCACGAGTATGTGCACATGGCGTCCACGCCGGCAGCGATCCGGCACTTGATTGATCGGGCGATTCGGATTGCGAAAGCCGAACGCACCGTCACGTGCGTCATTATTCCGAATGATGTGCAGGAAATGGCCGCGGTGGAAACGCCGCCACGCAAACATGGCACGATCCATTCGGGAGTTGGCTATGCGCCACCGCGCGTTATACCCAAGGATCTCGATCTTCGTCGCGCGGCCGATGTTCTAAATGCAGGCGAAAGAGTCGCGATGCTCGTGGGCGCAGGCGCGCTGCAGGCCACCGATGAAGTGATCGAGGTCGCAGACATTCTTGGAGCCGGCGTCGCGAAAGCGTTGCTGGGCAAGGCAGTGATCCCGGATGATCTGTCATTCTGCACCGGTCCGATCGGACTGCTCGGTTCCAAACCGAGCTGGGACATGATGGAGGAGTGTGACACGCTGCTCGTAGTCGGTTCAAGTTTTCCATATTCGGAATTTCTGCCGAAGGAAGGACAGGCGCGCGGGGTGCAGATCGACATTGATGCGAAGCTCGTGAGTGTGCGTTATCCAATGGAAGTCAATCTCGTCGGGGACAGTGCAGAGACACTGCGCGCATTGGGTCCGTTGCTGAAGCGAAAGCAAGATCGGCAATGGCGAAAGAAGATCGAGGACGGCGTCGCTGAATGGTGGAAAGTTTTGGAGGCACGCGCGATGAATGAAGCGAAGCCGATCAATCCACAGCGTGTCTTTTCGGAATTGTCGCCGCGGCTCCCGGATAACTGCATCATCGTGGCCGACTCCGGCTCGGCAGCGAATTGGTTTGCGCGCGATTTGAAAGTCCGCCGCGGCATGATGGCATCGCTGTCGGGGAATCTGGCTACCATGGGACCGGGTGTGCCTTACGCTATCGCCGCGAAGTTTGCATTCCCGGATCGCGTTGTGATCGCGACCGTCGGTGACGGCGCGATGTTGATGAACGGAATCAACGAAGTCGTCACCATCGCAAATTATTGGAAGGAGTGGAGCGATCCGCGTCTCATCATCATGGTGCTGGCGAATCGCGATCTAAATCAGGTGACTTGGGAGCAGCGCGTGATGGCTGGTGATCCAAAATATGAATGCTCGCAAAACGTGCCGCCGTTTGAGTTCGCGCGTTACGCTGAAATGCTCGGCCTTACTGGGATTCGTATCGATAAGCAGGAACAGATCGCGCCCGCATGGGAACAGGCACTGAGCGCGTCACGACCAGTCATCCTCGAAGCGATCACTGATCCAGAAGTGCCGACGCTACCGCCGCATATCACCTTCGAGCAAGCCAAAAAGTTCATCGAATCCATGATCGAGGGTGAGCCGCGCCTTGGTCATATGATCAAGCAGACTTTCAAGGAAGCGGTGCAAGGCATTCTGCCGCACAAGAAATGAACTTCTGGGGAGCGCACGCGCCTCGCGTGCACTTTTCGGCGCCCTCGCCGAAAAGATCGGAAGTAGCGACCGTCCCCAATCGAATTGATTCAGGGAACCGCTTGGCGAGGCGCCAAGCGCAGCACGCTAGGTGCGTGCACTCCCCAGAAAATGATGACTCGCCGGACACAAATTCCAATTGAGAGCCTACGCGTTTCCGCCTTTACAATTCCCACTGAAACGCCGGAAGCGGATGGCACGTACGAATGGAACAGCACGACGATTGTGATTGTCGATGCAATCGGCGGCGGCAAACACGGGCTCGGTTACACCTACGCAGACACCGCAACTGCAAAGCTCATCGATGACAAACTAAAGGAAGTTGTCGTCGGTCGCGATGCGATGTCGGTGCAGGAGGCGTGGCTAGCCATGTGGCGTTCCATTCGCAATCTCGGCCGTCCAGGCATCTGCGCGATGGCAATTTCGGCGATCGACACGGCACTTTGGGATTTGAAGGCGCGTTTGCTCGATTTGCCACTGGTGACGCTGTTCGGTCAAGTGCGCGACGAGCTGCCAATCTATGGCAGTGGCGGATTCACCAATTACTCTGAGAAACAGTTACACGAACAACTGCGCGACTGGGTGGAACAAAAAATACCGCGGGTTAAAATCAAAATTGGCCGCGACGCAACCGTTGACCGACAACGCGTTGCAGCCGCCCGCAAAACAATTGGCGAAGATGTCGACCTTTTTGTCGATGCGAATGGCGCATATTCACGCAAGCAAGCGCTGGCGCAAGCACAAGCCTTCAAAGAATTCAATGTTTGTTGGTTTGAAGAACCGGTTTCATCGGACGACCTAAAAGGGTTGTGCTTTATGCGCGATCGTGGCCCGGCAGGAATCGACGTCGCCGCTGGCGAATACGGTTACGATCTCGATTATTTCCGGCGCATGCTTGCCGCGGGCGCAGTCGATGTTTTACAATCGGATGCAACGCGTTGCGGAGGATTTACTGGGTTTTTGCAGGCCGCCACACTCAGCGAGGCGCATCACATGCCGCTCTCATCGCATTGCGCGCCCGCGCTGCATGTGCACATCGGGTGTGCGACGCCGGCATTGCGGCACGCGGAATATTTCTACGATCATGTGCGTATCGAGCGAATGCTTTTTGACGATGTCGTCGAACCAACTGAAGGCATGCTGAAGCCTGATCTAACGCGGTCCGGGTTGGGTCTTACTCTGAAACACGCGGACGCGCGGAAATTTGCGATCTAATTATGTGAATCGTCCACGATCGCGCGAGCACCAGCGCAACGCAGATTTCTCCATCGAAAAATATGGCGAGCGAACATCGGAAAAAGAAGAGTGTGATGAACAATTGCTTGC
Source organism: Verrucomicrobiota bacterium (assembly GCA_046734045.1). Classification (GTDB taxonomy): domain Bacteria; phylum Verrucomicrobiota; class Verrucomicrobiia; order Chthoniobacterales; family UBA10450; genus Udaeobacter. The sequence continues at coordinate 20,613 of JBKPQL010000121.1, forward strand.
CGAGTACGCGGCGCTGCTGGCGTTCTATGTGGTGACCGTGGCAGCGCTCACAGCCGCTGCCGGAGAGCGCGATCGCCTGCCCAGAAGATTCGGGATGCTTGATCTGGCGCTGCTCGGAGTCGCGACCCACAAGCTCAGTCGTCTCGTCGCAAAAGATCGGATCACCAGCATCATCCGCGCGCCGTTTGTGAATTATATTCGCAGCGCCGGAGCTGCTGAAGTTGAAGAGGAACCGCGCGGCCGCGGGATCCAGCGCGGCATCGGCCAGTTGATTTCGTGTCCGTATTGTATCGGGCCCTGGTGCGCGACCGCGCTTGGCTTCGGTTTTGTCTTCGCGCCGCGCGTGACGCGGTTTCTCGCGGGAATCCTGACCAGCGTAGCGATGTCAGATTTTCTGCATCGCGCCTATCTCGCCACGAGAGAAAAAACTTGAGACCACTGGCCGGTCCATCTCACGGAATGAGCAGCCGGTTAAACGTTGATGCCGCAGCGCTGGAACGCGAGCTTCATAACACCATTCAGGGCGAAGTCCGTTTTAGTGATGGTGACCGCGCGCTCTATTCGACCGACAGCTCCAATTACCGCCAGATTCCCATTGGCGTCGTGATTCCGCGCGACCGGAGCGATGTGATCGCGGCGGTTGCGGCGTGCCGAAAATTCAGCGCGCCAATCACCTGTCGCGGCGGTGGGACAAGTCTCGCGGGTCAATGCTGCAATGTGGCCGTGATTATCGATTTCACGAAATACATGAACCGTATCATCGAGATCAACCCAGAGCAGAAACTCGCGCGCGTTGAGCCGGGATTAATCCTCGACGAATTGCAAAAGGCGCTTAAGAAAGACGGCCTGATTTTTGGCCCCGATCCTGCGACGCACAATCACTGTGCTATCGGCGGAATGCTGGGCAACAATTCCTGTGGCGTGCATTCGGTGATGGCCGAGTTTTATGGCGGCGGCGCTCGTTGCTCCGATAACGTGCGCGAAATGGAGGTGCTCCTTTACGACGGCACAGTGATGCGCGTGGGAAAAACACACGATGCCGATCTTGCACAGATCATCAACGAGGGCGGGCGGCGGCGGGAGATTTACAAAAAACTTGTCGGTCTTCGTGACAAATACGGCGAGCTCGTTCGGCAACGATTCCCCAAAATCCCGCGCCGCGTTTCCGGATACAATCTGGATGATCTGCTACCAGAAAACGGATTCAACGTTGCGAGGGCATTGATTGGAACCGAAGGCACGTGCGTCATCATTCTTGAGGCGACGCTCGAATTGATCGTCATTCCGCCCGTCCGTTCATTGGTCGTGCTTGGTTATCCGGACATTTATCACGCAGGCGATCACATACCCGAAATCCGCAAATATAAGCCAGTCGGTCTTGAGGGGATCGACGACGTGCTCATCGACGCGATGAAGTTGAAACATATTCATCCGCGCAACTTGGAAATTTTGCCGGAAGGCAAAGGCTGGATGCTGGTTGAATTTGGCGGAAAGACAAGGGAGGAAGCCGACGAGCCGGCGAAGAAATTGATGGTGGAACTTAAAGCACAAAGGAATGCGCCCACTATGCGGTTAGTCGACGACCCGGAGCATGAAGCGGTTGTTTGGGAAATCCGCGATGCCGGGCTCGGCGCGTCGGCGCGTGTGCCGAATCAGCCGGACACCTGGGAAGGTTGGGAAGACTCCACCGTTTTGCCCAATGATATCGGAAATTACCTGCGCGATTTTCGCGCGCTCCTGAACAAGCACAATTATCTCTGCACACTCTACGGGCATTTTGGCCAGGGGCTGGTGCACACGCGAATCGATTTTGGATTGAAGACGCATGAGGGAATCCAGACCTACCTACGCTTCACCGATGACGCGGCAGAGTTAATCAAGCGCTATGGTGGTTCGCTCTCCGGCGAGCACGGCGACGGCCAATCCCGCGGTGAGTTGTTGCCGAAAATGTTCGGTGATGAACTCGTGCAGGCGTTCTGCGAATTCAAGGAAATTTGGGATCCGGATTGGAAAATGAATCCGGGCAAAATCGTCAAGCCGTATCGGCGCGATGAAAATTTGCGCTATGGCGAACATTACGATCCCCCGCAATGGCGCACGTATTTCGAATATCCGGCCGACAGGGGGAGTTTCTCTTACGCGCTTGAACGCTGCGTAGGCGTGGGCAAGTGCCGCCGACACGAGCACGGCACGATGTGCCCGAGCTACATGGTCACGCGCGAAGAAGAACATTCCACGCGCGGACGCGCTCGATTGCTCTGGGAAATGCTCAACGGCGAAGTGATCGGAAAAAATCGCTGGCGGGACGCGAAGGTGAAGGAGGCGCTCGATCTTTGCCTGGCGTGCAAAGGTTGCAAGGCCGATTGCCCGGTGAACGTGGACATGGCGACATACAAAGCCGAGTTCCTCGCGCATTATTACAGGCATCGGCTGCGGCCGATACATGCCTATGCGTTTGGATTGATCCACGTCTGGTCGCGACTCGCTCAGATCTCGCCCGGCATTGTCAATTTTGTCAATCGCGCGCCGATCACGGGCGATCTAGTCAAAGCCCTCATTGGCGTTGCGCCACGGCGCCAGATGCCGATGTTCGCGCGGGAAAGTTTCAAAAAATGGTTCGCTAGGAACCGCGGTAATTTCATCGGTAGCACGCGAGCTGCATCCGGGTTGGGTAACTCCGGCGATGAACCGCACGCTGGAACCGCTACGGCCAGCGACCGCGGCGACAACAAACGTGTGATTCTTTGGCCTGACACATTTAACAATTTCTTCCATCCAGAAACTGCAATTGCCGCCGTGACGGTGCTCGAAGATGCAGGATTTCGAGTCGTCATACCGGATGTCGATCTTTGCTGTGGCCGGCCGCTATACGATTACGGGATGCTCGACACGGCGAAACGCTGGCTCCGACAAATTCTTGCGGCGTTGCACCATGAAATCGAAGCCGGAACGTCGGTGGTCGGACTGGAACCGAGCTGTACCGCAGTTTTTCGCGATGAACTCAAGGAATTGTTTCCACAGGATGAGGACGCGCGGCGTTTGTCGAAGCAAACGTTCACGCTCGCTGAGTTTTTGACGGAGCACGATTATCAGCCGCGGAAGTTAACGTGCAAGGCCATTGTGCATGGCCATTGTCATCACAAAGCGATCATGAAAATGGATTGCGACTGCGAGTTGCTAAAGAAAATCGGTTTGGACCTCGAAGTTTTGGATTCCGGTTGCTGCGGCATGGCCGACGCGTTCGGATTCGAGAAAGATCATTACGATGTTTCAATTGCGTGCGGTGAGCGCGTTCTTTTACCGAAAGTGCGAGCGTCAGCGAAAGACACGCTCATCCTCGCGGATGGATTTAGCTGTCGTGAACAAATCCGGCAGACAACCGACCGGCGAGCGTTACATCTGGGCCAGGTTTTGGAGATGGCAATCGACGAAGGGCCGCTCGGGCCGGCAGGCAATTATCCGGAGCACACATATGTCCGATCGGAATTTGCGAGGCCATCGCTTCGGAAAGTTGCTACTGTCGCCGCCCTTGCCGCGGTCGCAATTGGGGGGCTTGCCAAAATACTAAGGCGAGTCACAAGGCGACGGAGTTGAGCTGTTAGAAAATCGTCATGCCTTCGGCAACTGGAAATCGCCGCGTGCGAGCTGCATACGGGTTTTCCGTGGCAATCCTGGCTGCGCTTGCCACGCTGGGCTGCAATAGATCTGCCGAAGATCGAGAAGCCCGGCGGCTGGCGGAACGTGTGAAGCTTGAATTTCTTCACGCATGGCGCAATTACGAGCGTTATGCTTGGGGACACGATGCTTTGCGGCCGTTGAGCAAAACCCCGTACGATTGGTACGGACAGTCGCTTTTGATGACGCCAGTTGATGCTTTCGACACGCTCGCATTGATGAAACTCGATCCCGATGTCGCAAAGGTGAAAGCGCTCATCACTAAGGATCTCTCCTTCGACCGCGACATCTACGTCAAAAACTTTGAGGTAACCATTCGTCTTCTAGGCGGATTACTCTCCGCCTATCAATTGGCGGACGACAAACGCTTCTTGCAATTGGCCGAAGATTTGGGAAGCAGGCTGCTGCCGGTTTTCAATTCGCCGACTGGGCTGCCTTATGTCTATGTCAATCTGCACACGGGCCAGGTGCGCGACCCCGTAACGAACCCATCCGAAACAGGAACATTGCTACTCGAGTTTGGCACGCTGAGTAAACTCACCAGCAAGCCCGAATTCTACGATAAAGCCAAACGGGCGCTGGTCGAAACCTACAGGCGCAGGTCGTCGCTGGGCCTTGTCGGGCAGAGCATTAATGTCGAAACCGGCGCGTGGATCGACGCTGACAGCCATATTAGCGGCGGGATCGACTCGTACTACGAGTACCTCTGGAAATGCTGGCTTTTGTTCGGGGATAAGGATTGCCTCGACATGTGGAATGCAAGCATCGGCCCGATCAACAAATATCTCGCCGACGATAACGCCGGCGAATTGTGGTACGGACATGCCGACATGCAAACGGGCAGGCGCACGCAAACAATTTATGGGGCGCTCGATGCGTTTTTTCCCGCGCTCCTTGCACTTTCAGGCGATCTCCAACGGGCGCGTCGTCTGCAATCCTCGTCGTTCAAGATGTGGAACCAGCACGGAATCGAACCTGAAATTGTCGATTATAAAACGATGCGCGTCGTATCTGGCGCTTATCACCTGCGTCCCGAGATTGTGGAATCCACTTATTATTTGTATCATTTCACTGGCGATCCGCAGTATCGGCGAATGGGCGAGAAGCTCTTCAACGACTTCGTGAGATACTGCCGCGCCGATGCCGGGTATGCCGCGCTCGCCGACGTAGTCACCAAACAGCAGCGCGATGAAATGGAGAGCTTCGCGTTGGCCGAGACATTCAAATATTTCTATCTGCTCTTTGCGCCACCGGAAACGTTGGATTTCGACAAGATCGTTTTTAATACCGAAGCGCATCCGCTGAGGCGCGCCTGGTAGGTTGAGCACGCTGTAGCGACCACCCTCTCAGGGTTTGGCTTCGTACAGATTGTTGAACGGATTGTCCAAAGGCACACGCCGGACGCTGCTGAAGCCGGCCTTCGCGCAAAGCTCGCGCACCTTCGCTTCGTGAAAACCTAGCGTGCCGAGTCCTGCGCCATTATTCGCGAGCGACGTGGTCATGCAGTAGAACACACTTACGCCGTGAAACATCGCGCCCAGCGGATTCGTGTTCTCCTCAAGTTTGTCGGAGCAGTTGATGTCCAGACAAACATAAATGCCGCCGGGTCGAAGCGCGCGCCGAATCGATTGTAACAACTGAAGCGGATCGACTGCATCATGCACAACGTCGAATGTCGTGATCACGTCGAATTGTGCCGGCAACCCTTTCGAGACATCGCGTTCTTCGAAGCGCACGCGGTCTGATACGCCTGCTTCGCGCGCATTCGCTGTAGCGCGCACAATAGTCGGCCCAAAGTTATCGTAGCCGACGCACCGTGATTGCGGAAAGGCTTGCGCCAGCTTGATGAGCGCGTGTCCGCGCCCGCATCCCACGTCTGCCACGTCGCAACCGCGCTCAAGATGCGCTTTCACATCAGGCATGGCGGGAATCCATTGTTGCAACAGCAAATTCTCAAACCATGTGCAGGAAAACCGCTCCAGGCCGTCCCACATCATCTCGTTGTACTGTGATTGCGAAACGCCGCCGCCATTGCGAAAGGCGCTCAGAACCTGATCGAACACGCCGGTGAACGCAGGCAGCATCTGATACATGCCACCCACAAAGAATGGGCCATTCTCCTGCGCGAGCACCGAAGCGTGTTCGGCCGGTAGACTAAAACGTGCTGTCGATCTGTC
>JBKPQL010000122.1:0-9090 GCA_046734045.1 Verrucomicrobiota bacterium
TGCAAAAACATTGGAAGGTTTGTCGCGCAATGCGGGCGTGCACGCCGCCGGCGTCGTGATCGCCGACCGCGACTTGTCGGATTACATCCCGCTCTGTCGCGACGTGAAGGGGAACGACATCATCAGTCAGTACCCCATGGGTCCGCTTAACGACCTGGGGCTCCTAAAAATGGATTTCCTCGGATTAAAAACGTTGACCGTGATCGAGGACACGCTGGCGCTGATCTGCAAACGACAGCCGAATTTTTCGCTGAAGAACATCCCGCTGAATGATGCGGAAGCGTTCGCCATCTATAACCGCGGTGAAACCATTGGCCTCTTCCAAATGGAATCGGGCGGAATGACCAGCACGGCCCGGCAGTTCGACGTCCAAAAGATCGACGATATTATTGCGTTGATCGCGCTGTATCGGCCGGGGCCGATGGATCTGATTGGCGATTACATCAAACGCAAGAAGGGCCTGACGAAAATCCGTTACGAGCATCCATTGCTCGAGGAAATCTGCTCAGACACCTACGGCGTCATGATTTATCAGGAGCAGGTGATGGCTGCTGCGAGCAGGCTTGCCGGCTATTCACTCGCTCAAGCCGATCTGCTCCGGCGCGCCATGGGCAAGAAGGACAAAGAGAAGATGGCGAAAGAGAGACAGAATTTCATCGAAGGCTGTGCGCGAACAAGCAAAATCTCGGAGAAAAAAGCCAACGCGATTTTCGATTTGCTCGAAAAATTTGCTGGCTACGGATTCAACAAGAGCCACAGCGCAGCCTATGGTCTCATCAGTTATCAGACCGCTTATCTGAAAGCGCATTACCCGGTGGAATTCATGGCCGGGCTGCTTAGTAACGAAATCAACAACACAGAAAAAATTTCGGTTTTCGTCGGCGAATGCAAACGCATGGGTATCGCCATTTTGCCACCAGACATCAACACGAGCGGCTTAAAATTTACTCCGGAAACTGTACGCGGCATCGGTGATGCTGGCCGCCTGGCAGCGCAATTAAAAACGGGGATCAGTGATCCCGGCTACAACGCCATTCGCTACGGGCTTGCTGCCATCAAGCACGTTGGTGAAAGCGCAATGGCGACTGCGATTCGCAAGCGTGAAGAACAGGGCAATTTCACTTCGGTTGAAGATTTTTGTAGCCGGCTCGACTCGCGCGTTGCCAATCGCAAAATGCTGGAAAGTCTGATCAAAGCTGGTGCCTTTGATTTTGTTGGACGTGAGCGTGCCGAGCTTTTCGCATGCATCGATGAAGCGCTTAGCTCTTCTGCGGCAGCACAGCGGGATCGCATAGCCGGCCAGGTTTCGTTGTTTGATGAGACGACCGCGGCCGGCGCGCCGAGAAAGAAGGCGATCACTCCGTGGGGTGAGCATGAAAAGCTTTCATACGAAAAGGAGCTGCTTGGTTTCTATGTGAGCGGGCACCCACTCGATGCGTATGGCGATCTTTTCGCAGCAAGAGATTATCGATCGATCGCTTCATTGGCCGAGCTCGATGATCGCGCGCCATTCAAAATTGCGGGAGCAATTGTGGAGGTGGAGAAAAAGTTTACCAGGAGAGAGGGCAAGCCTTTCGCCGTCATCTTGGTGGAAGACGTGACGGACGCGCTCGAGGTGGTCGTCTGGAACGAAGTTTACCTGCGAGTTTCAGATGCGCTCGCTGCTGGACGCGTCGTAGAGATCAGAGGCGCACTGGATAAACGCGATGACGTTCTCCGCGCCACGGCACAGGAGATAAAGGCGCTTGCCCCGGGTAAAATAAATGGCGCGAGCCAAACACAGACAGGTGCGTCGCCAGAGGAAACGGTGCTCTTGCAATTTTCCCGGGATGCAACGAGCGACGAATTGTGCGAAGTGCGCGACATTCTTAGCAGCTCGCCAGGCCGCCGGCCAGTCCAGTTGTTGTTTGATCGTGCCAACGGCAGTCCGCTGCGTTTAGTTGTCGGCGCAGAGTTTTATATCGATCTCACCCGCGATCTTGAGCAAAAACTTTCGCGCTGGCTGGTGACGACGAAATCATGATGGTTCTGGCGTTCACAGAAACGCCCTACAGTAATTGCGCCCTTCTAGGAAGTCTGTCCCAGCCGCTAATCCCTTAACGTCGCTTCGGCCGTTTTTTCGTGAAGATTGGTTCTTGATGCCCTTCGGGCCGCGGCGGGGCGCCGAGCGAAAAAGTATTCTCGTGAACGGTTCCGTCCAAACAAAGTGGAAATGCTCGCACGATTTCGTCCGTGGTCGCGTTCGCAGATGCGGGCGCGCTCGTCCGCTCTCTGAAAGTCAGCGTCCAATTAGATTGAAATAGCCCACCCCGAACTTCCAACTCCGGAATCGTAGGTGTGAGCGTTGCTGGCACAGGCGCAATCTCGATTTTCCTTACGCAATTGATCGGGTGCAGCGTCAGATCGAAAACGGGAGTTACAAAACTTATCTTGATTACCAGGTGGTCTATGTCGTGCAGAGAGACTTCGCCGCGCGCCGAAAGAGCAACATCCGTCGTGTCGGCATTCAGAAAATCGATTGAAGCGCTTTGTCCAGTAAAAGCAATGCGTCCATTGGCTTCGCCGATATTGAGGGGACAATTCTGCAATTTGCCGTTCACAAGCTGCACGTCGCCCGTGATCCACGGATGTTGCAACGTCTGAGAAAACGACAGGCTTCCGCTCAGAATGCCGTCGCGGAAAATCTCCGGGTGAAAGAACTGCGGCGCGTTGGCGAGAAAGATCGACGGGAACTCGAGGGTTGCGTTGATCGGAGAAGCAAAAAATGCGTTCCAGTTTGTTCCAATCGGCAAAAGAAAATTGGCCTCGAAATTCAGCGTACTGGAACCGGGTAGGCCGATGATGGCGCGTGCATCCCATTTGGTGGAGTCAATCGCCGCCTGGATATTCACCGGTAGCGGCTTCGAGTTGCTTTCCTCGGGGCCGCGAAAGATCGATAAATAATCGGTCAGATTTTCAGCCGTCACCCTGAGCGTTCCCGAATAGCTGTGTGCATGCGCCATATCGATCGTGCCCTGTGCGTTGAGAGAATCGTTCTTGCGCGTAAGATCGAATTGTTCAATCGCTAATTGTGTTCCTTCTAGCTTGAGCTTTGCGCTTAAGGTGTCGATTGCTGTTTTGAAAAGTGTCAGAGACGCACCTTCAACTCTCAAATCTCCGGCAAGCTTGTGCGCGCGTGTGTTCAACGTTCCTTGGATCATGAGTTTTCCGGCGAAATCGCCCGAAGTCGCACCGAACAGGCCGGTGAAGTCACCGAGGTTGTTGATTGTCGCGGAGATGTCGCCGCGAAAATCGGGGCTGAGCCACTCGGATGATTTGGAGGAGAAGGAAGCCTGGCCGCTTAAAGTGAGCTGATTGGCTTTTTGCTTTATATAAAGCTGCTGCAGTTGGATTTGTTGATTATAAAGCGAAGCGCCGAACATGATCGCTTCGGCCGTGCGATTGCGCCACGTGAAGCTTGTCATTTCAGTCCAAAGTGAGGCGGTTACTTGGGCCGGAGCGTTTAGATTTCCGCGAAAAGTGAAATTGCAAGCGCGAAGCAGACCATCGAAGTGATCGGTCAATCCGATTGCTTCTGACGTTTGGGCGAGGGAAAGGTCGGTGGCAACGCCAGCGATTTTCCAGTTGTAGCGCGGAGAATTCCATTCATGCGAAATGTTCCCGCGAATTTTTCCACCAAACGCATCGGCGTCGAACTCTAATCCTATTCGTTGACTCCCGAGCCGCGAGAGATCGGTTGAGATGGACTCAAGATCGAGGCCGCGTGCTAAAGTAAGTCCGGCCAATGTCAGCCGATCGGCATCCCAGCGCGTTGCGCCATGCAATTGCGAAAAGGTTTGGCGCAACCAGGGTGATGCAATCATTACCTCTCCGGCGCTGAAACGTCCGGCTTCAATATCGCTGGCAGAAATAACGCCGTCTCGCAGCAGGATCAGTGTGGGGCCGTCTTGCACGCGGATCTGTGAGCTGGCCAGGCTGAACTTCTGCGGGAGCAATCTCTGGAGCGTTCTCCAACCGTATTTGGTTATTCCTTGGACGTTAGGGTTGTCGCGGCGGATTTCCCCATGCAAATCTTGAATCGATAGATTGCGAATCACGTAACCCCGCCGATGCAGCAGAAGGCGGGTGAAATTTAAATCGAATTTCGTGTCTGTCGCAGTGAGATCGATGTGAAAGGCGTCCGCTCGGACATTCTTGATATGAAGACTTCGAATTGCCACTGGACGAAGAAACGGCGCGTCGATTCTATCAATGCTCACCATGAGCCCTTCTTGTCGGCCTCTCCACCAGACCCACAACCGAAGACCATTCGAAACTGCAACGGGTGAAAACCAAACGAGCACCACCACCGTCCCAAGCAGCGGCAACAGGCCGACGAGAAACAATCGAGTCTTAAGCGGCATCCGATGGAGAAAACGTCAGAGTGATTAGTGATTAGTGATCACTATTCACATTTTCCTCTCGTTCTTGAAGACCAAATGCAAGGGCTGCGGCGTGTGAATGCGCTGGGCGAGTTGCCGCTGCAATATGCGCTCGGCCTCCGCTGGCAAACCGGTCTGTACAGCCTTTTGTCGGGCGAGCTGAGGCAAGATCGATAATTCGTTTTGAACATCGGCGCCGGAAATGCGGTTCCAGAAGCCGTTTTCAAACGCCAGCACCTCCACTTGGTTCTGCTCGATGCCGAGAACTTGAGCGTGCGGAAGCTGGATAAGAATTTCGGTTGGACGAATATCGATTGTCACGTCTTGCTGTAAATCGAAACCGGCTTTGGCAATAAACGTGCCGTGCAGTTTTACCCGCTTCGAACTGCCGACCCAAGTGTGTAGGAATTCGTGTTCCACTTCGATTCCTCGGGACACCACTGCCAGTTCAGTCACTGGCGCGGTTTGTTCCACGTAAACGCGGTTGTTAATGGTGATACGCGGTTGCAAGTGCGCAATGTCGATGAACGCCGCACGCAAATCCTTGCCGAGTCGCTCAAGCTCGGCGTTGCTTTGGCGCGCGGTGCGCGCCGGCCAGGTTTCCAGGCGCAGAAAGACAACGAATCCAACCGCCGCGATGACGAGCACGATTAGCGTGAACGCAAGCGGCCAGGAGAATCGCCCGAATTTTGAAATCGAATGACGAATCACGAATCACGAATGCCGAATTAATGGCAGATGACAAATGATGATGCCGCAAAAATACCGCCCCCCACGCCCGATGGACGTGAAGGGCGGCTGTTCCCCCCAGAACAATCGTGGAAAAAGGAAAACTTCGAGGCTTTTAAACGAGCTTACACTCAATCGCAACAAATTTTTACGTGCAGCAACCGGCTTGCGCAGGCTCGTCCGGCGGTTTCTAGTTTTCCATGCGTAATCTGGATGAGGACGCGCCTCAAGGAAGTCTGGCTGGTTCCCTGTTGATCGCTCATCCGAATTTACTCGATCCGAATTTCCGGCGGACGGTGCTCTTCATTTCCGCGCATAATTCAGCGGAAGGCGCGCTTGGTTTGATTATTAATCGACCGCTGGACAAGCAAGTAGCCGATCTGGTGACTGAGACGCCGCCGACGGGTCTCGCTGATGTACCGGTATTTCTAGGCGGACCCGTTGGAAAAAACCAACTGATGTTTGCGGCGTTTGAATGGCAGAAAGGTGAGGGTCTCAAGCTGAATCACGACATTGCATTTGGGGCGACGAGCAACGCGCTGGGTCAAAAGGCCCCGGCCGCAATCTGTGCTTTTGTTGGCTACGCAGGTTGGGGCGCCGGTCAGCTTGAGGCCGAAATGAAACAGAAAGCCTGGCTCGTGCAAAAGCCTAACCCGTCCGTGGTAAAATTGGATCGTTTGCCGAGACTTTGGTTCGATATTATGAGCAGCCTCGGTCCGTGGTATAAAATGCTCGCTGCCGCACCGGATGATCCGTCGCTGAACTGAGTGACGAGAGATGGGGGCAAATGACAAGTCACAAACGTTTTTGTCTTGTCACTTGTCACTGACCATTCTTCACTTTCTTGAATGACCATCGGTGTTCCGAAAGAAATTAAAGAGCAGGAGCAACGTGTTGCTTTACTCCCCTCGGCGGCGAATCAGCTGATCCGACGTGGCCACGCGGTAGTCGTGGAAAAGGACGCCGGTCTCGGCTCCGGTTATCGAGACGAGGAATACGTCAAGGCAGGCGCGGAAATTCTGGAGCAAGCGAAAGAGGTGTTCGCCCGGGCGGACGTGATTGTAAAAGTGAAGGAACCACTGGAATCGGAGTTTCCGCTGTTGCGAAAGGGACAGATTCTTTTCACATACCTCCATCTTGCTGCCAGCAAATCGCTCACGGAGGCATTGCTCAAATCGGGAGTGACCGCGGTTGCGTACGAGACGATCCAGATTAACGATCGTCTGCCGCTGCTGGAGCCGATGAGCGAGATTGCAGGCCGCATGTCGGTTGTGATGGGCGCAAATTTTCTCGCCAAACACAATGGCGGCAGCGGGGTATTGTTAGGCGGGGTGCCCGGAGTTTTGCCAGGGCGTGTGGTAGTGCTCGGCGGCGGCACATCAGGCGAAAACGCGGCGCGAATGGCGACCGGACTTGGTGCGGATGTCACGATTCTCGATATCGATCTGAATCGATTGCGCTATCTCGACCTTGTGATGGCGAATACGAACACGCTTTATTCCAGCGAAGCAAACCTGCACGAGTTAATGTGCGACTGCGATTTGTTGATCGGCGCGGTGCTGTTACCCGGAGCCAAGGCTCCCAAGCTGATCACGCGTGCGATGTTAAGGAAGATGAAGCCGGGCAGTGTGCTCGTGGATATCTCGATCGATCAAGGTGGTTGCGCCGAAACATCACGACCTACGACCCATCTGGATCCGGTGTATGTGGAGGAAGGCGTAATACACTATTGTGTAGCGAACATGCCTGCGGCTTACGCGCGCACGGCAACGCAAGCGCTTACCAATGTCACCTTGCGCTACATAGAATTGCTCGCGAATTTGGGTTTGGAGGGGGCATGCAAAAAACAACCTGCGCTGATTGGCGGAATCAATACACGGGATGGACGACTCACTTGTCGAGCCGTCGCGGAGGCGCACGGCCTCAAATACGAATCACCGCTTTAATATGCGATTATGAGCGATTTGCTGCTCGAAAAAAATTGCCACGCAGGGCCAAAAACTGCCCTTGCTCCGATTGATCAATTAAAGCAATATGCCCTTCCAACTATGAAAAAATATATCTGCATTCTGGCCAGTGCCGCGCTGCTCGCGGCGTGTGAGCAAAAGACCGAAACGACCGAGCCGGCAGCTAGCCCGACCGCAACAACCCCAGCGGCGACAGCGCCCGCTACGAGTCCAGCAGAAACGACCACCACCACGAGCCCGGCCGGCACTACCGAGTCGCCTACTGAATCGCCCACGCCTTAATTAAGGCTGAATCGGTTTCGAGAACCGATTTCGTTGTATGAAGAAATACATTTGCCTGCTGACTGGGCTGGCAGTGTTGGCTGCGTGCGAACAGAAGGAAACCACGGTCACAAATCCGCCAGCCGAGAAGAAGGAAAGCAATACGACAATCGTAAAGGAAAGACCATCTCCCGAGGCCAAGACGGAGACTAAGACGCAGTCGAACACCAATATCAACGTAACTACGTCACCCACTCCGTAATCTAGGCGCATCGTTTGCTTGCAAGGAGTCTTCCTGCGAGCGATTTCGTGGGCAGACTTTTGCCATACAGAAAAGCGTGAGTGCGTCGCGCGCTGTTAGATCGACGCTGGTATGCCAGAAGTATGTTCGCTTTCTTTCCCAAAGACGCGCCGGTTGACGCGCGATTCGGATTTTGAACGCGTAAAACGCGAAGGCCGAACCAAGTGCGGCAAGTTGATTCGACTTGGCGCTCTCGCAGTGAAAGGTTCTGGCGCGCCGCGTGCCGGTTTTGTCGTCAGCCGGCGCCTTGGCAGTGCAGTTGTCCGCAATCGTGTTCGGCGTCGGTTGCGGGAAATTGTACGCACGCACCAGCATGATCTGCGAGACGACATTTGGGTCGTGCTCATCGCAAGGCACGCAGCCGCCGGCGCGAGTTATCGTGCGCTCGAAGATGAATGGTTGCGTCTGGCAAAGCGCGCTTCTATTCTGCTCTGATGCTTGCTCTTGTTCGTTTGTTTGTTCGCATTTATCAATACACGCTTTCGCCGGTTCTCTCTTCGATTTGCGGCCCGGGTTGCGGTTGCCGGTTTACGCCGACCTGTTCCGCGTATTTCTTGGAAGCAGTGGAGCGGCATGGACTCCGTCGGGGAAGCCGGCTGGGACTGAAGCGCCTGGCCCGTTGCCAACCGTGGGGCGGAGCAGGGCACGATCCGGTTCCCGGAACAATGGGCGAGTGCGAGCCGATTTGTGAATAAGCGCTTCGGCAAAATTTATGGATCGCACTGCTTGGATTGTCATTACCCTTTGCGTGATTGGGCTCATCGCATGGTACATTTATGCCGGCAGGCAAATGCCGCAGGCGCGTCCATCGATAATCACAGGGTCGCCGAGCCCGCCGCCGTCGGTTGCAGGAGCTAGCGCTTCGCCCGCGCCATATCTTTCGCCAAGCCCGGTACCCACACCAACAGTAGTCCAATCGGTTCCTGCTTTCGCGGAGAAAATAGAGACGCTGCGCAATGCAGACGTTGAACTCCGCCTCACCAATCGCGGCGGCGGCATTAAAGAGGCGGTGTTGGTGAAACAGATCGCCGAAGAAGGTCAGCGCGTTGTCTTGAATTCGTCCGAGAGCGCGCCTATCGGCGCGATGATCGAGCAGCCCGCCTTAACTACACTCCCCGAGTTCACGATATCCGGCACCTCGAATTCGGCTGTGCAATTTGAACGCACAACCCCCGAGCAGATCGTGATCCGAAAGAAATTTTTCTTCCAACCGTCTTCGGAAGGGAAAGACAATTTTGTCTCCGAAATGGACGTCGATTATGAGAATCGTAGTTCTCAACCATTCCAAAACCCAGGCTATTTTGTCGCGCTCGGCTCGGCTGCGCCGATTCATCCGAGAGATTACTCTTATTACACGCGATTGGTCTGGTGCATCGATGGGCGAGCAAAAGGAGTCGATGTCGGCTGGTTT
>JBKPQL010000123.1:0-5077 GCA_046734045.1 Verrucomicrobiota bacterium
TGCCGCGCATTTCTTGTCCGCTCCCTCCGGGGAATAATCCCGCCCGCGAGCGCGACTTCGATACCCTTGGCGATTAACCGCTCAGCTGCCTCGGCGGGGTTCTTCCCGTATAAGCCCGTGTCTACAAGCGCAGACAAATAGCCGTGCACGAGAGGAGTTGTCGAGACGGTAATTTGAACGGATTTTACGGGGTTGGGTTTTCGTGCCATTCTTTTGCCATAATTATGGCATTAATTTATTTGTAAAGCTTTTTTTTCAGACGGAGTCAAAGCACGGCTGGCAATGGCGACAACGAAGTGCGGCTGAGCGTTCGCGATCATGGCACAGGCATTCGCACGGAAGTGCAGGAACGCTTGTTCGACCGGTTCTTCACCACCAGGGAACGGGGGGCTGGGAATGGGATTGGTAATTGTGCGCTCCATCGTAGAAGCTCATGGCGGTAAAATCGACGCGGAGAATGTCGCCGATGGCGGCGCGCTCTTCTATTTTACTTTGCCGGTAATGAAGAAAACATGATGGCGCCAGATCCATCGGTACTCGTGATCGACGATGACCATTCCAGCGCACTTCTTTTTCAGAAGTAGCTATTTCCAACACTCGGCGACTACCATATCAACCGCATTGCGCCTAACCGGACGATGCCTCGTGAAGTTAGTGCAAAGAGCTGGCGGGCCGTCGACCGCAGAGCATAAGACCAAAGTCTCATTTCCATTTGCCTGACTGATGCTGTCTAATTCGGCAGCGTTCTTAGAATATATGAGTGAGACAACTGGAACAAAGCCGGCGCCTGACTCTTCTCCAACTACGTCCGCGGAGATATGCTATGTCGTTGACGACGATCCATCGATGCGCAAATCCATCAGTCGCCTGCTCGAATCGGAGGGATTCAAGGTACGTGACTTTGGCGATCCAGAAGATTTTCTCAATCACCTGGCTGCAAATCCCGCGCGGCTTGTTATCCTGGATATCTGGATGGAAAGAATGACCGGAATGGAATTACTGGCACACCTGTGTGCGAGATCGCCCCGGACTCGAGTGATTTTCATTACGGGTCATGAGGATCGCGCTGCCGAAGCCACCGTGATGCGGGCCGGTGCCTCTGCTTTTTTCATCAAGCCTTTCGATGACGAAAAATTCATTGCTGCCGTTCGAGACGCACTTAAGCAAGCCTAGAGATTAGGGTAGAAGAGAGTGTGCCCGGCCCCTGCCGAATCGTGTAAGACCAAGGTCGATGTCAGTCA
Organism: Verrucomicrobiota bacterium; assembly: GCA_046734045.1. GTDB lineage: Bacteria > Verrucomicrobiota > Verrucomicrobiia > Chthoniobacterales > UBA10450 > Udaeobacter. The sequence continues at coordinate 1,242 of JBKPQL010000123.1, forward strand.
TTCTCTAAAAGATCAAAAATCAAGCTGGCAATGCGCTCACGGAAATCCGTGACCGATTCTACTTTGCGCACCTACAACTTTTTGGTGCTAAACCGCTTTCGTTTCTTCATGTTTCGTTTTTCCTTTCGTTTTGGTCAGGGTGTTTCAGTCGCAGCTACAGGAATAGCAGCCGATCTTCACCGGGTATGGCGGGCTTGCCGCCGTCTCTACACCTTTCAATTGAGAACGGTGGCAGTGTTGCTGCTGACGGCGGCGCAATTGGTGGCCGTTCCGGTGCTGGCATTTCTTCCTCATGCCACCAATGCCGCTCAGATGTGCCTGCCTTAATCCTAGCTGGTGAGTTACGACACCTGTTGTCGATGTGGAAATCTACCTTGGTTGGATGAATCACCGCACCGCATCCAAGTGGACATAAGATTTTGGGATGCCCCTTTTTCATTTAGTTAATGTCTCCTGCGATTTGTCTCAATGCCGCCGCCTGACAGTATCCTCGGTCGCGTAATCGGTTCGCGAAGCCGTGATCGCCGGTGTGTCCTGCTACTCGACAACTGGTCGAAATGCTTCCTCAACATTAAGATTTTCATCCACATAAAATGCCCTACCACCGGCTTGAATTTTCTTTAAACGCGATTCCGATGCATTTGCCGGTGGATCCTCAATTTTCAATGCATCCGTTTCGCGAGCACAAAATGTGCTATTCCTTTGTACTAGGATTACTATTCTTCTAAGGAAATCGCGGGCCGAAGTTCCCAGAAAAAGATTTCAGAATTGGAATGCCCAGTGGGCAGTATGATTGAAACGCACGAGCACGCGGGCGATTTCAAAGAGCCGTGAGACCTCAAGCAAAACCATATCTCAGCACAATCTTGTTCGGCGCGATCTTAGTTTTAGTAGGCATCGGATTCATAAGGGAGGGACCCAAGCACATACCAGCGTTCGCGGCATACACCGCTGGTGGTGTTTTGATTCTACTAACGATTCTCGTAGTCGTTTGGCTGGTCAGAAACCATTAGCAACTGGACGAGTGTGTCCAATCGCGATTTAGAAGGTGCCGCGTCCGAGAGGGAATGATATGGTTGGGCGCTCCGATTGCGCACTGGTTTTGCGGGTCAAAAGGTTATCGGCCACTCGCTGGCACACTGTGATTCGCTTTTACGATGAAGCGGGTAAAGTGATAGCGATTCGGTCCGCGCTATTTAGTGGTCGCAGTCGTCAAACAACCGCCGTTGCGCTTTAGGTATCTTTCACCCGTTTCCGTTCTTGTACCATCGACATAAGCCGTTCTTCGATTGCGGCGGCAGCCTTCGCTGGACGCAAGCTCAACGCGAATGCTCCATGTAATGCGTAACATTGTTCCCGTTCCAGGAAAACAGGGTTTCGTCATCAGCCCGTTCGCGCCCAACTCAGGTTACGTCGATGTCCACCAGTTTCCGCCCGGAACAGCCGTGAAAGATCCGTTCACAGGAAAAGTTTTTCGGACGCCCTGATTGCTAAAAGGTCGGCACGTGACGGAATGTGAGTTTCAACCAAATCACGACTAAATGAAAGCAACTACGCAAAGTTTTACAGCTGCTCAAACAATGCTGTGATTCGCGTTTACGATGAAGCTGGCAACGTGATCGAAACGCACGAGCACCAGGGCGATTTCAAAAAACCGTGGACTTTCGACTCGCATCACGTCACACGGCCCGCTAAAACGACGTTCATGACTCCGCTTTCATGGAGTGATTAGGACTGGCGCAAGCGGATTTCATAGGAACATCCAATGACACGACAACTCATCATTGCCTTGACCATGGCGTTTGTGAGCGTGCCCGGAGCCCGGGCGCAATCGGGGCATGTGGCGAAGGTGCTGATCGCACTCGAGAATGTATGGGTGGAGGCGTTGGTGCAAGCTGACACGGCAAAGCTCGAGGGGATCCTCGTCGATACGTACGTCGACACCGATGAAGGCGGGCATCAGTCTGACAAATCGGGCACTCTTGCCGTGTTGAAGTCGGGTGATCTGAAGTTTAAAACCATCAAGTTGTCGAATATGAAAGTGTATACTTATGGCGATGCGGCAATTGTTACCGGCCTAGCAGCGCTAGACGGCACCTTCAAGGGAGACCCAGTTGAGCCCAATATCGTGTTCACCGACACCTTTGTCTTGCAAAACGGGATGTGGAAGGCGGCCACGTCACATCGGACCACCGCGCCAAAATGAGATCACTGGCTGGTCGATCCAGCCTCATCCACAGCTGGAGACGCAGCCCCAACTCCATCCGGCTTTACTGAGATTGTCAGCGACTTTTTCCGTTACTCACCAGACAGTTGCTTTCGCTTCGATCGACAAAGGGCAACAAGGGACCGAAACGCGACGCAGTTCCGAAGTTTGTATAGAGGCGATTGCCCACATCTTTCCCTGTTCCATTTGCTCCCGGATTTACAGCAGCGGGTGGGCAATCGGAGAAGGCTATGAAACGGCTAATTACGGCAGTCGCGCTCATCTCGCTTTTTGCGTGTCAAGTCTTTGCCGGCGAGCATTCAGCACTCGCGTGCGTCACGGTTTATTGGCATGGAGAAGGTTCAGGCGCGAATGCAGCCTGGAACGGCGCACAGCTGAGCGAGGGACATTGTGCTGTCAATCCAAAGAAAATTCCTTATGGCAGCAAAGTTGTCTTTCATGATGCAGAGTGTCTGGCCGTAGACAGCGGACCGGACGTTGTTAATCGCAAAGCGGCACGGTCGTGTGGGCGTAACGCAGCTGAACGCAACGCGATCGTGATCGATCGTTTTTTTGATACAAAAGAGAAGGCGCTTGCCTGGGCAAAAGCGAATCCTCATTTCATGATGGTGCGAGTTCGCGCACCCGACACCGAGGCCGCGTACTAAAGCTGTGCGGGGCCCGCGACCAATGGCCTTGCGTTGCTCAAGGTGGAGGGCAAGTTCGCGGCGTTTTCCTAGAATCCGTGCCGGAAGTAGCCGCCAAAGTCGAAAGATACGGGCAGGCCTCTGGCGATATAGCACTTAAGTCCAACATGCGAACCGCGCGTTGACAAACATATTGCAGCCATGCTGCAAAGACAGCGGCATGATAAAACGCAACTAGACGCGATCTGGGAGGCCCTTTCGCGTGTGAATACAAACATCAATGTGATTCGATCTGTTTGGCGCCGCCGAGCCAAAAAGGACGTCAAAATTCGTGACCTCCCTCCACTAGCAGACGTCAAAGGTGGCGGCGGCGTTAAGAGCGAAGCCAAAGCCACCACTGGCGACACTGGCGACACTGGCGGCACTGGCGGCGGTGGCGCCACGGGCACCACAGGCAGCCGGTAATAAAGCTAAACGATCGCGCCAACATTCGCTGCGCGAAATCGTAATTCAAATTAGGACGCTACCGATCTAATCAGTGATCCGCTGCCGTTCGGTCGCCTGTGGTACGGCGAGCCAAATGCGATCAGCAACGCAATCGGCTACGCCAAGTTCTACAGCCGGTCACATGACGCTGTGGTTCGAGTTTACGATGATGCTCGCAACGTGATCGAGACGCATGCGCTACTTTTGTAACGAGATTTACCCCGTGTGCCGGGCTTCTACCGCGATTATATAGGGGGGATGAGAGATGAGCCGCAAAGCGAAACGCCGCAAGTTCCAACGAATAAGCTGAAAGCGGGCTGGCAGCTGCTCAAGCTCACGTTTGGTGAGTGGTGGAACGACGATACGTTCGAGCTGTCGGCTGCCCTTGCGTTTTACACCACGTTTTCCATCGCGCCTGTGCTGCTGATTGCCGTAGGTATAGCCAGCTTCTTCCTGGCGCCTGACACGGCAGAGAACGAGATCGTCAGCGAAATTCA
>JBKPQL010000124.1:0-6564 GCA_046734045.1 Verrucomicrobiota bacterium
CGAAGACGAAGACGTCCCAATCCTGATTCGGAAGCGAACATCCGTCGCATCGATACGAAATCGCGCGCCAAGAAGCAGACACATGGTTTTCAGGTTCACTTTCTTCGCGGAGATCGTGTGGTGACCAAGATGTTTAGCGACGGCCTCTATGGTGGCAAAGAAGGAGCGAGACGCGCCGCGCGAAAGTTTAAACGGACAACCCTGCGCCGTTTGCCTCGACGAAAATTCGTGGGACTTAGGTAGGCGTGTTCGCGCTGGGCACACTTTCGGCGGTATTCTCTCCAGCACTCTAAAAATCCCGGCGCGAAATCTTCCGGTCGTGCCGAAGTCCAGCCGTCAATAACGGTTGGACGTAAAAATACGCCCTGCTCGATTTCAGATTTGTTCGGTACGAGATCGCCAGAAATCACGCCGCGATAAACCCAGATAAACTCCTGATCGGTGTATTGCGAGGCCGGAATCCTTGAAATCTTTTCAAGAGCCACACTCACGCCTAGCTCCTCTTTCAATTCGCGTCGCGCTGTATCATCGTAACGCTCGCCGGCACTCACATGGCCCGCAGCGCTCGAGTCCCACTTCAAAGGATGCCGATCTTTCCAACGCGAGCGTTGCTGCAGATAAACGTCACCGGCTTGATTAAATATCAGGATGTGAACGGCGCGATGGCGCAAGTTATTCCCATGTACTTCGGAACGGTTGGCATATCGCAGGATTCGATCGTTTTTGTCGACGATTGGGAAGCGCTCATCTTTTGTCAGGTGCGTGTCCGGAGACGGAATTGGCGCAATGGAACTCGCCAGGGCGATCCATTGCAGCAACGATACCTCTTCCGCTCGAGCGTTGGCAGGGATCTTGAGACGGCGCGTGACTGTGTCCCAATCGCTGATGTATTCGCGAACCAATTTTCTCAGCTGTTTTCTTCTCTGAGAAAACCCGGCTCGGATCAGTTTCAGAAGCAACTCATCGTCGCGCGGAGGCAATTCGAGCGGATCACGCGGCAAGATTTGCACCACCGCGGAATCGACCTCGGGTCGCGGAAAAAAAACCGTCGCAGAAACGGTGCGCAAATATTTTACGCGATGATGCAGTTGCACGCTCAACGTCAACGCTCCGTACTCGTGCGTCGATGGCGATGCTGAAAGCCGCATCGCCATCTCCTTTTGTAACATCAACAGTTGTAGTGATATAGGACTTGGCTGGCCGAGGAATTGAAACAACAACGCGCTCGAAATGTTGTACGGAAGATTCCCAAGCAGTTTCACTATGCGATACACAAAAAGAGAGCGCGGATCGAAGTTCAGCGCGTCGATGTTGAGTACTTCAAGCCGCTCATGGTCAAAGTGCGCACGCAAAAAATCTGCAAGCCGCGCATCTTTTTCGATCGCAAGGACGCGCGCGCCTTTCTCAAGGATGAATCCCGTCAGCGCGCCGAGCCCAGGTCCTATCTCGACGACATAATCCTGGGGAGTGATCTGCGCCTGATCGACAATCCAGCGAGCAAAATTTTGGTCGTGCAGAAAATTTTGTCCGAGTGTTTTGGCCGGAGCCAGGCGTATTTCTCGAAGCGCGGTTCGTATGTCCGAAAGCTTCATCTCAACCGTGGGCGCCAGACGCTGCGGCGCTCGAAATTGGTACGTCTGTTCACAAGATCGTGTGAACAAAATGTGCGGGAACCGGAAACTTATTCACAAGTTATTCAATGAGCTTAGAGCCCCTCATCGAGGCGAGCGACCACTGTGATTTGTGCGCGGCTTTTTTCCGGTCAGCCAGATATTTTCTTCGTGCATCTCTAAGTGAGACGCCACCGATGAAAAAGGCACTGGCGGCCCGCCCGATCGCGTATGTGCCGGCGCCTGCGACCATGCCACAGACGACGTTGCCCCAACCGGGAAAGAACTTCAGCACCGCTCGAGCGCCTTCGCGGAGAAGCATTCCTGCGCCAACGTTTGCGCCGAGCGCGGTAATAAATTCCGCCGCAGCGCGCAAGCTTCGTTCTCTGCCGCTGATGTACATGATCCCTGACACCATCACCACTTGCAGCGACGTCAAAATCGGCATGTCTGCCAGCGGGATGGGTTGCGCTCCGATTGCGGTGCAAATCGCGGTGGTCGATTTTATCAGCATTTCTGCCACATGATGCTGCGCTTCGCGATCGCCCGAAATTCGGATCATCTCGATCTTCGCTTGATTTGGGAGTGCCTCTGTCAGAAGCGACAACAAACCGCGCGCTCCACAGGAATGCGCTACTGTGAGCTGGACAACGTTTAGCAAACGATCTCGGATCGCCGGCTGCGATTTCAGCGCTTCTTCCAGTTGCGCAGCGTGCTTTTCCGATCCGAAGCAAACGCCAATGATTTTGGCATCGCCCAGCGCGCCGCCAAAATCATCCTGTAACTGCAACATCAAGTTAGCGGATTGAGCGGCGGATGTTTTCTCAAAATTTGATTCGTCGTCGTCGAAAAGGAAAATGATGTCGGCCCGCTGACGTTTGAGATGTTCTTCGACCTGAGCCGCAGCGGAATCGCCTGCGTCCCGCGCATCAAGGATGGAAATTGTTCCATGGCCCGACACATCCCAATCTATCCATCGATGGACGGGCATCAGAACAACGCTGATTTGCTCTGGCGTGCCGGACGCAAAAAGCGCGTTGATGATTCGGTTTGTCGGCATCTTACTCGATCCGATGAAGAGGAACCGAGGCGGGCGTTGTTGCAGGAACGTTTCTTTTAGCGGCGTCAGCTCACGCAAGACTGGCCGGCGAATCTTCTCGGGCAGCTTGGCCAGCAAACGTTCGAGTCGTTCAGCGATGTGCAAAATGGCCGTCTGATTCATCTCCGGGATGGCGATTTCAAGCCGCCACTACAGAAGAAAATTCTCGATCTGGAGCGACAAAAGCGAAAGTCGGAAATCATTTCCATTCGCTTCATCCCTGCTTATAGAACAACCATGAGTTTGAACATTGAAATTCTCTCAAAAGCTGCGACTCAGGCGCGCGGTTTATGCATGGACGCTGTGCAGGCCTCGCAGTCGGGACATCTTGGACTTCCGCTAGGCTGCGCGGAAATGGGCGCCGTGCTTTGGGGCTACGCACTGAAATACAATCCCGAGCAACCGCGCTGGATCAATCGCGATATCTTCGTCCTGTCGGGCGGGCACGGGAGCATGTTTCTGTACGCGTGGCTGCACATGAGCGGCTACGACTTGCCCATGTCGGAAATCAAACGGTTCCGACAACTGCACTCGAAGACACCGGGACATCCTGAATTTGGCGATACACCCGGAGTGGAATGCACAACGGGACCACTCGGCCAGGGCGTCGGCAACGCGGTTGGGATTTCGGTGGCGACGAAAATGGCTGCGGCGCGTTTCAACACCGATGAGCACAAAATTTTGGAACAGCATGTGATCTGCCTGTGCAGCGATGGCGACATGCAGGAGGGAGTCGCCTCCGAGGCATGCGCGCTCGCAGCTCATTGGGGCCTCGACAATCTGATCTTCATCTATGATTCGAATGCCGTCACGCTCGATGCCGCAGCGAAGGAGACGCAAAGCGAAGACACCGGCAAACGCTTTGAAGCATACGGGTTTGACGTCCAGGAAATCGACGGACATGACATGCAACAGTTTCTCGACGCGTTCGACGTGGCGAAAAGGCGGGACAACGGAAAACCGCAGTTCATCATCGCGCACACGCTAATCGGCAAAGGCATTCCGGAAGTCGCAGGCACGTACAAGGCGCACGGCGAAGCTGGCGCGAAATTTGTCGACGCTGCGCGCAAGGCGCTGGGGTTGCCAGAGGAGCATTACTTCGTGTCCAAGGATGTATATGCATATTTTGCCGAGCACAAAAAGAAGCTGCTGGCCGATTACGATCGCTGGGAAGAAACCTACAGCGGCTGGCGAAAGAAAAATCCTGATAAAGCAAAGCTGCTCGAGGACGGACTTGAGCGAGAAGTCCCCGCCGATCTCTTGGCGAAGATTCCGCAGTTTCCGAACGATTCGAAGCTCGCGACGCGCAAAGCAGGCGGCGAAGCGTTGCAGCCGATCGCGCAGGCGATGCCGTTGCTGATGAGCGGCAGCGCTGATCTCTACGGATCGACAATGAATTACATCAAGGACGGGGGCGATTTTAATCGCGATAATCCCGGCGGTCGCAACATCCGCTTTGGCATTCGCGAACACGGGATGTGTGCAATCCTAAACGGTATCTCGTATCACGGACTGTTTCGCGCCTCAGGTGCAACCTTCATGGTGTTCACCGATTATTGTCGTGCCGCCATCCGGCTTAGTGCACTGGCGAAGCTTCCCAATGTTTACATCTTTACTCACGACTCCATCGGCGTCGGTGAAGACGGCCCGACTCATCAACCTGTGGAGACTGTCAGCTCGGTTCGTTTAATGCCGAATATCGACGTGATTCGTCCGGCCGACCCGGAAGAAACCGCAGGCGCGTTTGCCGCGGCGATGCAGCGGATCGATGGGCCGACACTGCTTGCCCTCACGCGGCAGACCGTTCCCATGTTAAACGAGATTGATCCAAACTTACGTCGCGAAGGAGTATTGCGCGGCGGTTACATCGCTAAGAAAGAAACTGGCAAGCTCGATCTCATCATCATGTCGTGCGGGAGCGAATTGCAGCATGCGCTTGCCGCGGCGAAAGAACTGGGCGACGGCGTGCGAGTTGTTTCGCTGCCGTGTTTTGAGAGGTTCAATCGCCAGCCTTCAGGATACTGCGAACAAGTTTTGCCCAACGAGTGCCGCAAACGCGTCGCGATCGAAGCTGGCGTGACCGAGATTTGGTACCAATACGTTGGTCTCGATGGGAAAGTGGTGGGGCTGCACGAGTTCGGCTTGAGCGCGCCCGGCGCGGAAGTGATGAAAGAGCGCGGCATCGACGCACAGCACGTGATCGAGGCGGCGAAAAGTCTGTGACGTGGTTTCACCGAAACAGTCTTTAAATTAAATTTCGATCGCTTTTAGCGAAGCGGAACCCACAATGCAAGTTCGCGATGGCGAGGACGCCGTCGCCAGCACGCGAGACGCGCGCGCTCCCCAGAACGTTGCGTTCAAAATGCTTCTTCCGGTTCCGGTGCTTCTTCGGCTCGATCTACAAAGCGCGTAAAATCGCTAAGGAATGTCAGTTTAATATCCCCTATTGGTCCATTGCGTTGCTTCGCGATGATCAATTCGGCTTTGCCTTTTAGCTCTTCACGCTCTTCGTCAGTGTCCGCGTAGTATTCTTCGCGCATGAGTAGTCCTACTACGTCGGCATCCTGCTCGATTGAACCTGATTCTCGCAAATCCGCCAGCCGGGGAACTCCTTTGCCACTACCTGTTCGGATCTCCGGATTGCGATTTAATTGTGCAACCACAATGATCGGAATTTTCAACTCCTTGGCCAGGCCTTTGAGGCCTGCGGAAATTTCTGAGATTTCCAGCTGCCGATTATCCAGCGCGCGGCGCGATGTCGATCGCAGCAGCTGCAAATAATCGACGATGATTAGTTGCACGTCCTGCTGGGCTTTGAGCCGACGTGCTTTCGCGCGTAATTCGAGGATGGTTAAACCGGCAGTGTCGTCGATGAAGATCTTGGCTTCCGCAAGTTTGGAAGCTGCGTGCGTTAGCTTTGGAAAGTCGGTTTCGGCAAGAAATCCATCTCGCGTTTTGGCCAAGTTGACGCGAGCTCGTGAACAAAGCATGCGTTGAACAAGCTGTTGCGCACTCATTTCCAAGCTGAAAATCGCCACCGGCAGCTTCGCCTCGATTGCAGCGTGCTCAGCAATGTTCATTGCAAGTGCGGTTTTCCCCATGCTCGGCCGCGCGGCGATTACGATCATCTCTGAGCGGTGTAAACCGCTTGTCAGCTTGTCCAGGTCGCGAAAGCCCGTAGAGATTCCTGTAATTGCGCCTTTGTCCTCAAAGAGCTTCTCGATTGACTCAAGAGTGCTCATCACTTGCTCTTTCATGGAAAGCATCTGGCCTTTGAAACGGTCTTCGCCGACGGCGAAGATTCTCTGTTCCACTTCATCGAGCAGATTGTTCACCTCGTCCTGCTCTTCATATGCGCGACGCACGCTTTCCGTGGCGGCGGAAATGATTTCCCGCAGAATGTATTTGTCGCGAACAATCTCGAGGTAGTACCCGACATTTGCGGCAGTTGGAACGAAAGTGAACAGGCTCGTGACAAAGGCCGCGCCGCCCACACTGTCGAGTAGATGCCGGTCACGCAGCACCTGGGTGAACGTGATCAGGTCGATCGCCTCTCCCGCGTTCCAAAGATCGACGAGAACGTTGTAGATCGTCCGGTGCGCAGGAACGTAAAAGTACTCTTCGTTAATTTTTTCGACGCATTCTGCAATGGTTTCTCGCGGCGAAATAAGCATCGACCCCAGGACACCCTGCTCCGCATCAACACTGTGCGGCGGGGTCCGGTGAATATCCTGCGCAGAACCTGTGGGCGAAATGGGGACAACTTTTTCGCCGCTTCGCGCCGCCGAACCTCGGCCAGCGCCATTTCCCGCTTTACGAGGCTTCTCTCCTGTCCACGCGGACGATTGAGTCGCC
>JBKPQL010000125.1:0-22193 GCA_046734045.1 Verrucomicrobiota bacterium
CCACAGAGCAAATGGTCAGCACACACCCGATCAACACGCGCAACGGCTTCGGCGGCGGGTTCATCGGCGACTACACCACAGTCGCGGTCGGCTCTGACAACGTGTTCCACGCATTCTGGACGGACACGAACAACAAGCAGACCGTCATCTGGTTCTACGGCTTCGAGTTCGTGCCGACGCTGATCAACCAGGAGGACGTGGTGACGGCGTCCGGGTCGATCCCCTGACCTGACCGCAAATACTCGACTGGCGAAGGGCCGCTTCCAAGCGGCCCTTCTCGCATCCGGCTAGCAAAACGACGCGCGAAGACGCGCCGCAGCGCCTTTACCGCATCCCGGTGTCGCATTGCCACTCGACCTTTGTCATTTTCCCCGCAGCAACATCAACATCGAACGGACCGTAATACCCGATTCCGCCTTTTTTGTCCTTCATCGTAACAGTGTAGTGACCGGGGTTTAACGAAACTTGAAAGCGTCCCTGTTCATCAGTCGTGAAAGATGCGACTGGACCTTTTTCGTTTTCTATTATGAAAGTCGCGTTCGTGAGCGGCTTCGAACTGGAAACGCTGTCACTAACCGGCCCGGGACGAATCGGGCCGATGGTAATTACCCCTTCGATGCCACTTCGCGGTTCGGATTGTGTTTGTCCCCAGGAAAAGCAACAAGGAATAGCGACGATAATTGGAATGGCGCAGAATATTCGCGGCAGCATTTGTTTAAAAATTGGTCTCACGTGTCTCGCATCGGATCAAAGTTTTTGTGCGGTCCGGGCGTGTTGAGTTCGCTTTGGACCAGAAATTATCTCGAAGCGCGGACTGACCAGTTTCGAACAGACCTTGTTAGGCTCACGCGCACCCGGAATATTTTCGCAAAAGGGCAAAGCATCTTACGAAAATGGGCAGCGACAAGCTGGGACTTGGCCACCGCTGAATCGGCGAGGAAAAAAAGCAACCAACTTGCTTGGGATTTGCGTTTTGTTTTTGGAAGTGTCGAACTTCATAAATTCATCTAAACGTTAACTCATTATTGTGAGGTCCAAAAACATATGAAAACCCTTCATCAGTTTACTCGGAATCGTCTCCCATACCTGCGTATTCCTGCCGCCGTCGCCCTTATTGCAGCCGCCGTGGTCAGCGCGATTGCATCCTTCGATCCGCCTAACACGCGCCTCACGAATGACAACGGGGCGAACGGCGGATACGTCAGCGGCTACACTCTAGCCACGGGGCAGCCGTATACCGACGACGTCCTGACGGCTTGCTCCCAGAGCCGCGGTCGGCAGAATGAGCCAGCGGTCGCGGTCGACCCACGCAACACCCAGGTGATCGTGGGCAGCTCGAATGACTACTGCGGCGTGTTTGCCGCGGACGGGACCTTCATCGGGGTCGGGGTGGTCTGGATGGGATACTACCGCTCCGAGAACGCCGGCGCGAGCTTCACCAGTTCGCTCATCCCGGGCTACCCGGGCGACACCTCGCCGTTTGCGGCGCTGGCGCAGGTGCGCACGGCGGGCGCGGGTGATCCGGTGCTTGCGTGGGATACCCACGGCCGGCTCTTCGCGGGCTCCGAGAGCTCGGGCGACCCGGACGGGACGCCGAAAACGTTCGGGGACGTCTGGGTCGGCACGTACGAGAATCCCAGCGGCGAGAACGGCCCGACGATCACCGACGGCAAGAAGTTCGTCCGGTCGGTCGTCGTAGCCAAGGGCTCGGCGGCGCCGAATCTGCTCGGCAAATTCCACGACAAGACGGCGATCGAGGTCGACCGCACCGGCGGCACTTGCGACGGCAACGTTTACTTCGCCTGGGCCCGATTCACCGGCGGCGGCTCAAACGGCTTCAATTCAAGCATCTACTTCGTCCGCTCGACCGATCACGGCAAGACGTTCTCGAGTCCGATGAAGTTGAGCCAGACGGTGCATGACATCCAGTTCCCGGACATCTCCGTGACCGGCGACGGCCACGTCTACGTCACGTATCGACAATTCGCGGACGTCCGAAGCAACTCGGCAACCGACGCGATCGCGTACAACGCGTCCACGGACTGCGGCGCGTCGTTCTCGGAGCCGAGGCTGGTGCAGACGTTCGAGCCGTACGACCCGACCGACCTGAGCTCGGGCACGGTGGTCGGCGAATGTGGAGACGCCCCCGAAGCATGCGACTCGGGTTACACATTCATGCGGGGCGGCACCCAAGTGCGCGCGACGGCGGACCAGCAGGACAAATTGCACAACTACGTCTACGTGCTGTACGACCCGTCGATCCCCGGCACGGAGGTCGCAAGCGGGACGACTTACGGCTCGATCACCTCCGAGGATCTGCCGGACAAGTACCACCAGAACATCGGTAGTCAGTCCGGCATCTACTTCTTCCGGCTGGACGGCGCGACCGGCGACCATACGACGCCGGTGCTGATCGACGACCCGCGCACGCACGGCGGGCTACAGCGCTTCCCGGACATCTCGGTGGACGCGGGCACCATGCACGCGATCTGGTGGGACAGCCGCAACGATTCGTGCTACGACCCGCGCCGGCCGCTCGGCAACTGCGCGGGTGGAAGCACCGTAACGTCTATCGACGCGTTCGCAGCGTCGGGTTCGACCGGATCGCTGACGTGGGGCCCCGCGACGCGTCTGAGCGAAGTGAGCAGCAACCCGAACTGGGAGCAGTTCGGCGGCCGGACGGTTCCGTTCGGCGGCGACTATCTCTACATCAGTTCGGTAGGCACCTTCTCGTACGGCGTCTGGACCGATTGGCGGGACGTGGTCGCCGGTTCGGATCCGCGTGAGGGCGGCGACAGCGACGCCGACAGCGCCGACGTCCATCAATGTCGCATGCAGAATACCGACGGTAGTTTCACCCGCGACACGTGCCCATACGCCGGAGGTCTCGACCAGAACATCTACGGCGACGTGACTCCGTAACTGATGACACGAGTGGAGCGGCGGGGGCCCAGGCGCCACCGTCATTCAGTGTAGATGGGGACAAGTTTGAAATATTCCCGACGTCTTCGAACAAGTCCCATGAAGAGGAACTCGATCGACTGCCTCGCCGCGCCCCGCTGATCAGAATCCCGGCCTTCGCAGCGCATTGACAACTGCTAATTTTTCCCTTAAATAGCGACGTTAGATTTCGTTGCTCGCCAGCCATTCTCTAGTTCGCCCCGGCGAATCCGTCCAATGCTGACGTACGAGACGCTGTGCCGAATTTGGAATTAATCGTTAGGCAAAATTTGTAGCCGAGAAATACAACTCTGCGCACCCATGGCAGGACATAGCAAATGGTCGAAGGTAAAGCGTTTCAAGGGCGCAATTGACGCGAAACGCGGCAAGATCTTCGGCAAATTATCGAAGGAAATCACCATCGCGGCGAAAACTGGCGGGGGCGATCCGAACGGCAATCCGCGTCTGCGTAGCGCGATCCTGGCGGCGCGGGCTCAGAGCATGCCGAACGATAACATCGAGCGCGCGATCAAACGCGGCACCGGCGAGAGCAAAGACGCGCAACAGTTCGACGAGATCGTGTATGAAGGCTACGGCCCGGGCGGTGTGGCGGTCATTGTCGAAGCTGCGACCGACAACAAGAACCGCACCGGCGCGGAGATTCGCAGCATCTTTACCAAGAACGGTGGCAATCTCGCCTCGAGCGGCAGCGTTTCGTACATGTTTCACCGGAAAGGCCAGATCACTGTTCCGCGATCAAGCATCGATGAAGACCGGCTTTTGGACCTTGCCCTCGACGCCGGCGCGGAGGAGTTGACAACCGACGAAGATCAGTATGTTATCATCACTTCCCACGATCAGCTATACGCCGTAGCTGAGGCTCTCAAGAATGCGGGCGTGACTACCGATGGGCAAAAGTTTACATTCATCCCTAATACGACTGTTCCGGTTGCCGATGAGAACGTGGCGCGCCAAGTGCTCCGATTGTGTGACGCGCTCGAGGACGACGACGACGTACAAAACGTCTATTCAAATCTAGAAATTCCCGATGAAATGCTGGCCACGTTGCCAGCCTAACCGAAAAAAGTTGCCGCTGAAATTTTGAAAGCTGTCCGCCGCGGCGGACGAAGAAAGATTCTACTTATGGACGAAAACAACGACGAAAATCAACCTGCGCCCGTAGAAACTGCTGGTGACCCGGTTTTGCCAGAGCAACGCCAGCATCGCCCGCGTCGCCGCTTTCCGCGCCGGCGCTATCGTGATCGGGGCGGGCGGTTCGGCGGCGATAATTCAAATGAGTCGCCGGACGTTGGCGGAGATGCGGCCGTCGAGGCATTAGACCAGCCCACCTCAGGTGGACGCGGGGGCGCTGAGGCTACAGCCGAAAACGGCGAACAAGTTCAGACCGAGCCCGAATTTGGCGAAGGCGTCATTGAAATTTCAGGAAAGGGCTTCGGGTTCCTGCGTGATCCGAAGCGCAACTTTGTGCAGACGCCGCAGGATATTTTCGTCACGCCTGACATCGTGCGTCGCTTTGGCTTGCGCGATGGCATGTGGATCTACGGGGAAACACGGCGCGGTAGCCGCGGTCCGCAGTTGACCAAATTGCTAACGATTAACAGCGAAGAACCACCCAAATATCAAGGGCTGCGGCCGTTTGAGGAACTAACTACCATCAATCCGAACAAGAAAATCAAACTGGAGACCGTCCCGGATCGGTACACGACGCGGATCATGGATTTGATGACGCCGCTGGGCATGGGCCAACGCGGCTTGATTGTTGCGCCTCCGCGCACTGGCAAGACGACGCTGCTGCATCACATCGCCGATGCGGTCGCAAAGAACCATCCGGAGATGATTCTGATCATTCTCCTCGTCGATGAACGTCCGGAGGAAGTCACCGATTTCCGCCGGTCCCATCCGACGGCGCAATTGATGGCGAGCTCGAATGACAGCGATATCAAGAGTCACACGCGCATCTCGCAGCTTGCCATCGAACGTGCAAAGCGGCTGGTGGAAGCTGGCAAACACGTCTTCATTCTCCTCGACTCCATCACTCGCACCGCGCGCGCATTCAATAATGCGCTGGCAGGCGGCGGCCGCACCATGAGCGGAGGCATCGACGCGCGCGCCATGGAGATTCCGCGAAAGATTTTCGCCGCCGCGCGCAACACGGAAGAGGCCGGCTCGCTTACAATCGTTGCGACGGCGTTGATCGAAACGGGTAGCCGCATGGACGAATTGATCTTTCAGGAATTCAAAGGCACTGGAAATATGGAGATGGTGCTCGACCGGAAAATTAGCGACCAACGCATCTATCCGGCAATCGACATCTTTCTCTCTGGCACCCGCCGCGAAGAATTATTGCTGCAACCGTGGGAGCTGGAGAAAATCAATCTCATCCGGCGTGGTCTGGCTGGGCACAAGCCCGAGGAGGCGATCCAGCGCTTACTCATGTTCGTGAAAAAATTTCCGACGAACACAGAAATGCTCAAAGGCATCCCGGGCTGAACTGCTAGAGCTGCTTCCTTATACGAAGCCTGCCATGAAGTGTTTGACATGCGCACCTGGTTGCCTGCCACAACATTTTGCTCTAATTCGCCGCTCGTATAGTGCGTGAATCGCCTCGCGAGCATCGACGTAATCGCCGCGAAAAGTTTCGAAGCGGTCATAGCCAAGGAGAATGGCCAATTTTCGTTGGTCGCTTGGACTGCTCGGAAGTACGGAGACGGTCTTGTTCTCGTAACGTCGCAGCGCAGATTCGCATCGGCGCAGGAATCCGTATGCTTCTTTGAGTTTTACAGCCTCAGCATCGTTGAGGATCCCGCGTTCGCGCAATCGATCGACCGCACGCTCCCAATTTGGCTCCCAGATACTTTCGCGCATCTGCAGCGCTTGCGCTAGAAATTCGGCTTCGATCGTTCCGCCGATTCCTGTTTTGAAATCTCGAAAGTCTGTCCCGCTCCCGCGTTCGCGTCGAATGCGCTCGAGCATGGCGTCGATCTGCTCGAAGAGATCAGCGCGTTTGCCGGCTTTTTTCCAGTAATATTGCGCTATCTTCATGAATTGATTGCCGAGCGGGCCGGCGATCGGCCGCGCGCGAGTTAGCGCGTGTATTTCCCAAAGCTGTGCCCGGCGCTCGAAATACGCTTGGTAAGTCTCCAGGGCACAAACCAGGGAGCCTTTTTCGCCTTCAGGACGCAGCCTCGCGTCGAGCATCCAAATATTTGCTTCGGACGTCGGTTGCGCCGTCGTAACGACTAAATTTTGAGCGGCGCGAACGTCTTCGCCGACGAACAAGACATCGAGATCGGCGCCATAGCTAAGTTCGCGTCCGCCAAATTTTCCGAGAGCAATCACAGTCAATTGCTCGCCTCTGAGGAGCCGGATCGTGAAGAGTACGCAGGCCTCGGCTAGATCGGAAAGCTCGGCGCCGAAGGTCTTCGAGGTTGGCGGCTTGGTAAAATTGAGGACATCGCGCAGGATCATGCGCAAGATTTGCCGCTGCCGGTATGCACGGACGGGATCGAAGTGGAACGCGCTCGCGCCGAGGGAATCGAGACGCTGCAGGTGCTCGGCCATCGATCTGGCGTCGGAAAACGTGGGATCTCGCGTGATCTCTTCGAGCAGTTGCGGACGCCGAATCAATAACTCGCCCGCGAACCGGCTGGCATCGAAAGTCTTGACAAGCAGCTCAAGCAATTTCGGATTCGCAACGAGCAATTCGAAGAGCAAACTGCGTAGACCGTAAGCTTCCACGAAGCGAACGAATTGATTAAGAGTTGCATCCGGGTCTGCACCTTTTGCCAGCCAATCAAGCAAAACGGGCTGCAGCTTGCGAAATATCTGACGGGTTCGCGGCGCAACGTGGAAACTCGTCGGGCCTCGTTCAAGAGCTGCCAGCGCTTTGGTTGCGCGGTTTGCGTCATTGAAAATTTTCAGATCGATTTTGGCGGATTCCGCAGGCGTTTCCGAGATTAACCGTTGAAAAATCGCACGGACTGTTCCCATCCTCTCCTGCAGCGCCGCCGTGAAATCCTCGGCGGACGAAAAGCGAAGGCTGCGTGCGAGGCGGCGCAAAGCTTCCGGATCTTCTGGAACAGTGTGGGTCTGCTGTTCGGCCTCGATTTGCAGGCGATGCTCGACGCGACGCAGAAATCGATACGCGTTATCAAGAGCCAAAACGTCCTCCCGAGGGAGAAGATCCAACTGACGCAGTGCTCGCAGCGCCTTGAGCATACTCGGTTCTTGCAAGAATGGATGCTGCGCTCCGTGGGTCAGTTGCAATGCCTGCACGATGAATTCGATTTCGCGAATGCCGCCGATACCCAGCTTGACGTCTCGCTGGAGCTTGTCCCGCCCAACTACATCGCGTTCAATGCGGCGCTTAATATTGGCGATCTCCTCGAGCAGATCAGGCGTTGCGCTTTTCGGATAAATGAAAGGCTGATGTTGCCGCAGAAATTCGTATGCCAATTCGCGGCTGCCCGCGATTCCGCGCGCCTTGATCAGCGCGAGCCGCTCCCATGTTTCGCCGAAACCAGCATAATAATTTTCCATGCTCTCGAGCGAACGCGCGAGTGGACCCACCGACCCTTCGGGACGAAGGCGTAGATCGACGCGAAATAGCGAGCCTTGCGGATGAGGTGTTGAGAACGTTTCGAGAATTTTTTTGCCGAGCCAGTTGAAGAATTCGTGATAGGACAAATGCGACGCGAGCTGGCCTTCATCGCTATAGAGAAACAGAAGATCGACATCCGAACTGTGATTCAGTTCGCCGCCTCCGAGTTTGCCCAGGGCAAGGATGGCGAACTCGGCATTCGGGGAACCGTAGCGCTTTCGGAATTCTGCATTCCAATGTTGAAAGGCGCTGCGGATGGAAATCTCCGCGATCTGCGAAAGCTCCGCGGTCGTTTCCTCAAGCGGAGCCACATTCGCAAGTTCGCGCAGTGCCACGCGCGTCATCTCGCGGCCTTTCCAAAAGCGAAGCGTCGCAAAATCTTGCTGCGCAATCGAATCATCCGCCAGGGCGTGCAGCTCGCTAAACATTTGGACACGGTCGCGAGCGGAGAGACATACTTCGGGTTTCCAAAGCCACAGGAGAGTTTCGGGATTCTGCGTGAGTCGCCTCGCGCAAATGCTGGAAACCGACAAAAGGTGCAGCAGGGCCACTTCGCCCAGGGGGAATTGTTCGACGACGCGAACAAGTGGTGGCGCATTTGCCGGCCACCGATCGCTGAGCTGTACCAGAGTGGTTTCGACCTGCGAAGGATTCAGCGATGCCGTGGCTTTTCCTCGAATCCAATGATTCTCACCATCCATCGCGAAACATCACGCGGTTTTGATGGAAAGACCAGCTAGCGCACAGCCTCGGATCACGTCGCGCCGACCCGCGCCAAGACTCGGAGCGCTTTTTCCTCGATGCGGAAGTCAATCGGGCAGCTGCCGGCCAGTTCGCCGTCGAGTTCCAACGGCACATCTTGTGCGCTGGTCACACGCAGATGTTTCGTCTGAAAATATTCAATGTCAGGAGCGCGAATATCCGAGCTGAAGACAACGTTCTGCAGATATTTGATAATTTCGAGATAACGGAGCCGTTTGAAGAGAACCACGTCAAACAAGCCATCATCGATGATTGCGTGCTTAAAGAATGGAAACGGCCCGCCGTACAGCCGCCCATTTCCGACAAGAACAAACGACGCCTCGTCAACGGAAGTGCTCGCCGATTCAATAAAGAGCTTCGGCGGCTGGCGCGCCGCTATCTGCGCTGCAGAGATAAGATAACTCAGCGGACCGAAGCTTCGTTTGAAAGCCAGACTGGTTTCCTTGACGACTTGTGCGTCGAGTCCCACTCCAGCGAGCTGGACAAAGAATCTTTCATTTGCGCTCGGAAGATCGACAAGACGCACGTCGTCACCCTGAATAATGTCCCAGCAGAGCTCGAGATTGCGCCACGGCAAACCAAGCTCCATCGCAAAGACGTTTACAGTGCCGATCGGAAGCAGACCCAACGCGACGCTGCTTCCTGCAATGCCGTTGACCACCTCGTTGACTGTTCCATCGCCGCCGGCCGCAACAACCTTCCCAAATCCTTCGTCCGCGGCGCGCCGGGCCAGCGCCTCTGCCTCCGCGGAATGCGATGTAACGTGCACAGGGCAGCCGCCCACGATTCCTTCGATACGCTCCTGCCAATGCTCTGGCTGTCCGTTACCTGCGGTGGGATTGAGGATGACGACCGTATTGTTCACGCAAAAAAGTAGGAGAGGCCTTTGATCTTTTCTTCAAACAGGGGCTGCGTAACGTCTTCGCGTGAAAAAATTGTGTCGAATTGCATTGATTGCCCTTGGGGCGATGATTGCGCTCGGGGCGATTGTCTTGCTCGGCGTGAACTTGTATGTGCAATCGCAAGGGACACAAGCAAAGATTCAGCAAGAATTGAGTCAGCGGCTCGGCGCTCCATTGAAGATTCGTCAGATGAGCGTGACGCCCTGGGGGGGACTCGAACTGAGCGGCATTTCCATTGCACAAAACGCCGACGGAGGCCCTGGCCATTTTCTTGAGGCACGCACATTTCGGCTGCGTGTTCGTTTCCCCTCGCTCTTTTCGCACCGGTTGGTGATCAAGGAAGTTTCGCTAGTTAACCCAAACGTAGTGTGGCCCCAGGACGCCGAGGGAAAATGGAGATTGCCAGGCGCGCGAGAAGAAGAAATACACACATCGAAATCGGAAAGCGATAAGGCGCGACCGCCTGCACCAGTCGAGCCGGCGACGGGCACGCCCAGCACACCGGGAACAGAGGCTGCGTTAGAAAATCCGGGTGCTTCTACCCAAGCAGCGCCAGAAAACAGAGTCGCGAAGCGCGCGCCACAGTTTTCGGAAGCGGTAGGTCCAGAGATTCAACGAGTCAACATCAAGAACGGGAATTTTAGCTTTCTCGACCGACAGCACGAATTGCTGGGAAAGTTCACCGGCGTGGATTTTAGGACCAGTATTCGTAGCGGCCTCACATTTCGCGGCGACGCTAACGTGGCCAAAATTTCGTTTCGGGACCGTTTTTTTCTCGAGCAACTAGAATCTCCGCTTCGCTACGAGCCAGACGTGCTCGAGCTATCGAAAATGTCAGCTCACGCGGGCGGCGGTGACATCACTGGTTATTTTGCCATGCAACCGGAAGCTGAGGGTTCGCCGTTTACTGCGCGCTTAACCTTTCGGAATGTCTTTGCCGACCAACTTGTGACGGACGCCGGCGGCCCGAAGGGGATGGTGCAGGGGAAACTGGAGGGGAATTTCGAGGCGTCTGGAAAAACCGCTGACCCGGATGCGCTCCTGGGTAAGGGCGAGATCGTCCTGCGTGAAGGGCGAGTGCAGCAATACAGTTTGCTGGTCCTGGTCGGGCAAATTCTTCAGATAGAAGAACTGAGGGAACTACATCTGGAACAAGCCGCAGCAAAATACCACGTTGGTCCAGGATTGATTACGATTGACGAGTTGATTTTGCGCACTCCAAATATTCGCCTCTCTGCATCGGGCACGGTTACTTTCGACGGCAACTTGAAACTCGATTCGCAGCTCGCGATAAGCGACAAAATTCGCGGACAGCTTTTCAAAGCGCTTCGCCAGAACTTCCAACCAAGCAATGAACCGGGTTATTATGCTCTGGATTTTAAAGTCGGTGGGACCATCGACCGGCCAAGCACAAATCTGATGGACAAACTTGTCGGCCGCGATCTCGGCAACATGATTAATAGCCTCTTTGGCGGCACTAAGACAGACCGGCCAAAGAGGAGGAAGAAATCGGTGGAAGCCATCATGCCCGCTGCACCTTCACCGTCCGGTGCGATGCAGACGCCAGCTCCAGACACAACTCCGAGGCCGGAGGAAGTCCAACCGCCGCCCAGCGCAACGCCGGTCTCATCGCCATGAGAGTCATCGCCGGCAGCGCCGGCGGCGTCCGCCTGACAGTCCCGAAACGCGGCGTTCGCCCGACGATGGACCGTGTCAAAGCCGCGATCTTTTCCAGTTTAGGCGACGCGATCACTGGCGCGCGCGTTCTCGACCTTTTTGCCGGAAGCGGCGCGCTTGGAATTGAAGCGCTCAGCCGCGGCGCAGCTTCAGTTCTCTTTGTGGACGAACAACGGCAATCGATCGAAGCAATTGAAAAGAATCTGGCCAAAACAAACCTCAAAGGCCGCGTTCGTCACGAAGATGTTTTTGCTTTTATTCGCCGTTCCATCGGTAGAGAGACATTTCAGATTATCTTCGCTGATCCGCCGTACGAAAAAACAGAATCGGGCAAGCACTACACCGAAAAACTCCTGACCAACGAAGCGTTGCTGCAATTGCTCGACGTCCATGGCCTGTTCGTTCTGGAAAAGCGTCCGGGCGAACCTCTTCCTGAAACCAAGCCATGGCATGTCGTTCGTCGAAAAAGATACGGCGCTACTGAAGTTCTCTTCCTTTCCACAATCCGTAATCCGGATGGAGTTTACCCGCCGCGGCGGGCAATCAAATGATCCGCTTTATCTACAATTTGTTTTGGCCGGTCGGGCTCCTCTTCTTTTTGCCGGGTTATTTCGCGAAAATGATCCGCCGCGGCGGATATCAAAAAAAGTTTGGACAGCGTTTGGGAATTTACGATGACAATGTGCGCGCACGTCTGTCGCAGCAGAGATCGACATGGCTGCACGCGGTGAGCGTAGGCGAAGTGAATGTCGCGTTGAAACTGGCGAACGCTTTGCGTGCCCTCGAACCGGATCTGCATTGCGTATTGACCACGACCACAACGACCGGATTCGCCTTGGCAAACAAAAACGCGCCGCCGTGGGTCGAAGTGATGTACACGCCGCTCGATTATTGGCCCATCATGCGTCGCGCATTTGCGGTTATCGCGCCGGCGCGAATTCTATTGGTCGAAGCAGAGGTTTGGCCAAACCTTGTTGCCACAACGCATGCGCGGCGCATTCCGGTTGCGCTCGTCAACGCGCGGTTATCACCTCGGTCCGAGAGAAGATTTCGACGGTTCCGAGTTCTTGTCGCGCCCACACTCCGGCTTCTCGATCTCATCTG
The DNA here is from genome assembly GCA_046734045.1 of Verrucomicrobiota bacterium. Lineage (GTDB taxonomy): Bacteria > Verrucomicrobiota > Verrucomicrobiia > Chthoniobacterales > UBA10450 > Udaeobacter. The sequence continues at coordinate 12,007 of JBKPQL010000125.1, forward strand.
CGTGCAGGAGCAGCGAGATGTCGAACGATGGGCGGCGCTCGGCGTCGAGCGCAGCCGGATCCACCACACTGGCAGCGTCAAGTACGACCCGGAAAATGCGGATATCAATCCAACGCTACCGCAGAACGTCTTGCGTGAGCTCAAAATCGAAGGTTGCCCGATTCTTTTCGGCGGCAGCACGCATCCGGGCGAAGAAGAAATTCTGGCAAGAATTTTTGGCGAACTGCGCGCGAAATTCCCGCAGCTCTTTTTAATCCTCGCGCCGCGTCACGTGGAACGCGCGCCAGAAGTTCGTCGCGCTCTGGAGCAACTCGGGTTGCGCGTCGCGATGCGAAATCAATTATCGATTGTGGACGGAACAGTCGATTGTTTGCTGATCGACTCAACTGGCGAATTGCGAAATTGGTATGCGATCGCCACCGCTGCATTCATAGGCAAAAGCTTGACCGCACACGGCGGACAAAATCCTGTCGAGCCCATCATGGCTGGCGTCCCGGTCATTTTTGGCCCAAACATGGAGAATTTCGCGGAGCTGGCCCGTTCGCTCGTTGGGCGAGGCGGCGCGCTGCAGGTCGATTCGCCTTCGGATTTACAGAAAGCGATTGTCGATCTTTTGAACGACTTGCGAGTACGTCAAACACTTGTGGAAAATGCTAACGCCGTTCTTCGCGAACATGCCGGCGCCGCCGCGCGCACGGCAAAACTGATTGTCGATTTAGCAGCTCGGCGACATTAAAGTTTGCGCAGCCAATTTGCCTTGCGATAGCGCAATTGAATTCCGATATTGCCCGGCTTTGTGACCCTATCGTCTAGAGGCCTAGGACATCGCCCTTTCACGGCGGTAACACGGGTTCGAATCCCGTTAGGGTCGCCTCCTTCGTGAGATAGCCAACGTGCACGAAAAGCATAACAGCCTTGCATTAATTATCCGCCATTGTCCGGGGATGATTGGTGGAAGTGTTCTACCCAAGAAAAAAAATGGTTTGCGCCATTTTTGCGATGTGCAACAATGTTTTAACTCTCTGCGACGCTAAACGCAGAACGCCCGAAGCAAAAGGCGCAATGATGAGAATGAATACATGAAGTCCGCGTGTTCATTCTCAAGGCGGTGACACACTCGGCAGTAGGAAAACAAAGCCGAGGAAAGGAAAAAATGTCACTGTCATGGATTCAAATTCTGCAAATTCTCTCGCGAAAAAATGCTTAGAGCGCGTTCGAGCAGAACAGCGCAATTCTCTCACCACAGCGCCGCTGGAACCGGCAGACGGATTCGAGCCGGAATGGCTGGACTTCGACGGCGTTCGCCGCTGCTATTCGATCGGACGCAGCACGTGTTACACCTTAATCCGCGACGGCGAAATCCGTAGCGTCTCACTTCGACGAAAAGGTTCGGCGCGTGGACGCAGGTTAATTGACGCGGCAAGCGTTCGCGAATTTTTGGCAAGGCAACCGAATGATGTTGCCCCAGAACTTTCCGCGCACATGCGGAAGGCGAGAGCGTTCAGTCACAAAAGAAAATTGGAGCCGTCCCGATGAGCGCGCCTATAAAAAGCACGCGCCCGGCGGCTAACCGGGCGACGCATGAGAAGTCCAACGGCCTCAAGTTACGTTGTCCCTGCGTTTCGTCAATTATCTCATTTCAATTTCAAGGCTTTGTCCCACAACGGGACAAATCAGAAACCAGTACTGAATCAAAACTGGATCCTGAAAGGTTCATAAACATGAACTCGAATACAGACATTGTAAGAGCAGTCAGTCGTTCCCGTGTTCTCTCAAAAGAAGAAGCGGGAGACGGACTCGTTCTTACGATAGACGAAGTCCGGGAAGAAACCATCGGCCACGGCGCCAAAGCCGAGAAAAAGCTGTTGGTTTACTTCCGTGAAGACAACGTCAAGCCCCTTGCTCTGAACAAGAGTAGGGCGGTGGCGATAGCCGGACTGCTCGGGGGTTCAACGCCAAGTGATTGGATCGGGAAAGAGATAGAAGTCTATCTCGATCCCACCATCACCTTTGGCGGTGAGCGCACCGGCGGAATCGGCGTGCGCGCACCGCAAGTTCTGCCGCTCTAGCAGACACACTGCACCGAGTCTTGACCGGCACGGTGCAGTAGTCTGGTATGACAGTAATCGAAAACATAGTAGACAAGCTTGAGGCAAAGCGCAACGGCCGTGGTTGGATCGTGAAGTGTCCGGCCCACGACGATCGAAAGCCGAGCCTGAGCATTTCGCAAGGTGCAGACGGCCGCGTACTGCTCAAATGCCACGCCGGTTGCGAGACGAGCGCGATTCTTGCCGCGATCGGGTACGACATGAAGGATCTGTTCCCGATCGAGAACGGCCAGACGCCGGCACCGATCAAGGCCAAGGCGACGACATCAGGATTCGACTGGGATACCTGCGTCTCAAGACTGACCCCGGATGACCTGGTCCGGATCGGCAATGAACGTTGTCGCGCGCCTTCATGAGTTCTTTGCGATCGCAAAAACTGATCGGCATTTACGACGGCTGCACTGCCTTTCCAGTCCAGGACAACGGCTCAGTCGTCGCCACGCATTATAAGACTGATGACGGTTGGGGATATTATCCAACCGGCTTTGGGGTACGGCCGTTCATCATCGGCGATCTCGCCAAGGCCAAGCAGGTGCACATCGGCGAGAGCCAATGGGATATGCTGACGCTGGCGGATCGGACCGACTGGTACCTGAACGAGAACCACGCCTTCATCGCAACACGCGGCGCGGGCAATGCTGCGATCTGCAAAGGCTTGATCCCGGACGGTGTCTCGGTCCTGGCTTGGCCACAGAATGACGACGCCGGCGCTAAATGGCTAACTGACCTGGTTGCGTGCCTGCCCATGTCTGTCGCGAAAGCAGTCGTGCCCGAACAATTTGAGGATATCAACGACTGGACAAGATCAGGCGCGAGCGCAGAACAGATCCACCTTGCGTTTTTCAAGAACGAGATCGTCTCTGAGGCGCTGGCACCGGAGAAGTTGTTTGGCGACATAAAACGGTATCTGCTTCGCTACGTTGTCCTCTCGCAGCCAGAACATGCCGATGTCATCGCGTTGTGGGTGATGCACACCTGGGTCGTGGATAAGGCCGACTTTACGCCTTATCTGTACGTGCATTCGCCGGTCATGCGATGCGGCAAAACGCAGTTACACCGTGTTGTCGAGCCATTGGTAAAGGATCCGTTGCGGACATGCAACGTGAGCGAGTCGGTTCTGTTTCGCGTGATAGAGGACAGAAAACCGACCTTGCTGTGGGACGAAATAGATTCAGTCTTTGGCAACCGAAAATCAGCCGAGGCTCATGAGGACAAGCGCGCGCTGATCAACGCCGGCTACGAGCGGGGACTGGTCGCTATCCGAATGGAGCGTGGTCCCCACGGCTTCGTGCCGGTTCAGTTCGATCCGTTCTGTGCAAAGATCTTATCCGGCATCGGCCGGTTACCGGACACGATCGTGGACCGATCCATCCCGATCTTGATCCATCGCAGGTTGAAGAGTCAACCGTGCCAGAAGTTTCGCCGGGCCGATCGCGATCAAGGCAAACCCATTCATGACGCACTGGCGCGATGGGCTTCAGGTTATTTTGTAAAAGATCCGCCACGAATGCCGGACGGCCTCAGTGATCGGCAAGAAGACATCTGGGAACCGTTACTGGCTATTGCTGATTCTGTTGGTGGCCAGGTGCCGGAACTGGCGCGTGAGGCGGCACAGGTACTGTGTCATAACGGTGACGACGACGGATCCGGCTTCGGCACGAGACAACTTCTGGCCATCCGAAGAATCATCGGCGATCAGGACCGGATCTCTTCAGCCGATCTGATAAACGGCTTGTGGGAGGCAGACGAACTGCCGTCCCGGTTACTGGAAGACGATGAACCGAATTACAAGAAGATCGGGCATTGGTTGAGCAAGTTCATCAAATCATACGGTGGTCAGCCGGCGAGAAAGCTTCGTTTCGGTGAGGGAACAGCAAAAGGCTACACGGCCTCCGAACTGAAGCCGATCTTTGACCGGTATTGCCCAGAGACATGAAGCCTATCCTTACAAATAAAGGGAACAAAGCGAACAAGGGAACACCTCCTCTCACGGGGAATGTTCACTTGTTCACTCTGTTCCCTTTATTTACGAGATATATCACAACAACACGTCACCACGACAAAGGCGGCAAGTCGCGAGGCGGGGTGCAACCAAAACTATGCCGCCAACCAATTGAGGATCATTATGGATAACAGTCACGAAACCGAAAAAGAGGGCCACTTCGACGACGACGAAGCCAGCGCGACGGCAGAAAGACGCGCAACTTGGCAAGCGAAATTAAGCAGGATAGTGAAGCTGGTAGCCACTGGATCATCGAGGGATTTATTCGGCCTTTGTCCAACATGTTTGAACGAGGAAGTTACCTTTTTGACCATCGGTTATGACGTCTATTTTTTCTGCCGTGAGCACAAGTTTTATTGGCCTAATGAGGAGAAGGGCTTCCGCCCTTGGGAGGCCTGGATTGAAGGGCCTGAAGGACGCACGCCGATCGAGTGGACTGATGATTCGCCTGATGGTTCGCACGAATACCGTGAGCTTATCGCGAGTTACACGGCAGTTAAGCCTTGGCGCAGACCTAGATGGGCATGGCAACTGGGTATTCTGATAGGGGGATTACGTCATCTGATCGTCGACCGGCTGCTTGAATGGAATAGGAGATACGGTTTTTAGCCCGGTATAAACCCCTCAAAACATCCGATCATCAACCTTAGAAACTAACTTATGACCACGAACACGGACAACATCGACGAGCCGACGCGAATTCTTCAGAATGTCGCGCGGCCAGCTTACCTCAAACACGAGCGCAACGGCCCTTATGCACTCGACGCCGCGAGCCAGTGTTGCCCTGCCGCAATCCCTAAAGCCTGCCAGCAGCAAAAGGACGATACGCACACATGAGAGTCGGACGCAAAACACGCTGCACGCCGCAGCTACAAAAGCAATTCTGCGACGCGCTGGCGAAGTGCCATAGCATCAAACACTCGTGCGTGGTCGCTGGGATTAGTGAGAGCACGTATTACCAGTGGCTCGCAAAAGGCGTGACCGGCGAAGAGCCCTACGCCAAATTTGTGGAATTAGTGCAGTACGCGCGCGCGCGGGAGGGTAGCGCTGGTCGAGTCGATCATCACCGATAAAGATTGGCGCGCGAAAGCGTGGTATCTCGAGCGCGCTTGGCCGGAAGACTTCGGCCCGGTGGCACATCGCGTTATTGTCAAGGAAGTGCCCCAAGCGCCGCAGCCAGCACCAGTCATCACTGTCAAACATGTGCGCGTCGATGAAAACGAACGCTGACTATTCCGAGTCCGGGAATTCATCGCTGACAATCTCAGCAAAGCCGGTTGGAGTTGGGGCTGCGTCTCAGCCGTGGATTCCAACGGGCGAACGATCTGGATTGCTGACGCACATCGCGACGACGGAAAGCGTTTCGTTGTGCGTGCGGATGAAAAGTTGACTGCGTTTGTCGAGCTCGAATCGGCGAATGAGTCAGTCGCCCTACTAATGTCTGTGTTCCGTTAAGAGTGCAGGCTTGATTTGGGCGCGAGTTTTTACTTGGATAGCACCGTGCCTGCTGATGATGAGGTGACGTCACTGACTGGCATTGGTGAAAATGCGCAACACGGCGGGGTCGCGTTTACCAGTACGCACTGGAGCGTCGTGCTGGAGGCACAAGGCGAATCGCCATCAGCACAAGAGGCGCTCGAAAAGCTTTGCCGCATTTATTGGCGACCAATTTATAGCTTCCTGCGGCGACGGGGTATTCAGCCAGAGGACGCGGAGGACGTTACCCAGGGTTTCTTCGCGCTGTTACTGGAGCGCCGAGATCTGAACACCGTCCGTAAGGAAAAGGGGCGACTTCGTTCTTATTTGCTGTCAGCGGTGAAAAATTTTCTGGCTGACGAACGCCGCCATGCGATGGCAGTCAAGCGAGGCAAAGGAAAGTGGCTGATTCCATTGGAAGAGCTTCGTGAGCGTGAGCGCATCGATGTTGAGCGACGCGACAGGTTGACACCTGACCAAATTTACGAACGTCGTTGGGCGTTAACAGTTCTGGAACAAGTGCTGGCGCGGTTGCGCGGGGAGTATCGCAGCGCGGGCAATGTGCGGTTCTTTGAGCAAATGAAGAAGATGCTCATGGACGAACCGGACCGGCCTTCTCAAGCGGAGATCGCCGCTGAGTTCGAGATGACGGAGAACGCGGTCAAGCAAGCCTTTTATCGATTTCGCCAGCGTTACCAAAGTTTATTGCGAGAGGAGATTGCCCACACGGTTGCGACGCCCGGCGATATCGAGGATGAACTGCGCTATCTAATTGCTGTGGTCCGGGCGTAACCTCTGATAGAATTTTACGCAGTAAAAAGGGGAGCGCACGAGCGACTCTCCGACAATGACCAGCTCACTCAGACTTTGTCCAAAGTGCGGCGCGGAAATCCCAGCCGACGCGCCCGAAGGAGGCTGTCCAGGATGCCTTCTTGAGACTGGCCTTGGTTTATCCTCGGACGCGTCTGTAGCCGAGGTCGATGACGCCGGCCGATTGGATAAAGGAGCACGTTCGGCCACAAGGAGCGAGCGCTTGGCGAAGACCCTCGGGGAGTTGGGCGATTACGAATTACTGGAAGAAGTCGGTCGCGGCGGTCAGGGCGTGGTATTTCGTGCGCGCCAAAAAAGTCTCAATCGCACCGTCGCATTAAAAGTGATTGGTCTTGGTCAGTGGGCGAGCAAAGCGCACCTCAAGCGCTTTCGTCTCGAGGCTGAAGCCGCCGCGAGATTGGAGCATCCTGGCATTGTTCCGATCCACGAAGTGGGCGAGCGCGATGGCTCGTGTTATTTCAGCATGAAGTTTGTCGAAGGCGGACAACTTGATGAAGTAGTCAGGCGCACGCCGATGTCGATCCGGCAGGCGGCGGAATTAATCGCGAAGGTGGCTCGCACCGTTTATTACGCGCATGAACACGGCATCCTTCATCGAGACATCAAACCAGGAAACATTCTGCTGGATGCAAAAGGCGAACCGAATCTGACTGATTTTGGCCTTGCTCGATTGCTCGAGTCCGAGAGCACCGTCACGCGCACGATGGAAGTTTTGGGCACACCCAGTTACATGGCGCCAGAACAAGCAGTAGGGAATAACGCGGCTGTTAGCAGCGCCACCGATGTGTATGGATTGGGCGCAGTGCTTTACCAACTGTTGACCGGCCACCCGCCGTTTGCCGGAGGAACAACGTACGAGACGATCAAGCTGGTGCTGGATGCTGAGCCGCGGCAACCGCGCCTCTGGAATCCCAAAATAGATCGCGATCTCTCGACAATCTGTCTCAAGTGCCTCGAGAAAGATCCGAAGCGTCGGTACTCTTCAGCTCTCGCCCTGGCCCAGGATTTGGAACGCTGGCTAAAGCATGAGCCGATTTTGGCGCGGCACACTGGAATCATCACCCGTAGTAGAAAGTGGGTGCGACGCAATCCAGCCAGCGCACTACTTGCGGCGTCCCTGTTCGGACTGGCGGCAGCTGCGGGATGGATCGTTTGGAAAAGTGAATTTATCCGGCATCCGGTGGCAACAACCGGAGTCGCTGTTCTTCCGTTTGAAAATCTGAGCGAGGAGAAAGAACACACAGCATTCGTCGATGGTGTGCAGGACGACATTCTGACGAAGCTGGCCAAGATCGCCGATCTCAAAGTCATCAGCCGGACCAGCGTGATGGACTATCGCGGCAAACGAAATCTCCGTCAGATCGGAAATGATCTGCGAGTATCGCATGTTCTGGAAGGCAGCGTCCGCAGGACCGGCACGCATCTTCGTCTCAACGCGCAGTTGATCGACACGCGGACGGATACGCACGTCTGGGCAGAGCAATACGATCGCGATTTAAACGAGTTGTTTGCCGTCCAAAGCGAGGTCGCGCAAAAAGTCGCTCAGCGGCTTGATGCCAAAATCACACCTTCTGAGAAAGTGGCCATTGAGCGCAGGCCGACCGGGGATCTCGTTGCTTTCGACCTTTATTCGCGCGCCAACGATATTATTTTTGGGAGCATTGGCGGGTCCCCCGCTTCGTCGAATGCTGGCCGCACGCCCAGCAGCGGCAAGATCGCGGATTTGGCGCGGGCAATCGATCTGCTGAACGGGGCTGTAGGGCGCGACCCATCGTTTCTCGAGGCTTATTGCCAGCTAGCCTTTGCTCATGACGCGCTTTATTGGTGGGAATTCGACCCCACTCCGGCGCGCTTGGCCATGGCGGAAGCAGCCGTCCAGCAAGCAATTCGCATCCGCCCAAATGCCGGCGAAGCGCACCACGCACGAGGAATACATCTTTATCGAGGCTACCGCGATTTTGATAGCGCTCTGGCTGAACTGGAGCTAGCCCGCCAGAGCCTACCCAACGCTCCTCCGATATTTGCCATGATGGGCTTCATCCAGAGGCGTCAGGGACGCTGGGAGGAATCCACCCGAAATCTTGAACGAGCATATGCGTTGGACCCGCGCGACATCGGCATAGTCATCGAAATGGCATGGAATTACGCCATGCTTCGACAATTCCCAGCCGCGTTAAAGCTCTATGATCGAACGCTGGACATTACGCCAAACGATCCGCGAGTGATGGCGTCAAAGGCCAGTATTTATCAGGCACAGGGTAATCTCCAAGAAGCCTCCAGGCTCCTATCAGCAATAGACGAGCAGAGTCCTTCCGAGGATACCTTCCAAATCAAGATTACTCAGTTGAGACTTGAACGAAATTACCGTGAGGCCGTTCGATTGCTTCAAGCCCGACAGGCTCAATTCCATTTTGGTTCTGAGTACGACAAGGTCCGTGATCAGCTGGTGCTTGCCTTCATGCAGCGCCTTGCTGGCGATGCGGCTGGCGCAAAAGTTACGGCTGAGAAGGCGCGTAATATACTCGAGCAGCTCTACAAGAATCAATCAGACAACACCGACTCGGTCCTGTCTGGCGGAGAATTCACGTTTGCGGCGCCGCTGTCTCGAGCTTATGCCGCGATGGGGGAGAGGGACTCGGCCCTAAAGCTAGCGGAGCGTGCAACCATGCTTCTGCCCAGTGCCAAGGATCGAGTGACCGGACCTCAATATGAAGAGAACCTTGCGTTAATTCAGACGCTCTTCGGCGAGAACAGCCGTGCGATCGCAACTCTCACCCAGTTGTTACAAACGCCCTGTGGCTTGGGTGAGGGCGCAATGCCCATTACGCCAGCACTTCTTAGGCTCGATCCGCTCTGGGACCCCTTGCGCGCTGATCCGGCTTTCCAAAAGCTCTGCGAGGAAAAGCAGCTATGAAGACACGAATTACACGAATCCTCACGAGACACGAATCGCACGAATTGTCACGAATAGGGCTGATCAATTGGTGTGAACTAGTGAAATTCGTGTCTCCTGTTGGGTCATTAGTGTGAATTCGTGTTCATTCGTGGTTTGAATTCCGGTTCTCATCGGTGAAATCCCTGCCCGCCCGCCGCAATCTTGGTGAAGGCGGGTAATCCGCGATCGTTCCCACTTTTCCGCGTAACCTCGCGCCCGATTTTACGCACTACCTCAGTGAACGGCCAGAAATGGCTTCCCACTGACGAGGAGCCGGAGAAGGCCAAAACAAGAGACGGAAAATCACAAACCTAAAAAGAAAGAAATGACACCTATGAAAACAAAATTAATGAAGACCAGTATCAGAGGAGCCTCGGTGGCTCTGTTGGTTTCGGCGGGCCTGCTCCTGCTTGTCGTCGGGACTCAGGGCAGCGACCCCGCACCCAGCGTCGGGGGATTTGAGTGCACCAATGCCACCATTCAGGGCCCCTGGGGGAGTCACCTCGAGGGGACAGGACCTGTTCCGCCACCCCTTGGCGGAGGGATCCAGACCTTGATTGGAGTGGCGAGGCGCACGTATGACGGTATGGGCAATTTCACCCAGATCGACAACGTCCACGGTTCGGTCACCGGCATCGTGCCTAATCGCCCAGGAAGCGGCACCTACCAGGTGAACCCAGACTGCACGTTCTCAACTCAATTCGTGCCTGGGCCAGGCGCTCCCATGATCGAGGAGCGAGGGGTAATTGTTGATCTCGGCAATGAGACACACTCCATCACCGCTAGTCCCCTGTCTCTGATGGTGTCGGCCCACAGCAAGAGAATTGACCGTCGG
>JBKPQL010000126.1:0-5789 GCA_046734045.1 Verrucomicrobiota bacterium
TGATCAGTGACGGTGGACCGAACCCGTACCGCTATCGCGTGCGTCCGCCGAGTTTCATCAATCTGACCGTGCTCGAAGACCTCTGCCTCGGCCATACCGTGGCCGATGTGATGGTAATTCTCGGCAGTGTCGATATTGTGATGGGAGAAGTGGATCGATAATGACAAATCGCTTGAACGCTTCAACGAACAGATGATTGGCACAGGCATACTCAAAGGTATGGCGGTTACCGCGCGCAACTTTGTCGGGAGCTATTTTGACAAGGAGCGGCTGATTACGGTGCAGTACCCGGAGGAGCGGAATCCGCTTCCGGAGAATTACCGGAATTTTCCGTTTCTCGTTTATGACGGTGACGATCCAAACCCAGGCTTGCGTTGTGTCGCGTGCAAGATTTGTGAGAAGGAATGCCCACCGCAATGCATTTACATCGTAAAGAGCGAAGACAAGAAGCCCGATTACATGGGCAAACCACAGTTTTACCCAAAAGTCTTCGACATTGACATCTCCGTTTGTATGAGCTGCCAGATTTGCGTCGAAGTTTGCCCATTTGAGGCGATCAAGATGGACAAGGAATTCGAGCTTAGCCGTCGCGAACGCTTCGATGCGTTGTTGATGCGCAAGGATGATCTGGCGAAGTCTAACGACTATTATCGTCGGATCTCGCCAACCGATGCGGCTGAAGTCGATGCGAAACTGACGGCTGCAGCTGAAGCTGCTGCGAAAAAGAAGACTGCCGCCCCTGCGGCGAAGCCTGCTACCCCGGTCATGTCTCCCACTTCAACCAGGTCGGCGCCATCTGGCGCTTCATCGTAGGCGGGACGGTCGCGGCATATGGATTGATTGGGAATTCTGGAGGAGCACAGGCTGGCAATCCGCTAATGACTGCTTTTGGGGTGCCAGCGTCATTTGCAATCGTTAATTGGAAATTTACAATCCGAAATCGGATTGCCAGGGTGGCGAAATTGGCAGACGCGCCAGACTTAGGATTGCGAAATCACCGATTTCAGAGCGTCGCTTTTCATTTCAAAGCGACGGCTCTTTACGAAGGGAAAACAGGTTTTTCGTATGAAATCGTCGTGATCGCAAATGGTGAGTAGAATGCGCCTCGTTCTAGCACAAATTCTAGTACACAGACGCGCCAGACTTCGCTTCTTGCGATCCTAAACTTTTCGACTTTTGCCGACGAAACGCCGAGCTTCAGGTGGTGATGTGAGACGTTGTCAGTCGCTTGAAAAGGAAACGAACGAGCGGAAGCCCGGCACCGTACAAATAAATCTTGACAAATTTCCACGATTTTCTTAAGAGTTTTTTGATTAGGTCCCCCGACGGATCAACGCATCTTCGGCCGAGCTGGGAAGCCTGAGCTCGCTGAACTTTCGCTGGAACCGCCGCGTGACGCGATCTCCAAGTCCAAGTGGAACTCCGAGGCAAGCGAGTGAGTCCCGAATTGGAGGAACTCTCGCTGCAATAGCGGTTCTCGGTCCCGCACGGAACTGGATTGCAGCCAACAATTCTCCCGATTTAGGCGTTTATGACTTCCGCGCAGCTCCCGAATCTGACGGACGGCAGTCCGGTGATTCGAGTGGCGATCGTCTGCGGACCCGAGACGTCTGCTCTGGCGGACTCGCTCGAGGCATTGCTCGCGAAGGCGAAAGGGTTCACGTTCTCGCGATTCGACTATTGCGCCGAGTCCGGTCTCAAGCCGCATGGGGACCGCCTTGGCAACACCAACGTAGTCGTGGCCGCTCTCGATTCTTTTGAAGCAACAAAACTGGAACTTTTTTTTGCGTCGCTTCGGCGGGCTTTCCCGCATTGCCCGGTTCTCGTGACTACGACGCATCCGGATGCATTCGATGTTTTCCCAGTGCTCGAAATGGGCGCCTCGGATTTCCTGCTGCCTCCGTTGCGGCGTTCTGAAGTGTTACCGCGGCTGACGCACCAGGCGCGAGTCACGCGCCACGGCGATGCGCTCGTGCAAAAACTCAAGGAGGATATCGGGCTCAAACAGATCATTGGCGAGAGCCCCGCGTTTCTCGAGAGAGTCCGGTGCGTACCGCGATTCGCGCGATGCGATGCGACGGTACTGATCTCTGGCGAGTCCGGTACCGGTAAGGAAATCTTTGCCCGCGCCATTCACTACCTGAGTCCGCGCGCGGATCGGCCGTTCGTTCCGGTTAATTGCGGTGCGCTTCCCGAAAACCTCGTGGAAAGCGAGATATTCGGCCATAAACGCGGCGCGTTCACGGGCGCCGCGTCCGATCAAGCGGGGCTCATCCGCGAGGCCGAAGGCGGCACGCTGTTTTTGGATGAGATCGACTGCCTCACACCACAAGCGCAGGTGAAGCTGCTCCGTTTCCTGCAGGACGGAGAATACCGTTCGGTCGGTTCGCAGCAGATTCTTCATGCAAACATCCGCGTGGTCGCGGCAGCGAACTCCGATTTCAGTCACGTAGTGCGCGAAGGAAAATTCCGCGAGGATCTATTCTATCGGTTGAACGTATTGTCACTTACGCTTCCGGCGTTGCGCGAACGTCGCGGCGATATCCTCTTGCTGACCCACGACTTTCTCGAGAAACAGGCTGCAATCACGGACAGGCAACCGAAAAAACTCTCGCTCGCCGCGCTTAACTGCCTGCTCAGTCATTCATGGCCGGGTAACGTGCGTGAACTCCAAAACGTGCTGACGCGCGCCATCGTCCTTTCCGATAGGGATTCGATCGAGCCTTCGGACCTTGACCTTCCGGACAGCCTCACCGCCAAAGAGCACTCGTTCCAAGCGATGAAATCGCGTGCGGTTCAGCGATTTGAGCATGACTTTCTCGCGGCGGTTCTGGATGCGCACGATGGAAACATCACCCGCGCTGCGTTCGCCGTGAAAAAAAATCGTCGAGCATTTTGGGAACTCTTGCGCAAGCACGGCCTGCTCGCCAGCGCGAGACGCGGTTGAGCCTCGCGCACGCGAGGTAACGGCGCCGACTACCTTCTTCAGCTAGGACAACTATACGGCGTGGCAAAGGACTGTCGGAGAGCGGACAAAATTGTCCTCCCTGTGCACACACGGTTACCAGGAAATCGGCAGCGAATATTCGCCAGGATGGTAGGGCAAAATTGTCCTCACTGGCGCTCTCGAATGCAACGCCAAATGCGTGTTGGGGTACTGATAGAGATCTTCTTGGGCGAGCGCATTTTGAGAGGAGGAATTGAAACTCGCGAGACCGCCGGAGGCACATAATTGGTATTGGCCTGCACTGCTGGCGGAAACTACGGGTACGCCGATTGCTTTAAGGGGCGGATTGACGTCTCCAATGTGCCTGCCGAGCCTTTGCTTCCATCTCCAGCGCCAGAAATTCTCGATTATCTGGCCAGGCATCCGAATGCGCAAGACACCATCGATGGCATCCTTCATTGGTGGGTGCTCGACGCCTGCGTCCAAAAATGGGCGCCGAAAATTGCAGGGACCGTCGCTCAACTCGTCGAACAAGGTTTCCTCGAACAACAGCGATATGCGGATGGCAACGTATTTTACCGCGCCTCCCCGCATTATCTCGCGACGCTTCAGCAACGGCCACCACGAAACTCTACTCCTGACGAAAGTCCGTAATCTCTAACAAGAAAGCACAATCATGCCCGCCACGTTGACCTATCCCGGTGTCTATATTGAAGAAATCCCCAGCGGTGTGCGCACCATCATCGGTGTCGCGACCTCCATCACAGCCTTTGTCGGCTACACCCAGCGCGGGCTCGATAATCGCGCCACGCAAATCTTTAGCTTCGCCGATTTCGAGCGCGGGTTCGGCGGACTCGCGCCGGACAGCGAACTCAGCTTTGCCGTGCAGCAGTTTTATCAAAATGGCGGCGCGACTGCCTACGTAGTGCGCGTGCCGAGGGATGGCGCCACGGCAGCAGCGGTTACGCTTCTGAGCGCAGTCAGCGGCGGCGCGACTTCGCTGGAAGTGACGATGCTGAGCACCGGCACCTGGTCTGACAACGTCATTATTGACGTAGATTACGACGGTGTTTCTGACGGTGACAGTTTTAACCTAACGATCACTGATCTGGCAACCGGGACGGTGGAGACATTCGACGACGTCACAATCGACGATACGAAAAACAATTTCGTCGAGTCAGTCGTGAACGACGAAGACGGCGGCTCGAAATTGATCTCGGTCAAAGCGACTCCCGCATCCGGCCGGCCCGCCGCGACCGGTTTGGACGGCGGCGACATCACGCTGGCCAACATCAAAAACGATCAGACCTACACGATCCAGCTCGTGCTCGATAACCCGATGATCTCGGTCGAGTTCCCCTTCATCGCGAAGGACGAGGCCCTGCCGGGGTCGATCGCTTCGGTCTGCCGGATGTTGGAGCGGCAGGCAACCGCCGAGCTCGCTGCCACCATCCCCGGTGCGCGTGTGCAATGCACCCCCACGACGAGCGGCGCAGGCGTGCACGTGACGGCGTTGGTGCCAAACGCTTATGACGCGCAGGTCAATTTCGCCGCCGGTGCGACGCACGACGCAGACGCCTTTCTCAATCTTAGCGCCGGAAACGCCGGCGCGAACGTGTCGCATTATTGGGCTGCCAGTCAGCGTGGAGCCGACGCCTTTGCCCAAGCCGCGACTACTCGCGGCTCGGATGGCACCGCACTGCCGCAAACCTTGCAGTTGATTGGCGTACCTTCGAAGTTCACTGGCATTTATGCGCTGGAAAAGGTGGATCTGTTCAACATCCTCTGCCTGCCCGATGTGACCCGCGCCAAGAGTGGGAATCCGAATCAACCGGACCTCGTGCAAGGTGATCAAAACGCGGTATTCAGCGCGGCGATGACTTACTGTAAAGATCGACGCGCTTTTCTCCTCATCGATGCGCCACCCGACGTGCGGGATGTTCCCACCGCGGTCGATTGGAAAACGGCTGGCCTAACAGTCCACGATACAAACGGCGCCGCCTACTTTCCGCGGCTCAAACTGCCGGATCCAACCAACAACTTTCAACTACGAATCTTCGCGCCATGCGGGGCGATAGCTGGCTTGTATGCGCGAACCGATGCGGCCCGCGGAGTGTGGAAAGCGCCTGCCGGAGTCGAGGCAACGCTCGCCGGAGTGCAGGGAATGGTTTACAAACTATCTGACCCTGAGAATGGGGCACTCAACCCGCTTGGATTGAATTGTCTTCGCATCTTTCCGATTTACGGCGCGATTTCCTGGGGTGCGCGCACTCTCGTTGGGGCAGACGCAGAAGCGAGTGAATGGAAATATGTCTCGGTACGGCGGATGGCGCTTTTCCTTGAGGAAAGCCTCTATCGCGGCACACAGTGGGTGGTTTTTGAGCCTAATGACGAACCGCTCTGGGCGCAGATTCGTCTCAATATTGGCGCGTTCATGCAGAGTCTTTTCCGCCAGAGCGCATTTCAAGGCAAAAGCCCGCGGGAAGCTTATTTCGTTAAGTGCGACAGCGAAACCACGACGCAGGACGATATCAATCGCGGCGTCGTCAACATCCTAGTCGGCTTCGCCCCGCTCAAGCCGGCCGAATTCGTCGTTATCAAGATTCAGCAACTGGCCGGGCAAATCGAAACCTAAACGGAGAACTATCCTATGGCTCAATTCAGTGTTAACCCTCAACGCTTCGACCCATATAAGAACTTTAAGTTCCGGGTGAAATGGGACGGGCGCTATGTCGCCGGTGTCAGCAAGTGCGGCGCACTCAAGCGAACCACCGAAGTCGTGAAGCACCGCGAAGGCGGCGACCCGAGCAGCAGTCGCAAATCACCCGGCCGGACTGAATAC
>JBKPQL010000127.1:0-5806 GCA_046734045.1 Verrucomicrobiota bacterium
CACTCGTCACGCTTAGCCATACCGAGCATCATGCGGTCGCCTGTGTCGTTCTGGAAGGTACACCTTCTTAGCCGGGGACAGATACTCGGAAGGATCAATAGCTTAAGAATGGTTTTAATAGGCCGCGATCGATGCAAGACGCCTTCATGAGACGACATGCTATCCGCATCGCGCTTGTCATCATCGCTTTCGCCGCAGCGGCCGCCATTGCGATTGGCGATGTCGTGCGCCGGGCCGCGGCGCGCAGGCTGCGTGAGGCGATTCTTGCGGAACTCCAGCCGGTCGTCTTGAAAAATTGTACGTTGAAGCGCTTCGGCAGCGCCAACGATGGCGGATACCTGATGTGCGAGAATCTGATCGAGCCGCTCGATGCAGGGTACTCGTACGGCGTTGGCAGCAACGACGACTGGGGATGCGAGCTGTCGCGCCGGTATCACGTCCCGGTGCATCAGTACGACTGTTTTGATCCAGCCCGGCCAACTTGTAACGGCGGCACGTTTGTGTTTCACAACGAATGTGTCGGCAATCGCAGCGGCTACAAGGCCTCGCATCTTTTCGACACGCTGGAAAACCAGATCAGGAAGAACGGCGACACTGGCCGGCGCCTGATCATCAAGATGGACATTGAGGGTGGGGAGTGGGATGCGCTCATCGGGGCCCCCGACGAGCTGCTGGCCTCGATTCCTCAGATCACGATGGAGATGCACGGCTTCGACGATCCGAAGATTGTCGAAGGGCTCCGGAAGCTGAAGCGGAACTTCTATCTTGTGAACCTCCACTTCAATAACTGGTCGTGTACGCCGAAGGCCGCGCCGCTCCCAGCATGGGCATATCAGGTGCACTGGGTAAACAAGCGCATCGGCGTGCCCGACCCGGCGGCGCCCTTTCCCGCACCGATGAGTCCGCTGAACGCACCCGACTCGCCGACATGGCCCGATTGTCAGTTGCACACATCGCGGTCGCAGCACTGAGACTCACGGCTGTGCTTCGAAAAATATTTCTTGAAGGATAGGCGTGCGAAGGTGGAACGCGTTGTCTTCAACGCGTTGCTCACAAACAACGTTGAAAGTCGGCGCGCTTTTCGGCTATGAACGCTGCCATGGAATATTTTCGGCACATCATGGAAGTGGTCGGCACTAGCGTGGATGGCGTAGGGGTATTCATTGTTGCAGGTGGCATGGTGGTTGCCACCTTACGACTCGCAACTCGTCGTGCACACGACACTGGCAATTATTATTCGCTTTACCGGCAGGATGTGGGGCGCGCGATTCTGCTCGGTCTCGAGTTCCTCATTGCTGGCGACATTATCCGGACCGTTGTTGTCGCACCCACCCTCCAAAACGTGGTGGTCTTGGGAATGATCGTTCTTATCCGCACGTTTTTGAGTTTGTCGTTGCAACTGGAAATCGAAGGAAAATTGCCGTGGCAGCGTGAAGTGGCGCGTGGAGGTCAGGACTGATTAAGCTGATTTACGTTTAGTGTTGGAATTGCCGACCTATATGCATCATCGGCGCGACGTGAATGAGTACCGATCTTCGGCATGGCGCAGAGTTTCGCCTGAGCAGCATCCGGCTTCTCGCACACAACGGCAGCCCAGCACAGCGATATAAGCACCGATCACAGGAGCAAGCAGGTAAATCCACAGGTATTCGAAGTGTCGCGACATCACGGCCGGTCCGAGCGATCGCGCCGGGTTCATCGATGCTCCACAAATCGGCCCCGCAAACATTGCTTCGAGGCCAATTACAGCACCAACCACAATCCCCGCGGTGATGCCTTTCTCAGCCGCTCCAGTCGAGACGCCAAGGATCACAAACATCAAAATCGCAGTCAGAATCAGCTCAAGGACAAATGACTGGATTGCCGATCCGGCAGGAACTGTCGTGCCCAACGTCTTATTTTGGGGAAAAAGAAGATGCAACAGGCCACTAGCTGCCAACGCTCCGCCGCACTGACTGGCGATATAGGTGATGGCTTCACGAAGTGAAAAGCGCCGGGCGGCGAAAAATCCCAGACTCACTGCCGGATTTAGGTGCGCGCCGGAGATATCACCGACTGTGTAAATCATTGCGAGCACAATCAGACCGAAGGTCAGCGCGATGCCCACATGCGTGACTGCGCCGCCGGTTGCTTCGTCAATCACGATCGCGCCCGTCCCGGCGAAGACGAGAGCGAACGTCCCGATGAATTCCGCCGCAACGTTCTTCACACTTTGTCCGCGACGCAATGTTCTTCGCAGAACGAGTCGATCTTGGCACGGATCTGATCGCGGATGCGACGCGTTCTCTCCAGGCGCTCCTCGTGCGTGCCGGCGAATTTAGAAGGATCGTCAAACGACCAGTGCAACCGGGTAGTGACGCCTGCAAAAATTGGACAACCTTCAGCCTCAGCTTCGCTACACACCGTCACTACGAATTGGAATATCTGCCCTGACTTCCAGACATCGAAAACGCGCTGTGTTGTATTGTTCGAGATATCGATCCCGAGCTCGTGAAGCGCCTCCACGACCAGTGGATTGATTGTGCCTGGTTCTAATCCCGCGCTCTGGGCTTCAAAGAATTCGCCACACGTCTCATTCAATAGCGCCGCCGCCATTTGGCTGCGGGCACTGTTATGAACGCAAATGAACAGAACTTTTTGTTTTCGCATTTGTCCTCCTTCCGGTTAGACCGCTCCTGAATAGGCTGCGCGGCTCACAGCAGCTCTTTGCAAGTTTGGAAAGTTTTGCCATATCGCGTTTGAACACCGCGTCTGTTTGGACGCAGTCCTGCAAACATTTTAGGTTTCGCTCCAATTCGTCCGGACGTCGTTCGGGCAGCGAATAGATAACCCAATTCTGTTCCCTCTTCGTGTTGACCATGCCTCTGCTGCGCAGGTAAGCGAGATGCTTTGAAATCTTGACCTGTGGCTCACCGAGAATGTCCTGAAAATGGCAGACACAAAGAGGCGATCTTGTAAGAAGATGGAGAATGCGCAATCGCGTGCGATCGCAAAAACACTGATAGATCTCGATCAGGTCCATATACCTTAACAACAAGCCGCGGTGCTGGTACAACAGCCGACTGCTGTTTCGCCCTCACGACGCTCACGCGCCCGACACTGCGTCCGGCCGCGTTGCAGGATCAGATTTAGGTGTTCGCCATCCGGTGTGACTTCAGTAATCGGATATTGCGCTACGACGCAGCAATCGTATTCGACATCTACATCCAGGCCTGCACTCGGAATCACCTGGTTTCCGAGCCGCAGGATTTTCGCAAAGCGGTCCGATCGAAGCCGATGATCGGTGTCATTGCCGACGTGCGTTTGCAGCACGACCTTTTCCTCTTTTCCGGTTAGTCCGCCACAATCGATGAAGTTCCTGACCACATGTCCAACTTCAGTGACGTGAGCGTGTGCCGGGATATAATCTCCATCCGGCAAAACAAATCGCGGAAACCGCCTGGGATTTGCTTCCAGCGCGTTCTGTAAACCTTGAAGTGTCATGCAGGATCTATATACCTGTCTAGGCATATAGACAACCGGCAATTTTATTGCGCACTTTGCCTGTCATTGCAATGTCAAGCAGCGTAACCTATGGAAATACGAGAGCGCGCAATTACGCTCGAGAGAGTTCCTGTGTAGAGGGTGGCTCGGGCAAGTGCATCGGGCGAGCGACGGCGACGCCGCGCTGCCGCCGTTCAGGTGTCTCGTTCGACCGAATTCGCCGTTCTACCCAATCGTACAACACAGGCAGGAGAAGCAATGTCAGAAATGTCGAACTGATAATTCCACCAATCACGACCGTGGCCAATGGGCGTTGCACTTCTGCGCCCGCACTGGTCGAGAGCGCCATCGGGATGAAACCGAATGCTGCTACAGCCGCAGTCGTCAGAACTGGACGCAGGCGTGTTAAAGATCCTTCGATCACGGCCGATCGGACATCGCTTCCTAGTTCACGCAGTTGATTGAAATAGCTAATCATCACAACACCGTTAAGAACGGCGACGCCGCTCAAAGCGATGAAACCGACAGCAGCGGAGATGCTGAATGGCATTCCGCGCAACCATAGCGCGACCACACCGCCTGTGACCGCGAGCGGGACGCCGGAATAAACGAGCAGCGCCTGTCGGACGCTGCCGAACGCCATGAAGATCAGCACGAATATGAACGCCAACGCGGTTGGCACGACGATGGCGAGGCGCGCTCTGGCTTCCCGCAGATTCTCGAATTGGCCGCCGAACTCAATACTGTAACCTTCCGGAAGGTGCACCTGCTCGTGCACTTTGGCGTCAGCCTCGCGCACCCAGCTTTCCACGTCACGGTCTCGTAGATTTACCATCAACGCCGCCCGTCGTTGTGCCGAATCCCGCAAAATTGGCGAGACTGTCTTGACCCGTTCGATATCCGCGACTGTGCCAAGCGGCAGCATGCCGGCTTCACCGACGCGAACAGGCAATGCGCGGATTGTCTCGAGATTCTCCCGATCCGCTTCGTTAAGCCTCACAACAATGTCGAACCGGCGATTGCCTTCGACCAACGTGCCGACCGTCTGTCCGCCCAATGCCGCCGCGATCGTTTGATTGACGTCGCCGCTGTGAAGATTGTATTGGGCGAGAACGTCGCGCTTCACCTTGATTTCGAGCATTGGCACGCGACCGGTTGTTTCAAATTCCACCTCGCCCTCGCCCTCTCGCGTGCCGGGAATGTGTTCCAGCACTTCCTTGACCTCCGCGCCGAGGCGCTCCAGCACATCGTAATCGTTTCCGAAAATCTTTACCGCGATGTCGGCGCGGATTCCTTCGAGCATTTCGTTGAAGCGCATCTCGACCGGTTGAGCCACCATCACGCGTGCACCGGGATTAATTGCTTCGATTTCTGTCGTAATGATTTTTGCCAAGTCCTCCTTACTGATCGGTTTGTTGTCGATCTTTCGCCACTGATCGCGAGGCTTGTAATAAATGTAAAAATCGGTATCGCTTGGCGGCATCGGGTCCGTCGCAATCTCGGCGCTGCCAATCCGCGAAAACACGTGCGCGACTTCTGGCACGCGCGCCGCTATTTCACGATCGGTCTTGCGTTGAGCTTCGACTGTTGCGTCAAGGCTAATGCTGGCAGCGCGAAACACCATCATGGTGAATGCGCCTTCGTCGAGCTTGGGGATAAAGTCCGCGCCTAGACGGTTGAAGATTACAATTGCCAACGCAAACAGCGCGACGGCTCCGAGCACGACCAGCCATCTCAATCGTAGCGAGAGATACAGCAACGGCGCGTAAACTCGCTTGCAGAGCCGCACCACCAGGTTGTCGCGTTCCGCGATTCTTCCCCGCAGCAGAAAAGAACACAGCGCGGGCATTAGCGTTAATGCGAGAACCAGTGATCCACCGAGCGCCAGCATGACCGTCAACGCCATTGGATGAAACATTTTCCCTTCGACTCCGGACAATGCGAGGATCGGCAGATATACAATCGCGATAATCAGGACACCAAAGAACACCGGTGTGCCGACTTGTTTGCTCGCGTCAACTACGGTGTGCAGTCGCTCTTCAATCGTAAGCCTCCGGCCGAGTTGATGCTGCTTCGCGCCAAGCTGCCGGACCACATTTTCAACAATTACGACCGCACCGTCGATGATCAGCCCGAAATCAATTGCACCTAGGCTCATCAGATTCCCGGAGATGCCGAACCTCGTCATTCCCGTGATAGCAAAGAGAAGCGCGAGCGGGATCGCCGTCGCGACAATCAGCGCAGCGCGCCAGTTTCCCAGGAGCAACAGCAGCACTGCCGTGACGAGCAATGCGCCCTCGAACAGGTTCGTTGTCACCGTGCG
>JBKPQL010000128.1:0-5509 GCA_046734045.1 Verrucomicrobiota bacterium
GGCACCGTGCTGCTATGTCATATCCGGGCCTGGTTGGACACACAGACCATGCCCAGGCCTCCGGTGAAAAGTTTTTTGATGAGGTAATTTTCTTCGTTATCGAGCGTGGCGCCGCCGAGGTGGCAGATCGCAGTCGTGTGATTGATTGTTGCTCCGTTCTCCTGCGTGACGAAGGTGCGCTTACGCGACTCCCAGACGCGGTCTGCCACCATGTCCATCGCGCGATCCAGCGAAATTTTCGTCCACTGTTTCGCGCGCGGCGCGCGATATTTTATTTTCGTTTGGCGCTGCGAATGCGTCAGCAATTGATACGACGCCGCACCTTTCGGACAAAGATTCCCCTGGCTGATCGGCGAGTCGGAGTCGCCTTCGATCGAAATGAGCTTCCCATCCTTGTGATAAATCAACTGGCCGCAACCGACGCCGCAGTACGGACAAATCGAGCGCGCGACTTTCGCATCATCGATCCTCGCGTGCATCGCACGCGTTTTGTCCGACATCGACTCGAGTCCGGTGCCATCCTTGCGTTCGCGGATTTGTCGCACGAGCGGCCATTTCGAAAGCAGCGCGAACATATTCTCTATTCAGTTTTCGCGGCCGGAGCGAATTTCAGTCGTTTGAAAATCTCATATGCAGCGACCGTCATGTTGTTTAGTTCCAGCTTAAGCGACCATTTTTGGTGCTATGTTTTCTGCCCACGTCTGTAAAGCGCAAAGCGGATGTCCGTCTTGGTTGCTGAAGACGACACACTATCGGATCGCTCCGGCACGATTCTTATATTACAAGACGAACAGAAATTTTTATGGCCGAAACATCGAACAAACTGGAGGGACCTGATTTCGAAAAAGGCTGTGAGACCAGCGAAGTGCACGATAAAGAAATGCTTTTGGGCCATGCGTTCGACGAACCAGTTCTTGTCGCGAGGCGCGGCGACGAGCTTTTTGCGATCGGTGCGACTTGCACGCACTACGGTGGGCCGCTGGCGAAAGGTTTGATGGTCGACTGCACCGTGCGTTGCCCTTGGCACCACGCGCGCTTCGATTTGCGCACGGGCGAAGCGATTGCGGCCCCGGCATTAAACGATGTTGCATGCTACCAGATCGAAGAACGCGGCGGTCGCTTCTTTGTCACGGGTAAGATCGATAAGAAGCCCACGCGCAAACCCAAATCGTCGCCGACCAGCGTCGTAATTATTGGCGCAGGCGCAGCCGGCGGCGCCGCGGCTGAAGTGCTGCGGCGCGACAGTTACGACGGGCCGGTCACGATGATCGGCGCGGATGAGTTTTTGCCGTACGATCGGCCGAATCTTTCGAAAGATTATCTCGCGGGCACCGCGCCGGAAGAATGGATTCCGCTGCGGTCGCCAGAATTCTATCGCCAGCAAAAGATCGAGACATTCACAAGCACCACCGTCACGAGGATTGATTCGAAGACAAAACAAGTGACGCTTTCGGATGGGCGTTCGTTGCGCTACGGCGCGCTGTTGTTGGCGACCGGCGCCTCGCCAGTGCACTTGCCGATTCCGGGTGATGACTTCCCGCACGTCTGTTATTTGCGAACTCTGGCTGATAGCCGGCGCATCACCGAAAAAGCGAAAAACGCTAAGCGCGCGGTGGTGATCGGTGCAAGCTTCATCGGGATGGAAGTGGCGTGGTCGTTACGGAAGCGCAAACTCGGAGTCGCAGTTGTTGGAAAAGAATCGCTGCCGCTCGAGAAAATCCTGGGAAGCGATCTCGGAAATCTGATTCGCGAAACGCACGAAGCAAACGGCGTCAAATTTCATCTCGGGCGAACGCCGACAGCGATTCGCGACAAGAATGTGGAGCTCGATAACGGAACAAAATTGGATTGCGATTTAGTGGTCGTAGGAATTGGTGTTCGTCCAAATACTGCACTGGCCGAGAAAGCAGGCATCGCGACTGACGATGGCGTGTTGGTCAACGAATTTTTGGAAACGAACGTGCCGGGAATTTTTGCCGTCGGCGACATTGCGTGCTGGCCCGATCCGCGCGCAGGGCGTATTCGGGTCGAGCATTGGGTCGTGGCGCAGCGGCAGGGTCAAACCGCAGCGCGCAACATTCTCGGCGCGCGCGAGCCGTTTGTAGTACCGCCATTTTTCTGGAGCAACCACTTCGATCTGCATATCCGCTACGTCGGTCACGGCAGTGGCGCCGATCGCGCGAGTGTGGCTGGCGATTTGAAAGCGAAAAATGCCTCCGTGACTTTCCGCGACGGGGAAAAGCTCACCGCCGTAGCCGGCATCGGCCGCGACTTAGAGAATCTCAAAGCCGAACTAGCGCTTGAGCGCGACACTGAATTCCACGCAGCATAATCACCAGCCGGGCGCAGGCGGCGAACAGAGGAAATGAATCTCGAAACCATGAGTCCAAGAACGAAAGCAATTCCGCCAATCCTCCCTGGTTTCCTGGATTCCAGATTCTTCTGATTCTTTCCTGCGTTCGTGTTTTCCTGATTCATGAACGCGTAGTGCCGTGGCTTTCACGCCGAGTTGCGGCTCGGTAAGTCCGGTCCCATGGCGGACTGCCAACCTATATTACGATCTCGAGGGGTCGTAGCCCGCGCGGCGGGCCGAGAATTTCGCGGAAAATAATTGCGTCGCGTAAACCAGATTTCGATGTCAGCAATATAGCTATGTCTGTCTCTTCTTTGGCAACGGGTGGTATGGGTGGCGCGTAAGCTGGGGCAGGCGCTTTGACAATCGGCTGCTCAAGCGGAAACGGTCCTTCGTGAACTTCGAATGTCGGCGCGCCTGTTATTATTGGTGGAAATATTTTCTCTGCGGGTTTTGCATTTCCCGGCGCAGGACTTTCTCTTTGAATCACATCGCGTCGAATTAATTTCCATTCCGGTGGGAGATGTGGAGTTGGTGGGTGCACTGGTGCCAGTGGTCGAGGTGGAATCTCCGTGCGAGGCGGGACAGGGGGAGGGGGTCTTGAAGTAGGGGGTTGACCAAGTGCTTCCAAGAATTTGCGAGTGCGTTCTGCGTCCGACTCCTTCGATACGCGCCGAATTGGCGGAGGTACTTCAGGCGTAGATGGCGGCAACGTCCGTTCTGCCTGGTTCCCTTTTCCCTTGGTGGCCGCTCTCGTCAACAGCTGGAACAGAAGCGCGACCGCGATAAGCAAAAGGAAAAGCAGATTCTCGAAATGGACGGCAATCACATTTCGTATTGTTCGAGGCTGGTTGCGCAGCGTCAAGCGAAGACTGGAGCGGGTGACGAGGCTCGAACTCGCGACGTCCTCCTTGGCAAGGAGGTGCTCTACCACTGAGCTACACCCGCAGTTTTGAGAGGAAGAAATAATCTCCGGCGCAGCGCGCCGCGCAACCTTTTTCATTGCGCGGCAGCTGGAATATTCTTGAAATAGTTGAATCTAAAGAGGGCTTTCAGCGCGTCAGATGTTCAAAGCCCAACTATGAAAAAATTAATCCTTGTGTGTGTTTGCTCGATTGCGTTCGCTGCGGGCTTATTCGCTCAGTCCCCGCCCACATCGCCTACGCCTTCACCGGTAGCAACAGCTGCGCCGATCGCCAGCGTCTCTCCTTTCGATCTCGCCGACAAAATCCAACAGAAAGTGGAGAAAGAATTACGCGGTAAGCACGGCATCGTCATTGATCAAAACGCTCATGATGAAGATGCCGATCTTCGAAAAATGCGCGAATTCGTGGCGATTCCAATCGTGGCGATCGTATTTCTGTCGATATTCGGGGCCCCCGTGCTGATCGTGATTATGATAGGGATGTTTGCTTTGCTAACAAGCCGCATGCGGCAGCGCACCATTCGAATGATGGTGGAGAAGGGTCAGCCAGTTCCCGCAGAACTGCTCGCCCCGACAAGGCGAGGCGTGCGCCGGCGATCGGATGTGCGCCGTGGTGTTATTTGGGCCATGATCGGGCTCGGTGCGATGATCTTCTTTGGCGCCGTGAACGATTGGGAAGGCGGCGCGTGGTCCTTAGGGCTGATTCCATTTCTCATCGGCCTCGGGTATCTGATCGTGTGGAAATTGGAAGGCGAGAAGGACGTTCCGCCTCCGCCACCCGTACCATAAGGTTGTGACGTGGAGCTTACTGATGCGGACCTCATCGCGCGAGTTCTTGTTGATGACGATCAGCACGCGTTCGGCGAGCTTGTGCGCCGACATCAATCTAGTGTGCGTGGTCTGCTGCGGCAGCTCACCCGCACAGACATCGCATTGGCGGACGATCTCGCACAGGAAACCTTTCTGCGCGCTTACAAGAACATCCGTAGCTTTCGCGGTGAAGCGCGCTTTTCCACATGGGTTTACCGCATTGCTTACAATTGTTTTCGCGAGGATGCGCGCCGCCGCAAGGAGCTTGTCGGCGTGGATGAGGAACAATTACGCGCAGAACACGATCCGCAGACTGTCGATCCCGGTTTGAGACACGATCTTATGCACGCGCTGAGTTTACTTCCGTTGCACGAGCGCACAGCTGTTGTGCTTTGCTGCCAAAACGGATTATCGCATGATGAAGCCGCGCGTGTCCTCGACATTCCGCTCGGAACCTTGAAGACTAACGTGTTGCGCGGCCGCGAAAAACTGAAACGCACGCTTTCCGCTTGGGGCCCGAATTGATATAATGGACGCGATGATCGACGATGACACGCTGGATCGACAATTGCGCGATGCGGTGCCGTATATTGACGACGGCGGCTTCACGGCGCGCGTTATGGCCAGGTTGCCCGAACCGCGGCGCGAACCGCGATGGCTGCGTCCAATGATTCTGCTCGGTGTGACGGTCCTCGGGAGCGCAATTGCGTACTTGCTTTCGGGTGGCGGCCGCTTTGTCCGCCAAGGCGTGATCGAGTTATCGAGCTTTCCGATTTGGCTGTTGCTCGTGTTGGCGTTCGGTTGCGGTCTGCTGGTTGGGGCGTTCGCTGTCATTTTCGCGATCCGCAAGACGCCAGAGGTGCGCGATTTTACGCAGCTCCGGTTTTGAACCGGGCATCTCGGTCACGCCGCGGACAACGCGCGCGCCCGCTTAACGTCCGCTTCGATCTGCCGCACAAGAGCGTCGATGTTTTCGAATTTTTTTTCGGGCCTGAGATAACGGATAAATCGCACTTCGAGATCCTTGCCGTAAATATCGCGCTTGAAATCGAATAGATGAATTTCCAAGACTCGTTCGGTTTTGCCGCTGCTTACAGTTGGTCGATAGCCGAGGTTCACCACACCGGGATGAACAGCTCCGTCCAGATTTGCTTCGGCGAAGTAGACACCATTTGGGGGGAATTGTTCGTTGTGGGCGCTCAAGTTTGCCGTTGGAAATCCGATTTTTTTTCCCAGATCATCGCCGCGCACAACAGTTCCTAGAATCGTGTATTCTCGGCCAAGCATCTTTGCTGCCTTTGTTAGATCGCCTGCTTCCACAGCCCGACGGATCGTCGTGCTGCTCACGAGCTCGCCGTTGACTGTTACCGGCGGAATTCCCACAACGTCGAAATCGAAGCGCGCGCCGAGCTTCTTGAGGA
>JBKPQL010000129.1:0-5088 GCA_046734045.1 Verrucomicrobiota bacterium
GGACGAAGCAAATGAAGTATCTGGAGCGAAAGTAAAAAGATTTTGGTGAGATATGAAGCAATTTCTCGTCCTTGCGTTGACGCTTATGACCGCTTCGAGCTCGGTTCGGGCGAAGCTTGGCGATGGCTCCGAGAGAATTGATGACTTATATGGCAACCTGGTCCAGCGACAGCTGCGCGATGACGGGACTGTCAGCGTGGTCTACCACAAGGGTCGATACGTTTACCTGGTGACCTTTGCCAATGACCGAAGCATTTCCGAAAGTTATTCTCATATCAACGGCACGGATTTGTCTGAAAAGGAGATTACGAAATTTCTAAAACTAAATGCGGCCGGGGCGACATGGACCCCTGCTAATACGTCGAAAGAGCGCCGCTTCAAAAGAAGCGACAACGGAGCTGAGGCAACGTACGGAATCACGAACGGACGTCGAGCACTGACCGTGAGGCTGATCAGTGATCGGTGATCAGTGGGACGCGTTGAGATCACAAGTTGTGACTTCAAGCAACCTAAGTTTCAGGCTGCAGAAGTGCGCTTTGGCAATACCAAAGCCGCAACGATGCCAACGCACAAAAAGCCGATCACCTGAGTGAACATGTAGCTGGCAGTGTAAAGACAGGGGAAACCGTACCAGTTAGCATAAGAAACGTTGGTGGCGATAGCAGCGAGAATCCCGGCAACCAGAACAAATCCGACTCGGCCAACGAAACTGGCGATGGTTGTCTGGGCGAGGAGGAACACGACCAGAATCGCTTCGACCAGTTCAGTGACGAATTCGATAGTCAACGCTTTTCCGAATGCGAACGGCCGCGCGTAATTGTAAATGAGAAGACCCGAGGGGCCGCTAGCCATCTTCGCTGCCTCTTGTTTCATCGCTTCGCTCTTTTCCTCCCGGGTAGCATTCGGCCCGACACCGGGGCCTGGAAAGAAGTAAAGACCCGACTTTTCTGCGATGTTCGATTGCATGGCGGCGAGAACGGCTTGCTCATTGGGAATTTCGCTGATGCCAGCTTCGCCCAGAGGCAAGGCCATATGGGCGATGAATGTCCAGATAAACATGGCGAGCGCCCCAAGAAAACCAGCGAGAAGAATTTTCATAGCTGAAGGATGAAGCGCCGGGCAGGAATTTAGAAGTAAAAATTGGGCGGTGGGTCGGACCACGAGGCCACGCTATCAGTCGTCTTGAAGCGCGCACAAACGCCGGCGGCACAGGTGTGCCGTCCCAAACGTCACAACCTTGCTCAGCGATATCAATGAACCCATCGACTGAGGAATTTGACCGGTCCGCCATTCGGCTCGTACCCGCGAACATTACAAAAATATAATGGTAAAAGCCTTGACGTTTTTGTTGTGATTCTGGCAGTCTGGGTTTTCCGAGCTCGCTCCCTCTCCTCCGGCTTGGAATCAGCCGTCTCCACATATGAAAACTCATCGTTCGTTTATTCGCACCCGTCTTGTATCGCATCTGCGCTTCGCAGGTGTCGTCACCCTAATGTCCGCGGCAGCCGCAATGGCGTTCGTCGCGGTGAAACCGTCGGGCCCTTTGTCATGGGCAAAATCAGACAGCAAAAACGCGATCGATAGATTCAGCCAAAGAAATGCTGAGTTGTTTAGAAGCAAAATGACTCTGCCCGGACCTGAACGAGAAGGCGGGCCGATGTCCGCGGCTGAAGAGGATTACGCGAAGCGAGCCTTCCCCGCCACCGATATCCCGGTTGCATTGAGGCGGAACGCGCATGCCGCCTGGGCCAGTGTCAGAGCAAGGTCTGGGCGAGCGGGCGCGAACGTGCTTGGCGCGTGGACGCTTGCGGGACCCAGCATCTCGAATTTTCCTGATATTTTGACTTTCACTGGTACGGCCTACACGACCTCCGGTCGTATCACCGCGCTAGCGATCGGCCCGACCTGTACGAGTGGTAACTGCGCACTTTGGGTGGGAGCCGCCGGCGGCGGCGTGTGGCGCACGAACAACGCGCTCTCCGGAAGCGGGCCAAGCTGGACATTCGTCTCGGGCAGCTTCGCGACCAATGCGATCGGGACGCTGACTTACGACGCTGCGACCAGCACGCTCTACGCGGGAACTGGCGAGCCGAACGCATCAGGTGATTCGGAGGCTGGCTTTGGTATTTACAAATCTACCGACAACGGCAACACGTGGACGCACCTGGCCGCGAATACGAGCGTTCCCTTGATGCCGACCTCGTGCGGCGATGCCCCTGCGTATACTGGCCCGGCTTTCGACGGGCGCGCGATTTCATCAATCGTGGTTAGCGGCAGTACTATGTATGTTGGTTCAACGCGCGCCGTGCGCGGAGTGAGCTCCGTCACGGGTGGGACGGTCAGCCTGGCTCCGGGCCTGCCGCCATTCGGACTGTGGAAGTCTACTGACGGCGGTGCGAACTTCACGCTACTGAGCCCCGAAGGCATCTGCCTGAACCCGTTGCTGGAGGGCGATGCCGGGAAAATCCAATCGAGCTTTGGCTCGGCGCGTGGCATTAACCACATCGAATTCGACCCGAATTACGCGACCAATACCACGTTCTATGCAGCTGCGTTTCCCAGGCTTACCGCAAGCGGAGGAGGCGTCTGGCGCTCGACTGATGATGCCGCTACTTTCACGCAGATTTACACCCCGATCGATCCCGCCAATATTAATGATCGGGCCGAGTTCGCGGTCACGACCGCCAGCGGGATGACTAGGATGTATGTCGGCGATGGCAACACCGGATCACCGACTGCACACGTTTTTCGCAGCGATGACGTCGCAACTGGCGTGCCGGTGTTTACCGATCTGACGGCAGCTGAGTCGCCGGCTGGCCAGACTGATAACTACTGCTCGGGGCAATGCTGGTACGACAATTTTGTCGTCTCGCCGGCAGGTCATCCGGACACCGTGTATGTCGGCGGCTCGTTCGACTATGGGACGTACGGGTTCGCGACAAACGGTCGCGGCGTTCTCTACTCGACCAATGCTGGTGCGTCGTTCACCGACATGACATGGGATGCGACGACGAACCCGACGCCGCCGGGAAGCTGCTGCCAACCCAATCCGATTGCGCCGAATGGAATGCATCCTGATCAGCATGCGTTCGTCGTTAGCCCAAGTAACCCGGGCCTCTTCTTCGACGGCTCTGACGGCGGTCTGGTGCGCTCGAGCGGAGCGTTCGCGGACATCTCATCGCAGTGCACCAGTCCGCGCGGACTCAGCGGAAGTGATCTGGCGCTCTGCCAGCAGCTCCTGTCGCAGGTGCCGACGCATCTATTCAGTCTGAACAAGGGGCTTTCCACGCTGCAGTTCCAGAGCCTCTCAGTTGCCGCCGACAACTCCAAGCACCTGCAAGGGGGCACGCAGGACAATGGGACGTTTGAGACCTATGGCTCGGCCGTGGTATGGCCACAAATTATCTATGGCGACGGTGGCCAATCCGGTTTCAACGTCAGCAACTCTGCGCAGCGCTTCAACACCTTCTTCGCAAATTACACGGATGCGAACTTCCAGAACGGCGATCCGAGTAAGTGGGTCGTTATCTCCGGTCCGCTGTTTGCAGAGACCTCGGCATTCTACAAGCCGATCATCGCGGACCCGTTTGTTGCCGGGACGATCTTTCTGGGCGAGCAGAGCGTGTGGCGGACGCAGGATTGGGGGGGTAGCCAGGCGTATCTGGAGGCGAACTGCCCTGAGTTCACCACGCCCGGAAACCAGCCTGGGTGCGGTGATTTTGTCATCATCGGAAACGGCATTCCGTCGACGCGACTGACCTCCTCGGCTTGGGGCGATCGCTCCGGCGGCACTGTTGCGGCAGTTGCCCGGACTTCAACCGATTCCAGTACAATGTGGGCAGCGACGTCAACCGGCCGCGTGTTCTTCTCGAGCAACGCCGATGCAGCGGCAGCCTCAGTCGTCTGGGAGCGCCTCGACTCCTCGTCAACCGTCGATCCGAACCGCTTCGTGAGCGGTGTCACGATCGATCCGGCGAATTCAAATCACGCTTGGATCTCGTACTCAAGCTATAGCTCCCTAACCTCGACGACGCCAGGCCACGTCTTCGAAGTGACCCGAACCGCGCCCTCGACGGCGACGTGGACGAGCCTCGATGGATCGGGAGCGACCGCGTTCCCAGACTTTCCGGCGACAGCGATCGCCCGTGACTCAAACGGCGATCTTTATGTCGCCAACGACTGGGGCGTTTTGCACAATGTCGGCGGGAACCCAGCTAATGGTTGGGTCGTCGCTGGCTCCGGTCTGCCAATGGTGGAGGTTGCGGGCCTCACGATCGTGCCGAGTGCACGTGTTCTATACGCGGCAACCCACGGTCGCAGCGCGTGGAAGCTGACACTGCCGTAAAGTTGGTTTCATAATTTGGGCGGGATAGCGGAGAACTATCCCGCCCATTCTTTTGCAGTGATGACATCTGTTCTCAAGTACGCAATTTCCGCCTGCTCTTTTTTGCTACTCGCCGCCAGCACATCGGTTGAAGCCGCGCCGCCGGGATTCGTAGAAGGACATTTAAAGATTCTTGCAGCGAGGGAAGTTGAGCTTGCCGATGAAACGCCGGCTTCTGCTACCGCCGAGAGGTATGACGAATTTCCGCTGATCATCCTGAGCCAGGGCGAGAAAAAAGAAATCGCGCGGATTACTGCGGATGCAAATGGCAACTACCACCTTGCGTTGCCCCCAGGCAATTATGTTTTGGATGTGCAAGGGCGCGCACCTGGGCACGTCCGCGCGAAACCACAGCGATTCACGGTTGTTTCAAACCAGACTGTCCATGTCGATATGGATATTGATACCGGCGTTCGTTGAATCGCCTTTGCTCATGGCTCTCGACAGGATGGGACTCCTTCGCTTTTTGCGATGAAAACTTCGTAGCGCAATTGACAAACGATTGCGGCTGAGATTATATATTCCCCGCTAGTTTCCTTCCTCGCCAGCGACTCTCTCGGCGGGGTGTTGTTCGGAAATTCGCACGTTCAATCAGCAGTTGCATAACAATCCCCATCCATGGCGGGACATAGTAAGTGGTCGAAGGTCAAGCGTTTTAAAGGCGCGATCGACGCGAAACGCGGCAAGATCTTCAGCAAATTATC
>JBKPQL010000130.1:0-7797 GCA_046734045.1 Verrucomicrobiota bacterium
AACAAAATTTCCGCGATACGTTGCCGAAATGTTTCGGGAGTGAAATTGCGCTCGATTCGTCGCCGATGACAAATGGAAATCCCACCTGTTTCCTCGGAAACCACCACTGCCACGGCGTCCGATTCCTCCGTGATCCCCAGACCGGCGCGATGGCGCAGGCCAAGGCTTCGATCGAGCGTTTCCCGTTGGCTCACCGGAAAAATGCAGGCAGCAGCCGCGATCCGTCCATTGCGCAAGATTACACCGCCATCATGTAGAGCGGCTTTCGGGTGAAAGATGGCCAGGACCAGCTCGACTGAAAAATCGCCGTCGATGGTCACGCCCGTTTCCTCATAAACGCGAATGGACGTGTCGCGTTCGATCGCAATAAGCGCTCCAAACTGCTTGTTCGCCAGTTGTGTCACCGCCTCGGCCAGATCGTGAACTGTCTCCCGTTTTTCGCTCGTTAATGAAAAAATCGGATGTCCACCAAGCGCAGCTAGGCCGCGCCGCAATTCCGGTTGAAAAATAACCACGAGAGCGATTGCCAGGAACACCGAGAAACTGCGGACTAGCCAGCCGATCACTACGAGGTTCAGCAGCGTTGAGATCAGCGTCAGTGTCAGAAAAACAATTGCCAGTCCGGTCAACACCTTGGCTCCGCGCGTCCCGCGGAAATAGAGATAGCCGTAGTAAATCGCTACAGTCAGCAAAAGGATTTCTACAACGCTGCGCCATCCTCTAAACCAGAGATGAATGAGTTCCTGAATCATGTTGTCTTCTGAAGAATTGCTTCCGTTACTCGTAACGCGCCTACATTTTCTCTAACGTCATGGACACGGAAAACGTCCGCGCCGCGCGCCCGCAGAAGCGAGATTAAAGCCACTGTAGGCGCCACCCGCGCTTCCATCTCGAACGCACCCGTCAGTTTGGCGAGAAAACCCTTCCGCGACACGCCGACCACCAGTGGCCGATCGTGTACCCGAATTTCTTCGAGTTGCGCGAGCAGCTGGAGATTATGGTCCAACGTTTTCCCAAAACCAATTCCCGGATCAAACGCAATCGCCATCGGATCACCACCGCATTCTATGGCGCGCGCATATTGTTGTCGAAAAAAATCAGTCACTTCCACGACCACATCCGCATAGTGCGGTCTAATCTGCATCGTCCGCGGATTACCCTGCATATGCATGATGATGAATGCCGATTTAGTTTCGGCAATAAGCGGTAGCATTTCCGCGTCGCTGTGTCCTCCGGTAACGTCGTTTACAATCGAAGCGCCTGCTTCAATTGCCGCACGCGCAACCAGAGCCTTCGAAGTATCAATCGAGATAGGAATGTCAATCTTGGGTCGCAGCTTTTGAACTACTGGAATGACGCGATGCAGTTCTTCCTTCGCGGTGACAGGTCCTGCGCCTGGTCGGGTCGATTCTCCGCCAATATCGATGATGTCGGCGCCTTCCGCCGTCATTCGCAGGCCGTGCTCGACTGCCTTGTCCAGCACAAAAAATTTTCCGCCATTAGAGAACGAATCTGGAGTAACATTCAACACGCCCATGATCAGCCCCTGTTGGGAGACGTCAAAAACGCGATTGCCGATTTTCCACTGTCTCCCGTACATCATGCAGTGAGACTAACACCGAGCGCGGATTATTCGAACCAAGGAGACAGAATCACACCCCTAACATCGGGATGTCGAGATGGCCAATGACGAATGTCGAATGCCGAAGAAATGACGAAATCCCAATGACGAGCAGGCACAACCAAGTGTCATCTCATTATTTGACCATTCGGACTTCCTCCGTCATTCGTGCTTCGTCATTTCTTTCTTGAGTAGCGCGCCATCAACTCGCCTTCTGCAAGGATATGTCCTTTCATCGCCCCATCGACTTGGCCGCGTTTTGCGCCGAACGGCAAATCCAACTCGCGATCCAACGCGAAAATCTTGAAATAATAGCGATGCGTGCCAGATGGCGGACACGGCCCGCCGTAACCCGATTTGCCGAAACCATTTGTGCCTTGGACTCCTTTGGGCGTGCTTCCCTCACCGATTGCGCCAGTTTGCGGCGGAATGTTCCAAACCATCCAGTGGGTGAACAATCCGCTCGGCGCATCGGGATCATCGACAATCAACGTAAGGCTCTTCGTGCCGGAAGGAACATCTGCAAACTGCAACGGCGGGCTGGTATCCGACCCATCACATGTAAATTTCGAGGGAATGTTTGCACCTTCCTGAAAGGCAGAACTTATAATTTTCATCTTGGCACCTCCTGCGGCAAATAAAACGACAACCGCCAGTGCAAGCGTAAATGCGCCGGCAATAATTACTTTTCGCATTACTCGACCCCACACTGAAACCGCGCTACTTCGGCAATAATTCAACGAGATTGTTTCGCTGCTATGACTTCAAACGGACGTAAGATTCGGCAACAAATTCTCGCTCTGCTAGCTCGGAAAGACTATCGGCCGCTGGATAGAATCGATATCGCTCGCAAGTTGAGCTTGAAGGGCGGTGAACGGATTACCTTGCGGAAGATTTTGCACGAACTCGAAAGCAGCGGCGAAATCGCGCGCATCCGCAAAAACCAATATGTCTTACCTGCCGAGGCTGATCTGGTAGCCGGCAAATTGTCGATTCATCAGGCGGGCTACGGATTTCTCACGCCGGAAACACCGGGCGAGACGGATGTTTTCGTCGCAGCGGAGAACATCGGTACAGCCATGCATGGCGACCGCGTGGTCGCGCGCATATCGCGCGATACGCCTTACAACCGGATCAAAGGACGTCGCGAAGGGCGTGTGATTCGAATCTTGGAGCGCGCTCACGATACGATCGTCGGCACACTGCAACGGTCGCGGAATTTTTACTATGTCGTGCCCGATGATCCCCGGTTTGTACATGACATCTACGTCCGCCCTGAGGGAGATCAGCGGCCAAGGACGTCCGCAAATGTTGGCGACAAGGTCGTGGTTCGCCTGGATGCCTGGGAGTCGCGCCACGTCAATCCCGAAGGGGAAATCATCGAACTGCTCGGGCCGGCGTCCACCCCAGGTATCGACATGCTCTCGATCATCCGCAAATATCACCTGCCCACAGAATTTCCGAAGGATGCTTTGGATCAAGCGGAGCGCATTTCCGAAAACATCGATGCGCGGCAACTCGAGGGACGCGAAGACTTGCGCAAAGAATTTATCGTCACGATCGATCCTGATGACGCGCGGGATTTCGATGATGCGATTCAGGTTGAGAAGATCAAGAATAGTTGGCGCGTCGGTGTGCATATCGCCGATGTCGCGGCTTACGTGGAACCGGGCAGCGCGCTGGATCGCGAAGCGCGCCGGCGAGGCAACAGCGTTTATCTGCCCGACCGCGTTGTTCCAATGTTGCCGGAGCGGCTGAGCAGCGGCGTTTGCAGTCTCAACCCCGGAGTGGATCGGCTCACACATTCCGTGTTGGTTGATTTCGACAAGAACGGAAATACAAAAGGCGTGCGCTTTGCTCGCAGCGTGATTCGTAGCGCCCACCGGCTTACGTACAAACAAGCTTACGCAATTTTAACATCCCCACCATGCGATCAGTTAGGCGAACGGTTACATATTGCCTGGGAACTCGCTGCCTTACTGCGGCAGAAGCGATTTGAACACGGTTCCCTGGACCTTGATTTTCCAGAGGTAAAGGTCTGGGTCGATAAACAGGGCCGTCCGGTAAGACTAGAGCGCGTTGAGAACGACGAATCGCACCAGTTAATCGAAGAGTTCATGCTGGCCGCAAACGAAGCCGTCGCGCGCGAGCTTAAAAAGCGCGCGATCCCCACTATCTATCGCGTCCACGAAAATCCGGACCCGGAAAAGCTCGCAGAGTATCGCGAGTTTGTGCTCAGCTTTAGCTACAGGGTTGGCGATCTGACTCATCGTGCTGAATTGCAGCGATTGCTCGCGCTGATTCGCGGTAAACCCGAGGAGCAAGCTCTCAAGGTTGCGCTGCTCAAAAGTTTGAAACGCGCGCGCTACTCTGCCCAGCCGCTCGGCCATTACGGGCTGGCCAAGGTGAATTATTTACATTTCACCAGTCCAATTCGCCGTTATGCCGATCTGGTGGCGCACCGCGCGTTGGGTAGAGCGCGCTCGCCGAGCGCGCCGGACGGCCCGGCGGTCCCCCCCCACCAGCTCCATATTGCCGAGATCACTTCCATCGCGGAGCACCTTTCAATCACCGAACGAACCGCAGCCGATGCGGAGATCGACGCCGCGCAAATGAAGAAGCTCGAATTTTTTCAACGACAACTCGATGAACGCAAGCCGCAGATTTTTCGCGCGTCAATTGTCGATGTCCGCAACTACGGGTTGATGGTAGAATTGCCCGATGTGCTGATCACCGGGCTGGTTCACGTCTCCTCGCTGACGGACGATTTTTATTTGTTTGAACCAGCTCGACGGCAGCTCATTGGCAGGCGGTCGCGCAAGCGATTCAGCGTCGGCGACGAGTTATCTGTCTTTGTCGCGCGCGTTGACACGTTCAAGCGGCAGGTGGATTTCGCGATTGCGCTGGCTTCAGCACCGCCGGGGAGACACCGCACCGCAAGGCGGCGATCCAGAATTACTCCTGTAAGGAGTTGAAACCGATCACGTCTATTCTGCGTTTATCTAAAACATGGCGGACAAACTGAACAAACAGCCTGAGAACGCGCCTGGGCAATGGTACGTGGACACGAGCTGCGCATTGTGCCGGATGTGCCTCGAGGAAGCGCCGAATCTCATCACTTACAACCGCGACCAAACGGCTGTTCATTTTTTTAAGCAACCCGAAACACCCGAGGAAACCGCCGCCGCACAGCGCGCCATGGAAGTTTGCCCGACGCTCGCAATCGGAAATGACGGGTGAAATTTGCGACGCTGGCGAATCACCGCTACAAGAGTTGCCATGACTGAAGCTACCGCTACCGTTGCTCCCCCGCGCTACACACGGGCAAACCCATTTCCTGCTCGCATGCTCGTGAATCGCCGTCTCAGCGGTCCAGAGTCTGCAAAGGATACCCGCCATTTCGAGGTCGATCTAACGGGATGGGGTCTGAGCTTTGAAGTGGGCGATTCGTTGGCGGTTTATCCGACTAACGATCCACAGTTGGTCGATGAAATTATCCATACGCTCGGCGCGACCGGCGATGAAAAGGTCCCGCGACCGAAAGGGGAACCAACGACACTCCGCGAAGCGCTGCTGCGCAATTACAGCATCACCCAGCCAACGCCCAAGTTTTTGAGGGCCATCGCCGAGCGAGCTTCCGCTGCGCCTACGTTAGCGTATCTTCTCGCTCCAAACCGCAAGCAGGACCTCGAGACTTACCTTTGGGGCATGGAAATAGTCGATTTCCTCTCGGAACATCCTTCTGCCCGTTTCACGCCGGAAGAATTCGTCGGGCTCTTAACGAAATTACAGCCGCGGCTTTATTCCGTGGCCTCAAGCTTAAATGCATACCCAGATCAAGTACACTTCATCGTGGACGTCGTCCGCTACCAAAGTCATGGTCGCCTCCGGAAAGGGGTTGCTTCGTCTTTTCTTGCAGAACGGGCTGATGATGTGCCGGTGCCCGTTTTCCCCAGCGTGGCAAAACATTTTCATTTACCGGACGATCCTGACACTCCAATCGTCATGATTGGCCCCGGGACCGGAGTGGCCCCGTTCCGCGCATATTTGCAGGAGCGAAAAGTCACCGGGGCGAAAGGGAAAAACTGGCTCTTCTTCGGATCACAACACGAGAGATGCGATTTTGCCTACGGAGACGAGTTCAACGCCTATGTAAAGGAGGGAATACTCACACGACTGGATTGTGCCTGGTCGCGCGATCAAGCCCAGAAGATCTACGTCCAGCACAAGATGATGGAGAACGCGGCCGAAATTTGGAAATTGATCGACCACGAGGGCGCGCACTTTTTCGTGTGCGGCGATGCGCGCCGGATGGCCAAGGATGTTGATGCGACGCTGCGTAACATTGTACGGGAACAAGGGGGCAAGAGCGTCGAGGAAGCCAACGAATACGTCGAGAAGCTCAAAAACGAGAAACGCTACAAGCGCGATGTGTATTAGTAAGTCTTTGTCATTCCGGGCGGAGCGAAGTGCGGTCGAGGAATCTCGGGAGCCCGTGAACAACGTCGGGAATGACAAAACCGATTTAACGCTTCAACGATTCCAACGCGGCCAAGCCATTGGTCATTTTCTTCATCTGTGGCATACTAATTTAGAACCTTTTCCGATCGACGAGAGGAGCTCGCTCGTTCCGAAATGAATCCAAAGATTCCTCGACTTCGCTCGGAATGACAAAGACAGAAAGCCATGTACGAAAACACTGAATTCACATTGAGCCGCGACTGCGAGGCGATCCAGATTCCGAGCGGACAGAAGACTACGATCCCAGCAGGAACGCAGGGCGTGATCACGCAAAGCCTCGGTGGAAGCTATACCATTGCAACTTACCAAGGCCTGGCGCGCGTTTCCGAAAAAGACCTCGATGCGCTTGGTCTGCAAAAACCGCAGGCGCAGGAAGCCGCAAAAACCATGCGAACAGACGGTAAAGTTTCAGACGAAGACATCTGGAACCAGTTGCGGCAATGTTACGATCCGGAGATCCCGGTCAACATCGTTGATCTCGGCCTGGTTTATGATTGCCGTCTGATCAAAAAAGAGGATGGCGGCACGCGGGTAGAAGTGAAAATGACGTTGACCGCCCCCGGTTGCGGGATGGGACCAGCGATCGCGCATGATGCGCAGAGCAAAATTCTTAGTATTGACGGCGTAGATGAAGCCGACGTCCAGCTCGTTTGGGACCCGCCATGGAACCAAAACATGATCAGCGAAGCAGGACGCATGAAACTTGGAATGATCTGAGCTAGCGCCCGCGTTGCCTGTCATTCTGAGCGAAGCGAAGAATCTCTGATTATCTGGACGGCCAGCGCAATAAGTGACAGCCAGAAATGTTTCGCTCCGCTCAACATGACAGCCGAAAAGAGCGTGGCGATTGCTCGAATCACTGCGCACTGCGAAATTTTTTGTGAATTTTTAAATTCGCGCGTTGACACGACTTCACTGAATTCTATACTCGACACCCGCAAGGCCCCTCAGACTTGGGCGCGCTTTATTTAAACCAATATGCCTTTGACTGAACTCATCTTGACTGAAAATGTCCCCGGACTCGGTGCTGAGGCCGACGTCGTCAAAGTGCGCCGCGGTTATGCGCGAAATTATCTTCTGCCGCGCGGAAAAGCATACGAGGTTACGCCAGGCGCTTTGCGCCAGCTCGATGCTCTGAAGCAAAAGCGCGCTGAGCGCGAGGCGCGCGAGCTTAACGAGGCGGTAGAATTGGCGCGTCGAATCGGCAAGGCGCGGTTCGCCTTCACGTTGGAGACCGGCGAGACTGGCAAGGCATTTGGATCAGTCACGGCACAGGACATCGTGAACCGCATCCAAAACGAACTCGGCGCGGAAATTGATCGGCACAAAATTGTTCTGGAGCGCCCTGTTAAAGATACCGGCGAGCACGAGGTCGCGATCAAGTTGCATCACGATGTGACTGCGCAACTTGTTTTTCAGGTGAAATCCGCAGGGGCACCGAAGCCGGAGCCAGTGAGCGCTGCGGCTGAGGAACCCAAAAAACGACGATTTTTCCGCAGAAAAAAAGAAGAGAAAAAAGAAACGAAATAAATGGCGACTCAATCGTCCGCGTGGACAGGAGAGAAGCCTCGTAAAGCGGGAAATGGCGCTGGCCGAGGTTCGGCGGCGCGAAGCGGCGAAAAAGTTGTCCCCATTTCGCCCACAGGTTCTGCGCA
>JBKPQL010000131.1:0-37334 GCA_046734045.1 Verrucomicrobiota bacterium
GCTATAGGAAAGCTGCGCGTCTGTGAACCAGGTCGCATGCACCCAGTGCTGCCTCCACTTACCATCAAACTGCTTGGCAAAGGTCTGTTCCCAGAACCCGTCAAGAGTGTGTAAGGTCCAGTTCAAGTCCCAGTTGTGCCACGTCCAGTCGAGGTTGGTGATTCCCTTCCATTTGAACCAGGCATCGCCACTGGTCACGTCACCGAAGAAGCTGCCTGCAAACCAGTCATTGTTAGTGCGGCCAGCCACCTGCCATGGTCTGTCTCCAGGGAAATTGAAGACGAATTCGTTCAGATAAGTCCACCGGCTTAGGAGAGTAAATGTGCCATATAGCGTCTCGATTTGGTACTGAGCACCCAGGTCAACACCGTTCGCTCGCATACGCCCGCCGTTCAGGTAGGGGCTTGATACTCCGGCGTAACCGCCCGACGGGTCAAATAGAACTGCTGGCGGACTCGACAGCGTCGGCTGCGCAGGAGCCACAATACCCGGGAAAATGCCCGCATTATACCCGTTAACTATCACCGAAGGCGAAAGGAACATGGCAACCCCACTTCGCTCGACATCCCAGAAGTCAACCGTCAACGTTAGCGTTCCCCACTTGGGCGGAATCCACTTGGGCGTGTAAACCAAGCCGCCGGTCCAGCTACGGTCATGTTCCGGATGGAGGCTTTTGTTCGGGATATTCTCGATGGTTGTTTCCGGATCGGTCACGTCCTGGAGTGTGCCCGATTGGGGCAAGCCCGGAGGCGCAAACCCCACGAAGTGGACTGGTCCCAGAAGGAACCTTGTCGGGCCATACAATTGGACCATGGATGGCTGAAGGTAGCCTTCACCCCAGGTGCTGCGAAGCGTAAGCTGTTCGTCAAAGGGCTGCCAGCGCACCCCAACTTTGGGCACCGCTGCATTCGAATCGTTATTCAGCCACTCCTCGTATCGTACTCCAGCCGTGAACTCCAATGAGTAAAAGCCGGGTATGTGCCACTTGGGGCTGAAAATAGGAATGAGCGTTTCCGCATAAATTGACCATGTTTTGCGCCCAGCTTTAACGGGCGCTTCTACGGCGCCACCGGCACTCTGTCCGAGCCGGTTTTGGTCATCCGGATCGATCGTGTAACTTTGGCGTTCGAACGCGCCGCCAAAGGCGAGTCCCACGCCGCCTGCAGGCAAATCAAACAGATCCGTGGTATAAATATTCAAGTCCAATGTGGCGAGTTTCGACGTAAAGAGATCCCTCGTTCTCAGCGTCGCGAAGTCGAGCAATGGCGCGTTGCTCGCGATCGGCACGCGGAAGTCGTTGAATGGATTGTACGGAGTCGTCTGTCCGATAAAGTTCGAGGAGGTTGGATCAAAGATTGGGTCGTGCGCGTTGAGAATCTGCTCGTAGCGCGGGGCATTGACGCCTACAAACCGCGCAATCTGCTCTTCCTGGCTGTACATGAACGCTCCATCGTAGCCCCAGGTTCCGTTAAACAGCTTGTCACCTTTTACACCCACTGTGAACCGTTCGGCTATATTTTCGTTATCGACCAAACGGTTACCGAAATCTGCAAAGCGTGCGCGCGTGCCGCCAGAGATGATCTGTTGAAACGGATTAAATGGGTTAAAGGCACCCGCAGGCAGCCCAACTTCCGCTGCGGTCGGAGTATTCGGCGGCGTTATTGGAATACCATTGGCACCAACCGCAAAGGGGTGATTGGGCGGGATGAAAATCGTAGGACTGCCAGGGGTCTCAAAGCTACCCGTGGCGACTGGGGCGAGTTCGTCGTGGGTTTTTGCATCC
This sequence comes from Verrucomicrobiota bacterium, assembly GCA_046734045.1. Lineage (GTDB taxonomy): Bacteria > Verrucomicrobiota > Verrucomicrobiia > Chthoniobacterales > UBA10450 > Udaeobacter. Next base: position 1,784 of record JBKPQL010000131.1, read on the forward strand.
ACATAATAGAAGTCGCTGTAAAGGCGCAGTTGATCATCGCAGATCTTGTGCTCGAACGCTGCATAGCCGCCCCAGCGTTCCTGTTTCGGAAACGAACTCGAGAAGAGGTTAAAGTTAAAGCCGGGCAGCAAACCTCCAAACCCTCTGACACGCGTACCCAGGTCGTAGATATACTGGTTCGCTGGCGCTAATCCGTTGGTACCGGTCGGCGCTGTGGCGAACAATGTGGTCCGCGCCAGTTGGGCAGGGGTGAGCACTGGGGCTGGCTGCATGTTCCCATTGACATCAAATGGATGTAGAGCGACCTGCGGGCTCAGCTGAAGATTGTACGGGCTGGCGTTTGAGCTCAAGAAAAACGGGATAAGAGAGTTGCCCCGGTCGTGGTTGAACGTGTCGTGATGCTTGTAATAAAAGATGTCGCCAGTAACGCTGGTTGTATCGTTACCGGTTCCAAAGAGAATGTCGCCGTAATATTCGGCTGCGTCTTTGTCGATGGTATTGCCATATCCAATAGTGACCTGTGCGCCACGGTAGTCTTTATACAGTTTGAGGTTTACCACGCCGGCAACCGCATCCGCGCCGTAGGTGGTCGAAGCGCCATCTTTCAGAATCTCAACGCTCTGAATGGCTGGAACGGGGATGGCGGTCAAATCGACGAAGGCGAATCCGGAGTTGGCGGACCCCGGGAACGGAGCAACTCGGCGGCCATCGATCAGAACCAGCGTCGCACCGGGATCAAAACCGCGGAGCGAGATCGAAGCTGTTCCGGCTGGCCCGGCCTGGCCGGTCCCGTTGTTTTGCACCGGAACGCTGCTCGCACTCATTACCGGCTGAGTCTTGAGAAGCTGTTCCGTGGTGGTGCCTTGACCTGACTTGTTAATCAGGTCGCGGTTGAGATTGAACACCGGGTTCGGACCCACTTCTTCCGCAGTAGGAATGTTCGAACCGGTGACGATCACGCGTTCCACCTCCGCGGCGGGAGCCGCCCCGCCCGCAGCGGGAGCTGGCGCAGCGGCAGCACCCGGCGCCGGTGGTGGCGGCGGCGCGCCTGCAGCAAATGTGTTCGATGCTACAATGAATGGAAATCCGACGCTCGCCACCAGTGCGACGCGCGCGAATCCGAACTTATTTAGCACGTTTTTAATCATTAGTTTCTCCATTGGTTTGGTTAGGTTTTGCAGCCGCATCATGACTGCGGCCGTTTGTTCTTATTGGCGCCGAGACTAACCAACCTAGGAGGCGCAGTGTGAGGACTTAAACACGACTATTACGGACTTGCTGCGGGTCCCGATTTTACTTGCGATCTCTTGGCATGCATATCCGGTTGTGCTTGCGACTCTCTGTATTGTCGTTTCGAAGACACAAAGAACGACCGATGAGTTACCCGCGCTTAACGCAATCCCCTGCAGGCCACTAGCTCACTATCGCAACGCTCAGGCTGCAAAAAGAGACGATTTGTATGTGCTAGTGGTTTGACCGGGAGAGTTTCTCTTGTAGGGGAGCGGGCTCACCCTATAGCGACGTTTAAAAGCGCGTCGGAACGAATCGGCGCTCTTGAAGCCGACATCGCGCGCTACATTCTCGACGCTGTTTCGAGGAAGGATCAAACGGCGTCGTGCCTCATCGAGCCTTAGCCGTTCGACAAAGGCAGCTGGTGTAACTTGAAAAAAGCGTTTGAAAAGGCGACTAAAATGACGGGGACACAAGCACACCCTGTTAGCGAGCACCTCTACCGAGAGGTTGTCGCTTAGATGTGAACCAATCCATGCGGGGAGATCAGCAAGCCGGTCCATTGGTCCACACTCGAATTGTAATGGATCGACGGAGTTTTCATCATCTCCACTTGGTCTGAGACGCGCAACTAGCTCGCGAGCAACTGAGAGAGCGACCGAAGAACCATAGTCTTCCTCGATCAACGCCAACGCCATTTCGATCGCAGCCGTTCCACCGCCACAGGTATAGAATGGTCCGTCCTTAACAAAAGACGAAATCGGATCGACGTGCAGTTTCGGGAATCGTCTCGCGACATCCTGCACGAATCTCCAGTGAGTCGTTATTTTGCGTCCATCAAGCAAACCACTTTTCGCGACAGGATAAATACCAGTGCAAACGGAGATTATCCGCCTGGTGCGATGCGCATGAGCAGTGAACCACTCTGAAATCTTTCCGTATATCTCTCCTTCGCGCACTGCTGCCCCGCCGGGCACAATAATCGAATCTACATAGCGGGCTTCAGGCAGCGTGTGGTCTGTTTTTAAAACCAGGCCTGACTCGGAAGCAAATGTTCTGCCGGTCACGCCGATGATCCTTGCATGATAACAAGAGTGGTCCCTTCCATCGGCGGCGTGGGTGCGAGCCACGGTAAACGCTTCGAATGGCCCGCTGAGGTCCAAAAGGGACACGCCATTGAAGCCCAGAATGCCAATCGACAAGGGCTCTACCTGTTTGGCCACCGTTCCGATCCTCATCGGCGCGACTCACCCTCCGGCAACCGCCGCCAAATTGGCACGGATTGATTACCGTACTTGGATGAAAGCTTTCCCACATACTCTAATGCAATAGCTGTCGGGAAAAGCGCTCAAGAAGTCGCAAATTTCCCGGTTTGTAGCTCACTAAGGCACGAGTCCCCCAAGCCCGAATGATAACATGTGACGGTGAGAAGCCGATCCAGTAGGCGAGCTGTTGATCAAAATAAGATTGTCCGCTGTCTGAAGTTTCAGCGGCGATCTGCCTCGGCAAAGTCTCCAGTAGACCGCCTATTTAGGCAGAGTTCTTTGATGGAGCAAGGTAGGCTGACGTGATAGCTGACCTTGCCTTCTCAACGAGTTTCGAGAAGAGAAGCCATGTTGTGCTGCCGCAGCAGCTCCGCAAATCTGCCGTCTGAGCGCAACGAATCCAACAGTGGATCATACCTAATCATTCGAGCGTAGGCATGCACCCCGCCAGATCCACTTTGCAGTGTTTTGTCAAGCCACTCTAACGCTCGCTCCTTGTCGCCGCGCGCCGTATACACCAAAGTCATATTATAAGGATCGACCTTGCCTGCTCGCGCCAAATCCAAAAGGTCATCCATACTGCTTTCGGCTTCTGAGTTGCGACCTGCGACCGCAAGCACGGTCACAACGAAGGCAAGGGCGTCCCCTTTGCTCTCCGGGCTGAGTTCACCTTCTTTTTTATAATGTTCTAATGCTTGTTGGTACTCTCCATTTAAGGCGTAGGCAAACGCCAGGTTTTCCTGGATTGGAGCAGAGTTAGGATCTAGTTCCGCAGCCTTGTAGCAATACGCCAGAGCTTCGCGAAATTGCCGGGCGAAAATCAGAACCACTCCTAGAGCTGTATTGTTGGTGGGCGAAAGCGGATCGAGCTCTTGCGCGCGTTTCATCTCTCGCACAGTATCGTCCAGGTGCCCGAAGGAGCACGACGCCCAGGCATAGCGCTGGTGGGCAATAGCTAAATTGGGATTCAACGCGAGGGCGCGCCGAAGCGAATCGATGCCACCCTGATGATCTTTTTGATCAAACTTCACCATGGCCAGGGCGACGTGACCCTCGGCGATAGAGTCGTCAAGTAACAGCGCCCGTTCAGCCGCTGCCTTAGCGTTTTGAATCCGGTCTGGTTTAGAGTCGTACCTGTAATATAGTTGCAAGTAGTAACAGTCTGCCATCAATCCATAAGCGAGAGCAAAATTCGGATCCTTCTCGATTGCTCGTCCAAAATGGTCGATCGCCTTAGTAAACCCGTCTCTTGATCGCGTGTTATAGAAGTAAAGACCCATCAAATATTCGTCGTAGGCGGCAGCGTTCGTCGTATAATGTTTTACTAGCTGCTTCTGCTCGTCCGCGGTGAGATTAAGTGCAAGTGACTTAGCAACGCTGTCGGAAATCGAATCCTGAATACCGAAGATATCTGTAAACGTCTGATCGAATTTCTCCGACCACAGCGTGCGGCCGCTGCTGGAACCGACGAGCTGGACGGCAACGCGCAATCTATCGCCGGACTGTTGAACAGTTCCAGTTAGGATCGCGTCGACATGTAATGCGCGGCCGGCAGCGAGCGGATCATTTGCGGGACCTTTGTATTTCAACACCGCGCTTGTCGGCATAACAAGGAGCTGCGTCAAGTTGCTCATTCTACCGATTACCGCGTCGGCCATGCCCAGACCTAACAACTCTCCATTTTTATTCTGATCCAGCGGCTCGAAGGGCAACACAGCGATCGAATGGATGCTATCATCGGAGGTGATAGCCGAAGCTCCAGGTGCACGTCTGTGACTTACCGTGTAATCCTTCAGCCAGGCGATCTTACCTCGCAACAAACCGAGCGCACCGCCAAGCAGGATTAGGCCGGTAATGAGAGCAGTGATGTACCAGCGGCCGGGTGTTTTCTTCCTTGTGTCCGGCCGGTCCAGCTGGGCCCCTGAGGCCGTGGAAGTTGCCTTCCCATTAAGATATTGCTCTATGTCCGTTGCGAGATCCTCTACCGACGGATAGCGTTTTACAGGCTCTTTTTCCATCGCTCGCTTCACGATTCGGTCCAGTTGCCCTTCCAGGTCGCGTTTTACCCCATGACCGATAACAACCTGGCTGGGTAACCGCTCCTGCGAAGAGTTGGGCGTCGAGGCATCCTCGAGCGCAAAATTAGTCGGCAAAGATGGAGACGGCGGCGGCTGATTTGTCAGTAATTCATAAAGGAGTGCTCCAAGCGAGTAAACATCCGTCCCAACACTAACCGATTTTCCAGTGGCTTGTTCCGGTGCTGCGTATGTTGGGGTAAGTCTGCGCTCGACTGCGACTGTGATGTCGCCATCGTCACTGCTGTTAAGTAGCTTTGCAATTCCGAAGTCGAGTAACTTTGGCTCACCATCATCCTTTACCAGCACGTTGCCAGGCTTGATATCTCGATGAATAACAAGATTTTTATGTGCGAGATCCACAGCAGAGCAAACCTTTAGAAACAGCGCAAGTCGTCCCCTCAAATCCAGATTCTCCCGTTGAACGAAACGCGTGATTGGCGTTCCTTCGATGAACTCCATCACGAAGTATGGCAAACCATCGCCAGTAATGCCAGCGTCTAGAAGCCGTGTGATATTTGAGTGATCAAGATTGGCCAAAATCTGGCGTTCAATGCGAAAGCGGCGTAGCACTTCATCAGTGTCTGTCCCCCGCTTAAGTATCTTGATCGCGACCAACTTCTGAAATTGCCCATCGGCTCGCCTCGCAAGATAGACCGTGCCCATGCCTCCGCGGCCCAATTCTTTGATGATGGCATAGGCGCCTATCCGTTCGCCAGTCCGGTCTTGTTCGTTTTGATTGAGACGTGCTCTAGCAAACTCTGCGATGTCTTCGAAGATTCCAGTATCGCAGGCGAGGAGGTCCTCCGCATCCCGGAGTAACGTGGTGTCGCCAGCACACGATCGTCTGAGTATGGCAGTTCGCTCCTCGACTGAAGTCTGCTCCAAGGTGTCGGCGAGAATTGATTTCAGTCGTTGCCACCGATGCGAATCCATAATCTACTCTCGCTCTTTTCCCTTTACGGTATCATAAATATTGCCGGGAACTAACGAAGCAATATTCAACCATTGCGAGACAATTCTCGGCGAAGCCATATCTTTGCGGTGGCCCATTCTCGTTTGACCGTTGCGGGAGAAATTCCCATCACTGAAGCGATCTCGGCCACTGTCAAACCGCCGAAGAAGCGTAATTCGACGACCTGCCCTTGTCGTGGATCTAGCCTTTCAAGGTCTCCGAGAGCTGCATCTAGAGCGGTAACGTCAATTTTTCGCTGGTCGTAAAATTCAAGCGCCTGTTCGACTGGATCCGTGCCTCCGCGCTTCTTTCGCTGTCGAGCAATAGCGTAGTTCGTTAGGGTCTGGCGCATGATCCGCGCGAAAATGCCAAGGAAGTGAGCACGGTTTTGCCACGCGGCCTCCTGGCGCTGATTCGCAAGGCGTAAATAGGCTTCGTGCACTAATGCCGTTCGTTGCAAGGTGTGCTCTGAGCGCTCCCCGCGAAGATAACTCGAGGCCAACCGCCGCAAGTCGTCATATACTTCCGGCATCATCTCCGCAAGCGCTTCCGCGGCAGTGTTCCTGGAAGTCATCTCAGGATTTGAGGGTCGTGTCGTTTGTGCAATCGACTTCGCGCCGGCTGTCTCAGCTCTTTGTGGGCAGCGGTTCATCCGCATCCTCCGGATCGGGGAGAAACAAATCATACAGCTCTCCACCACAAAAAGTCCAACCAAAACTAAAGACAGACATAAATCCGACGATTTAAGACCTTATGATGTAGCGTGGATATGGATCAGCGAATATCGTCCGGTTTTGTCGCTTCGATGTCCTAGTCTTTTCGCCGGCTCTAGGAAATCCTGACGCTATAAGTGAAGAGTCTTTCCGACCGTGCTGCCGTTTTCCGGCCGAAACGCGTTGGCCTTGTGGGGTTCGACGAAGTCACTGCGTTGCATCTCGTAGGTCCCACTGACGCGTTCGTAGCAGCTGCTTTGGACGACGGCTATGGCGGTCGCATCCCATGTTACGAGGTCCACACGATCGGCGTATTCTCGGATCGGTTCCGCGCTGAAGACGGCCTCATGTTCAAAGCACGGGAGACTCTTAGCACAGCAGCGGTTTTTGAAACGATTATTGTTTCCGGAGGACGCGGGATTCTACGTCCCGAGGTTAGTGATAAGGTGGCCGCCTGGATCTTGAAGCGCGTAAACGATACGCACCGAATTGGAGCTGTCTGTAGTGGCATTTATGGAGTTGCACCGACTGGTTTGCTCGATGGACGCGAAGTCACAACGCATTGGCGATTCACGCGAGATCTGGCACGGAGATTTCCTCGTTTAAAAATCGACCATCGGAGATCAATCGTTCGAGACGGTCCGTACTACACGACTAGCGGCCTTAGTGGAGGTGTAAATTTATCGCTAGCTATGATTCGGGAAGACTACGGTCCGTATGTCGCACAATCAGTAGAACAAGAGTTAGCCCTTCGTCTTACGAAAGAAGATCGGGAGGAGTTTCCACCAGAGTCATCTTTCGGCAATCATCCGATCGACCGTTTCTCCGACCTCGTTGCTTGGGTGATCAAGAATCTCCACGCCGATCTGTCCGTAGAAGTTCTAGCTCGCCGAGCATGTATGTGTCCCGGCCAGTTCAGCAAAGTTTTCAAGAGTATTTTTGGAGAGCCTCCAAGCGACTTTGTGCAGAATCTCCGTCTGAATGAGGCTCGCCGTCGGCTTTCGAGTCGGCAGAAGACGCTTCATACAGTTGCCACGTCGGTCGGTTTCTCAAGCCCAGATTCTTTTTATCGCGCATTCGAGCGAAAGTTCGGCTCTCGACCGAGCAGCTATCTCAAAAGTCGACATTCGACATGTGGGGCCGTGTCGAATGGTTCGCGCGAGGAATAGAACACTCGAAAGGCTCGTGTTATGGCTTCGCCGCGGACCTATTCTCGTAGTACATTTTCGAGTTTGTTCACCTGACTCGTCATAGGACGAATATTGCGGCAAGCTAGAGCGCTGCTGGCGCGGGCCTGTGACTGCTCTCTACTTTTCGGCAGTTGGCGCGATCGCCTCATCCTGTATCGTGATGAACGGTATTATTGGCGCCGATTTGGACCGGGAGTCATGCCGCTGCCTTTGCAACAATTTTTCCTGCCGAGGCTTTGCATAGAGCACGATAGGTACGTGGTCGAATACCTATGTGACGCTCGAAAGCCTTGCTAAAGACATCGGCGCTCTTGAATCCGAGCGAAGCCGCGATGTTCTCGAGATTCGCCCGAGGAACCAGCACGCGCCGCCGCGCTTCGTTGATACGCGCTTCGGCTACAAACCGGGAGGGGCTTTTGCCAAAAGTTTCATTAAATAATCGGGTGAAATTTCGACGCGACATGCATGCCCTCTCGGCGAGCGCGTCCACGGAAAGATCGTGACTAAGATGGGACAAAATCCAAGCCGGTAGATCGGCGAAGCGATCAGATGACTGAACCTGAAACCGTAAAGACTCCGAGTACTGCTCTTCACTGCCAGATCGTTTTAAGGGAACAACCAGCTCACGCCCCAGCTTGAGAGCCACTTGCCGTCCGAGATCCTCGTCTATCAAGGCGAGTGAGAGATCGACAGCCGATATTCCACCCGCGCACGTGTAGAAAGCTCCATCTTTCGCGAAGAGATTCCCGGCATTGACGCAGAGCTTTGGAAACTGCAAAGCAACATCTTTGGCGAAGCGCCAGTGAATCACTACCTGGCGTCCGTCGAGCAGGCCCGTAGCTGCCAGCGCGTAAATTCCCGTTCCAAGAGCCGCAATACGTCTTGTAGCAGGCGCCCGGCGATTTAGCCACTCTATGATTTTCTTGTTACATCTCGGATCATGAATCCCGCCGCCGCCGGGAATAATGATGGTATCAAACTCAGGCGCGTGCTGCATATCCACTTGCGGTTCAACCGCGACGCCCGACTCAGTTACGCAGGGCTCAGCGCTGACGCCAATAGTCATCAGTTTGTAGCAACGGCGCTCACGACCATCATCGGCTACAATCTTGGGCCGCGAAAATACCTCAGCTGGTCCCATCAAATCGACGGCCGCCATTTGCTGAAAGACTATGATTCCGACGAGTCTTACGATCCTTGTTTGCCTAATTTGGCTATCGTCACGGAGGAGCGCAGCGGAGTGTCCATTAAATGGTCGGCTTGGAAAGGCCCTGCTAACTTGAATCGGTCGCGAACGCTTCGGTGTCGAGGCAGAAGCGTGCGACTGGGGCGCAGTTGCTCTCTTCACGTAATTGTAAGCCACGAATCCGGCAAAAAGGGCTCACAGATTAGTGAACTGGACGACATAGCGCCTTCGGATTACAATCCCTTCACCGTATGGCAGCCGGCCCCGTGGCGATCGAACACGCGCCACCTCCCCTTGGGAGAGTGGAGGCTAGCTGTGGTTCGGAAAACGGTGAAATATCGGCTGCAACGTACGAGAAACTACGTCGCCTAGCTGCGGAATATCTGAGGAGCGAGCGCCCGGACCACACGCTGCAAGCAACAGCGCTTTTGCACGAAGCGTTCTTACGCGTGCTTAAACGGCCAGATCATGCCTGGCGCAATGAAGAGCACGTGATAGCATTCGCCGCGCGAGCGATGCGGCGCATCTTAATCAGCTACGGCGTGGCACGCACTCGCTACAAAAGAGGCGGGCCCGGAGCGGTGCGATTGCCGCTGGATGAGGCCCTTGATTTTTGTGCCGAGCGCAACCTCAACATCATCGCCGTGGATGAGGCGCTCGAGGAACTTGAACTCGAGGATCCTCGGCAGGCGCGAATTGTTGAGCTGCGATTTTTTGCCGGACTCACGGTCGATGAGATGGCGTCTATTCTTAAAATATCGCGCGCGACGGTGAAGCGGGACTGGGCGACGGCAAAGCTATGGCTGCGAAGCCGATTATGTGACTAATTCGGGGTTGCGAATAACGTGAACCAAAAGGCTGAGTCGACTACTGGGCGAATTAAAGCCAACCCAGAGCGCTGGCAGCGCCTCAAGAACATACTGGCGGATGCTTTGGAGCAGAGCTCATTTAAAGAGCGTACGGCCGTGCTGCGGCAATCGTGTGCTGACGACACGGAACTCCTTCAGGAGCTTGAAAAGCTCCTCGCTTATGACACGGCGGTCTTCGAGGAATTCGCAGATTATGTAGCAACGCGTCTTAGGCACGAGGGACGCGAACGAACTGGAGAGCGAATTGGAGCGTACGCAGTTGTTAGAGAACTGGGGCGAGGCGGTATGGGAACCGTTTATCTCGCTGAACGCGCCGATGGACAATTTGAGAAGCGTGTCGCGATCAAAGTACTCAACCGAGGGACGGACACCGACGAAGTGCTGCGACGCTTTCAGATTGAGCGGCAAATTCTTGCTAATCTTGAGCATCCGAATATTACGCGGCTTCTGGACGCCGGCATTACGAACGACGGCTTACCGTACTTTGTAATGGAACTCATCGAAGGCGTGCCGATAACGCATTTTGTCCGGCAGGAGAACATTGATCTACGAGGCCGGCTCAAGCTCTTTCTGAAAGTCTGTTCGGCGGTTGAACTCGCGCATCGACATCAGATTATCCATCGAGACATCAAGCCTGGTAACGTGCTTCTCAGCGGTGATGGCGAGCCCAAATTGCTCGACTTCGGAATCGCGAAGTTACTTAGCGTCGATTCTGAGGATGATATTACTACGGTGGTCGCCGAGCGCAGGCTGACGCCGATGTACGCAGCCCCGGAGCAGCGTGCAGGGCAACCTGCCACAGTGGCTGCCGACGTGTACTCGCTCGGCGCACTTCTCTACGAACTACTAGCTGACAATCCGCACAATGCTACGAATGGGAGACCTTCGGAGGACAACGTATATGAGCATTTAATCGACGCACCGATATCCAGCCAGATTGTCCGTAACGCGAAGATGGAACACGAACTGCGGAGCCAGCTCGATCAAATCGTGGCGCGAGCGATGCAGCACGATCCGGCGCAGAGGTATTCATCCCTATCAGCGATGTCACAGGAGATAGAACGACATCTTAACGGCGCGGCGCCATCGTTCGAGAATTTTTCGGCGGCTGCGTCTGACGAGGAAAAAGGATCTGGAGACTCAAGGGCATCAACCAGATCGCGTGCTCGTTGGTACATCGCAGCTGTAGTTGTTAGCGTAATTGCTCTCGTTGCCGCAGTGCTGTTACGTGCGCCAGGCGTTCGCGGACTTGAAAACCATAGAGTCACAAACTCCGCTTCGGCAACCTCCCCTGGAATAGCGGTCGATACCGTGCGCTCGATTGCAGTATTACCATTCGAGCCGCTCGGGCGGGATATGGATGACGAACTCTTAGGGCTGGGCATGGCCGACGCAATCATCGGTCGCATGAGCAATCTGAAGGACCTAGCCGTTCTTCCCACCAGCGCGGTGTCAAAATACAAGGGACCTGCGAATGATCCGCTTGCAGCGGGCCGCGCGCTAGGCGTGGATGCGATTCTCAACGGAACTATTCAGCGATCTGGCGACCGGGTTCGCGCCACCGTCCAACTTGTCAGTCTCCGCAGTGGCCGCACTATCTGGTCCGACAAGTTCGACCAGACATTTACCGACATTTTCAGCATTCAGGATTCCATTTCCGACAACGTCGTCCGATCGCTTGCCCTTAATCTCACCGCTGCGGAGCAGAGGCAGCTGGCAAAACGCTACACAACGAATGCCGGGGCCTACGACGAATATCTAATGGGCCTTTACTTCTGGAATAAGCGATCGAAGGCAGGACTCGAAAAAGCAATCGACTATTTTGGCCGCGCAGTCGAGAAGGATCCGAATTTTGCGCTCGCGCATGCATTGATGGCGGACTGTTATTACTTGCAACTGTATTACGGTTACGCCTCTGGCCCAGATCGGATCTCAAATGCTAAGGCTGCGGTCGAACGCGCGTTGCTACTCGACGATTCTATCGCAGAGGTTCATGTAGCAGCGGCTATGGTTCAGTTTTATGAAAAGCGTGACCAGGACGTCGGGGAGTTGGCTCACCAAGCTGCCATGGATTCGCTTCGTCGCGCCATTCTATTGAACCCCAACCTGGCTATTGCGCACCAACGATACGCCTGGGCATTGTGCTCGTTTGGACACTTGGATGATGCCGTTCGAGAGATGAAGCGTGCTCAAGAGCTCGATCCACTGTCCCCTACCAACAACACAGCTCTGGGAATCATTCTCGCTTTTGCGCGGCAGTACCGTGTCGCCTTGGAGTATTGCCATAAAGCCGCAGAATTAGCTCCCAACGACGCTCCTATTAACGAGAACCTGGCGTTCGCTTATACTTTAAATGGAATGTATCAACAAGCGATTGAACATTACCGAAAGGCTGGCGAATTGGATCCCGATGAAAAAGGCAACAGTCTTACTTCAGTCGCTACCGTGTTGGCTCTTGCTGGACGGAAGTCGGAGACCGATTCGACCATGCCAGAAATTCTGGAACTAGTTTCGAAGAACAAGGCTGATCCCTTTGACGTTGCTGTGTTATATGGCGTTCGCGGTGAGAAGGGCTTGGCATTTGAGTGGCTCGCTAAGGCATTGGAAAACTCGGAAGGGCGAACGAACGCCCGCGACTCGGGCATAATTAGGTACAACCCTATGTTGGATCCGCTGCGCTCGGATGGCCGATTTGCGGCGTTGTTGCGCCATTACAACCTGGCTTCCGTCCTCGAGACCCCGGGTGGCTCGTAGCCGCACCAAGTAAGCAACGGCCTGGTTTTGCACCACAACTAGTCCCGCTCTTGTGTCTGCGTGCCCCAACTTTGCCCGCATCTCTGATTTCGCAGCTTTATAGCCACGTCGCCAGGTGAGGCTCGGATGGAACGCAAAAGCCCTGCGGCTACAAATGTTGGCGAATACCACTGAGAATATTCATATCGACGTGCACCGTCTGATTCGAGACGACCGTGAAAGGTCGCGGCGCCGCGCGGATATGCTTGGCCACGCGATCCTGAATATCCAGCACATAATTCCCCGGCGGCAACGCTACTCGATAGTTTCCACTCTGATCGACTGGCACCCGCGCAATTTCTTTCTTATCCTCCTGACTAAGGACGATCAGGGGATAGTTAGCGTAGGATTGGGGCGCACCCTCTGCGCGTGGCATCTCATCCGATTCTCCCGCCGCCATACCGAAGATAATCTTCAAATGGCCCTCCATGAAACCTTGTGATTCGGCGTTGATCGATGCCACCCCGGCAACCAGAAAAATGACGAAACTAGAAGCCAGATACTTGAACGACGTCGACATAACGAAAAAAACAGGCGGGATAGATTTTAACCTATCCCGCCTATTTGGTAAACCAACTCTTACGGCACGCTCACGCTATAGGCACTGCGGCCGTGTGTCGCCGCGTAGAGCACCCGGTTGACGGAGTCGAACGTCAGCCCATAGGTTGCCACTGGCGGCAGACCGCTCGCAGCCTGAACCCAGGTCGTCGAGCTATGCGCCAAATCCAGCGCGTCGACGCCAAAGTCCGTCGAGGCGAAGAGATTGCGCGTCTTCAAATCGTAGGCGATGCCCGTGATCGGCTCGTCGCCGAGGTTATGGTCAATATTCGTCCAGGTCGCCGTGTGACCCATAGGGTTATAATGCACTTCGAACACATGCCCGGGTTGGGTTGGGTTGTACGCGTTGTAGCCCGAGAACGAGATGAAGGCGTGATTCGGATCCGCCGGATCGACGGCGATCCCGCTCACGAAGCGCGTCGGTGTCGACGAAGTGTCGATGCGGAAGAAGGCAACTTGACCAGACGCCTTATCGGCGTTCGACGAGACGAACACGCGTCCGCGTCTTAGTCCCACCCACAGTGTGCTGTTGTCACTCGGAGCGCGGCTGGTTGCGACGATATATCCTGCCGCACCAGGCTGTTTGTCCTTCCCAAAGGAAGTGCCGGTAAGGTCTTTCCCGAGCGGCACCCAGTCGCCGCACGCGCCCGTGAAGATCGAACCGCCGTGGCCGGCGACGAAGTCGGCGCAGTTCGCCTCGAGAAACCCTTGATTACCACCATTGTCCTGCGTCCGCCAGACGTGCTGCGCACCGAAAAACCACGTGTCGGCCACCTTCGGATCCGCGATCAGTGGGATGTAGAAGGACATGTTCTCGCCACTCAAACTGCCTGGGTCCCCGATCCAGTTCCACCCCAGCTCGCTGGTAGTGGTCGGGTGGGTACCACGAAAGTTTACTTCGATCTGCGACAGTCCCTGCTGGTTGAAGAACGTGTGCATCCGAGTCTCGGGATGGTCGATATTGACACCAGACTGGCCGCCATCGCCAAAGACGGTCACGAACCAATTGTCCGCGAAGGTCCCCGGGGCCGTCGGGTTGGAGGCGTGCGTGCCGTTGTCCTGCGTGCCGCCCATGATGTCATTGGTCGTCTGTTTGTTGACCGACAGGCTCTGGTACTGGAGCGTCTCGAGTCCCGCGTTCATTGACGTGATCGAATTCGGCACCTTTGAGAGCCAGTGCTGGCAGTCGAGCAGGTCGTTTGCCAACGCAATCCCGCGCGACGCGCACTGGCCGGACATGTCGAAGAATCCAGCCGTATCCCCGTTGACACGCCAGAGACCGCCGTCGTTTGCGATGAACAGCGTGTTTGGCATCCCCGGTGCCGTCGCAAGCGCATGCTGGTCCGGGTGGAGGGCTACACCGGGGGTGTTACCCGTCCCAGTGGCGTCCGCCGTCATATCGGTGAAGTTGACGCCAGCGTCCTGAGAGCGCACGACGTCGCGGCCATTCGAGCGGTGAGTATCGCCGTTAATATTATCAAGCTCGCCGTACTGCGATGCGCCACCGATATAAACGATGCCTGGTGAACCCGGGGGCGAGTAGACCGGCATATCATAGCTGCATTGCCCTTCGCAGTAATTGAACGAAGCAAAACCGGGTGTGGCATTAGTTGAGCTGGAGAGCTGTGTCCAGCCGCCATTGGTGCCGCCGGTAAACAAAGTCCCTGCCGCCACGTTTGCGTTGTCGACGCGATAGAACTGCGCTTCAATTCCCGTGGTGGGGCCGGACTCGGGGGTGCCGCCCAATCCGCCATCACCGACGTACACCCGCAGATTCGATCCGTTCGGAGCAAGCGAGAACTCGGTGCGAAAGATCGAAGAGAGTCCGAGAGTTCCGCCTCCTTGCGATGCGAAGATTTGGTGGAAGGTGCTGTCGCCATCCTGCGTCATCGAACGTCGGAAGATGCCGAAGTCGAAGAACGAGGCGTAAACCTCCGTCTCGGGGGTTGCCGTCTGATGAAGCTCGATGTGAGAGCAACCCCCACGGTAGAAGTCACCGCCGTTCACGCTGGCTGGGTTGACGGTGTCCTGTGGATTCAAAACCTTTGCTACCGCAAAACTGTTACCGCCATCATGTGACTCGTAGAGTCCGAGTAGCGCTGAGCCGGGCGGCGTAAAACGGCCGCCGTTGACAGACGATGACCCATGGCGAGCGACGGCCGTGCCAATAAAGATGTGGGTCGAGTCAGCCGGATCGACTGCAATCGCACCGATCGAACGACCCGTGGAAACCGAGCACGTGAACGAGGCAGGGTTGGAGGCGCAAGGCGCGTTCTTCGCGGTGCTGCCGCCCACGGGCGACCATGTGGTTCCCCCGTCGGTGGACTTGAAGAGGCCCACGCCCGCCTCGGAATCGCTCGAGCCGTTCTGCTCGCCGGTTCCTACATAGATCGTATTCGCGTTGCTCGGATCGAACACGATCGAACCGACGGCGTTTGACGGAATTTGGCCAGCGCTTACCTCAGTCCAAGTTAACGGAGGCGTCGCGAGAGCATCGGGCGTTTTCCATACCCCGCCGCCTGCGGCTCCCAGGAAAAGGACGCAATTCCCTGCGACGCAGGTTGGAGATATGGCGATTGCAGTTGCTCGCCCAGAGTAAATCGTTCCAACTGAAGCGGGGGTGGACTCCGACGCGACCAAGGCGTCAGCGGCGACGCCATTCGGGCCGAGAGGGGTCCAGGATCCCGCAAGGAGAGGTGCCAGACTGGCGACCTGTTTGGCCGCGTTCGCAGCGGTGATCTGCTGAGCGGACTCGATAAACTCCCTGGGGTAGGCCCGGTCGTCGTAAAGCTGTTGGGCACGACCGTTATGGATTTTTTTGATCGCCTCCGAGATTTTTGTCCCCGCCTCCGGCTCGCCACTCCGAGTCGCGCCAAGGGAGGTCTCGAGCGCTTCTTGGCGCGCCCTGAAGGCGCTCATGGATATCTTGGCGTGACTAGTGGGCGTGGATGTTTTTACCGCGACGAACGCCATTGCCGCGGCTGCGGAGACCAGCGCGCCCGCGGTGAAAATGCGCAGAAGCGATGGAAGACGATTAAGACGATGAGTTTTCATATATGTTTTTAGAGTTTGGGTTGACGGATTGAGCGAATTTGAAAGAACGCAGGGTCAGTTAAGATTGAGCGAGTTTCGGAGCGCAAGACTTGAAAAGTAACGCCGTTGTTACTTTTCTGGTTGAGTTGTAAGTTTGCCGAAATGACACTGAAAAGGCCAGGCAACTTCATAAATCTTGCTAGGTGGTTTGCTGCAACCGCTAGTGTGATGCATTTCCGATCCAACAGTTAGGACATAAATCAGAGTGTTTAGGCCAAGTTGCCCTAGCAGTTTCGCGCGGCGCACGACGGAGATTCGCAGTAAATCTACACCTATTGAAAGAATGGATGGAACGGAAAATACTGATATGAAAATATGAGATTGCGTTTAGCAGGGCTATTTCGCGCAGGCAGAACTGTCATCATCGGCTACACTCTGAACCTGAATCGAGAGACCGACGGATCGGTTGATGCCTCTTGGGGGTTAAATCAGCAGCCTATTTGAGATCGGGCGGCTGATTTAATTCGGCAACGTCTTGGTTAAGAGTCAACCGCTCTGCCAATTGAGCTAACGGTGCCAAGATTAAATCCGAAATCCGAATATCGAAATTTAAGCCTGCGTATGACGGACGTAATGTCTCTCGACGCCTTTCGGAAGCAGACGTTTGCGGCCGCGTTGGCGGCGGCGCGCGAGTATGGCACGACCGCCTTTGATCCTCATCCGAGCACGAAAGCCGTGCTGGCGTTTACGAGTTCGCTTGGATGGCTGGTAAGTCCGCTTCATAAAACCGGGAAGTAGCTCCGACCCGCTCGAGGAGCGGTTACAGTAGAAGTGAGCAAGATGTTGTCAATTGCGCGCCGCGGCGTGAGCCTCCATCTTGATTCGGAGATTGCCAGCGCCCGGAATTTTTGACATAAACAACGCAAACCATGAGCGAGAAAGTCGTGATAGAACCAGCAACCGAGGCTGACTTGGACGAATTGTCCCAGATGCTGGGCGGATTATTCGCTCAGGAAAGCGATTTCCGCCCGGACAAGGAAAAACAGCTGCGTGGTTTGCGGCTCATTTTCGAACAGCCGAGTCGCGGCCGCGTTTTCGTGCTGCGACGTGAGGGCGCGATTGTGGGCATGATCAACTTGCTCTTTACTATCAGCACGGCTGAGGGCGGTTTTGTCATTCTCCTGGAGGACCTGGTGATCCACAAGCAGTATCAGGGCAAGGGCTACGGCAACAAGCTTCTCGAATACGCCATCGATTTCGCGAAGAAGAAAAACTTCCTACGTATCACGTTGTTGACCGATCGCCCGGAAAACGTGGCGCAGGCATTTTTCCGAAAACACGGCTTTGTTGAATCGTCGATGATTCCGATGCGCCTGTGGATCACGCCGCTAAGCGAAGAGACGCAATAGAGGAACCGCGGATTACGCGGATAAAACGGATAGCACGCTTGTGAATCATGATTCGCTTCGCGTATCAGCGTTATCGGCGGTTTTTCTTGTCGATCCAAGCGTTTAGTTGAGCCGCGAGGCGTTTTTTGAATTCCGCGCGAAACTGGATTTCATCGACAATCTTGGCCACTTCAGGCGCGCTGGCTGCGGGCAAATTATTTTTGGCGTAAGTTTTCAATTCATCGGCACGCGAGTTGTCGGAGAAGAAGATGAATAGACTGGGGGCGTACCGGTTCGCACCCGCAGCATCGGTCTTGGCGAGCAACGCTTTCATGTGTGCCTTTGCAAAGTCCCAGGCGATGTCGGGGTGACCGCTGTCGCGTGCAACCATTGGCACCAGAAATACAGCGCGGCTCGTTGGCAGCTCGTCCGTGAGCGCAATCGTAAGTGTTTTCTTTAGAAGGCCGGGATCGGTCGCGCACGCTAGCGCATCGTAATAGTTTTGTTTTTCCTCAATGCTCGTCGTTTTCACACCGAATTCGTGCAGCTTGCCCCAAGTCTTTTCGTCGGCATAACGACCGACGACTGCAAACACTGCAGGGCGCACATCAGGTACGAGCGACGCTGGATTTGCAGGGAATTTTTGGAAGCGTTCGCGACAATCCGCAATAATTTCCGGGTCATTCAGATCCCCCAGAGCGTTGATCAGGCTCGCGCGCAAGTTCGCAGCCGTGGTCGGTTCGCCCTCTTTCGGTTCCCAGCCCAGCATCTCAAACGTGGGACGCAAAAGCAATCGTGCGTAGCGCTGAAATTTTTCGTGCTGCTGATTGCCGACAAACAGGCGGTTGATGAAATCCAGGACATTGATGATCTGCTCGCGTTCGGCAATGTCAGTGGAAGCGGGCAATTTTTCGACCAATCCAAAATAAAGTGAAACCGGCGCGCGATCGGCTTGAACGAGCGCCCATGCATCGCTCAGAAGATTGACGCGATCTTCAACGCTAAGCTTCGGCAAAGCCTGTAGCAATAAAGTCCAGGATGGCGCGTCGTATTCGACCCGATAATTTCCAGCGCCGTTCACATTCAACTTGAGCGCGCGATCTACCGGAATGTTCTCCAGTTTGTCTGTCTTGCGGGTCATCAAAAAAGTCGCAGGCGCTTCTCCGATGACCGAATACGTGAGCGGGATTTCCCACTCGAGCGGCGGGGCGTCCTTGAAATTCACTGTGAAGCGCTCCTGCGTGAGCGAGACTTTGCCGCCTGGGTCGCGCTTAACTTTCACGACTGGAAAACCCGGCTGCTCGGTCCAGCCAGCCGCGATTTCGCCGACCGGTTTCTTCGACGCTTCTGAAAGCGCGTTCCACAAATCCGCAGTGGTCGTGTTCGAATATTTATGCGCACCGATGTACCGGCGAATTCCATCACGGAAGACGTCCTCGCCAAGAAAACTTTCCAACATTCGGAGAAATGACTGGCCCTTTTTGTAAGTGATATCATCGAACGCGCTGTTGGCCTCCGCCTCCGTTGCGATGCGCTGCTGAATCGGATGCGTGGTCGATCTCGCGTCGCCTTCCATCGCCTGCTCTTTCGCGATACCGACGCGCCGGGTGGGATCGCGCGGCAAATTGCGTCGCAGCCAGACCTCCCATTGCGGATTGAAATGCGCGGTGCATTTGGTGCCCATCCATGAGGCGAACCCTTCGTTGAGCCAGAGATTGTCCCACCACGCCATGGTCACCAGATCGCCGAACCATTGATGCGCCATCTCGTGCGCAAGCACTTCGTAGATATTTTGCTTCGTCTCTGCGGAGGAGTTTTTCGGATCAAACAACAGGGCAGATTCGTAGTAAGTGATGCCGCCCCAATTTTCCATCGCGCCACCGAAACCACCGGGCAAAGCGATTTGGTCCAGCTTCGGCAATGGATACGGCACGCCGAAATAGTCATTGTAATATTGCAAGATCTGCGCCGTGACGTCGAGCGCGTAGCGACCCAGTTCCGCTTTGCCGTTGGTTGCGATCACACGAATCTGCGTCGGGCCGACCCGCGATTCGATGAGATCGAGCTCGCCGGCAACGAAGACGTTGAGATAACTGGACATCGATGGACTTGCGGCAAAGCACACCTCTTTCCCCTCGGCGATTTTTTTCTCGCTCTCGATCGGCATGTTGGAGACGGCCAGCCAATTTCCTGGAACGACTGCGGTCAATTGAAAGGGCGCACGAAAGACGGGTTCATCCCAGCAAGGAAAAAATCGCCGGGCATCGGTCGCTTCGAATTGGGTGCCGAGCATGATTTTTTGCGCGCCGCTGCCCTGCTCCTGATAGCGCATGTAGAAAAGCCCCTGCCCTTGCTGGTTAATTTTGCCAGAGAAATTGAGCGCGAGAGTGTGATCTCCCGGCGGAAGCTCTGACGGTAATGCGAGCGTGAGCAGTTCCTTTTCCTTGTCGATCCTAATTGCTGATTTGGGTAGGCCTTTGCCATCAAACGACGCATCTTTGATTTCGAGCTCGAGCGCATTCAGCACCAGCTGATGAACCGGACTGCGCACCTTCAGCTTCACCGTTTCTGTTCCGGTGAATGTAAACTCGTCGATGTTCGGAATGATCCGAATGGAGTAATCGGTCGGAACGACCTCTTTCGGCAATTTTCCCGGACTGTCCTTGAAGCTGAATGGCTTTTCCGCAGTCATGACACCGGGAAACATAATGGAAAACAGGGCCGCCAAGAAAAGAACTGGAGAGCGCACTAAACAACGGGCATTCGAGTTTGTGTCCTTTTCTGTTGCGACAGTTGCGTGGGTTGCCATGCCTCGAATACAGGCGACGCGCCTACCTCTATAGCGCGCACATCTTACTGCACGACTAGCACCAGTAGCAATTGTCCGCCGCCGATTTGCGGGCCTTTGATGATGAGCGGACTGCGCCTGCTCAGCTTGGCATCGGTTTCGAGCAGCAGCTCTTTCTCTTTGTAAAGTTTCAAATTCAAAACGTAACCGGCCTCGGTCTCACCTCGTGCATCCACATGCAGCCCAAAAAATTTGCTGGTGGCCAGCCAATCTTCCTGCCCGGTTTGAAGCGTCTTGCGCGACTGGCCAATGACCTCAAATTGATTATAGCCGAACAATTGTTTGAGTGGTCGCTCGATCTTAGTCAGCTCGGATGGAATCGGTTGCGGCTGCGCCGCGTTGTCCGCGATCACCAGCCCACTCCAGACTGTTTCCGCACCGCGTAGGCTCGGCACTGCAATCACGCTCACCGCGATAAAAACGATCAAGAGCGGTGCCGCGCGAACCATGAGCGTTTATTTGGCCGCGTAATCCGCCGGCAACGATTGCAAGCCTTCAGTCCAGAGCACAGTTACCCGATCGTCTCTCGCTTCGAACATCGAGATCGTCGCATTTGGGCTGACGACTGGATCAGCGCGCGCGTTTAGAATCTGCGTCAGATATTGCGATTGCCCTGCTGGATTTTTGTCGCGCATCACGAAAATCGCAAAGATCAAAAAGACGGCGAGGGACGCAGTTCCCGTCCATAAGAGGCGGCGAATCGGCCACCAAGTGAGAATCGCAACGCCGCGTTCCTCCGTGGGGGTAGCGCATTCGCGCGAGATTCTTTCGCGCAGTTGATGACTGAAAAACTCTTCGTTCGCCAGGGTCGGCGCGCCGAGTTCGCGCTTCAAAAGTGCGCCGAGCTTCTTAGCATTTGCTTTTTCAGCTTCAGCAGCAGCCCTGTCCGGGAGCGAAGCTTCGAACTCAGCCAGCTCCTGGCCTGTAAGCTGGCCATCCAGCCACGCAGTCCATTTTTCTTCAAATGTTTTCATAGACGTCCCTCAGTAAATTCTGCAATTTCTTGCGGGCATAAAACAGACGCGACATCACCGTGCCGATGGAGCACCCGAGCGCTTCCGCGATTTCGTGATATTGCATCTCTTCGATTTCCTTCATCAAAATCACGGCACGATGCTCCGGAGTGAGTTGAGCAACCGCCTGGTCGATCCGCTCCCGTATCTCGCTTCGTTCCATTGTCTCGTATGGCAACGCGTCCGCCTTTGGCACCGTTTTCGATGCTGGATCGATTTCTTTCAATTGAGTCGCGTCGTTGAACTCGGCGGCTGGTTTGACCTGCTTTTTCCGCACCCAATCGATGGTGACGTTCATCACAATTCGATAAAGCCAGGTGTAAAACGAAGAACGCCCGCGAAAGCGTTTTATCGACTTCCATGCTTTCACGAAACTGTCCTGAGCAAGATCCCAGGCGTCCTGCTCGTTATGGACCATGTTGTAAATCATGCTGAATACGCGTGTTCGGTAGCGGGCCACCAGCTCATCAAATGCTTCGGTGTCACCAGCCTGGCATCGTTTCACCAAGTCCAATTCCGAGACATCAGGCTGAGCCAGAGTCGCTTCCGTTTGCATCGTTAGACGGAGCTGACTCTATTTCATTCAACTCCGAAAGCCTTCGGAGCCGAAGCGGCGTCGCCATTCGCTGCGATATTCGCCCATCAGGCTAATAATGCCGTCGCGCACTTGAAAGAGCCGCTGCTGCAAAACTGAATGCTGCGTGGCGGTAATGAGCTTTTCCAATAAAAGCTGTGTCGCCGCGTCGAGCGAAATCGTGATCGCCTTCAGCGCCCGTTTTAGGTACGCAATGGTCATTCCGATTTCATCGACGTCATCGCCACTCAAAGCGGCGGCCAGTTTGGCACTCGCCAGCGCAGAGTGCGTCGCCAATTTTATCGCAGCCGGTTCGTTTTGGAGTAACGGCTTTTTGTCGAACAGTTGGTCGATCCAAATTGTGAGCGCTAACGCAGCTTGATACAAGCCGTGCTCCTCAAACGTTTCGGCTGCTCGCGTCGCCTCATCTGGATCAAAACCATCCTCCCCCTGCACATCCTCGTCGAAGAGCGCATCAACTTCTGTACTCCAATCTTTCGCATCCAGTAATTGCGTCCAGCCCATTTCGCGCGCGATAATTTCGTCGCGCTGTGGGTCATCAAGGTAGGTTTCGAGCAGTTGCATGTACTTCTCGGTCTTCTGATCCTGTTCCTGCAGAAAACGCTCCCAGTCGTACTCATCCCATATCCGATCAGACCCGCCCTCGTAACCTGCCATACTCGACTAAACGTCAGCTTCCGGCCGCACGCAAAAGATTTCCGGCGGCGGCGACCGCCGGGCGCGCAGAAGCGAGAGAAAACGAATGACTCGGCGATCCATCCCGACCCTGTTTCGCCTGCAGCCGCAATTGCCCGCAGGCCGCATCGATATCGCCACCTTTCTCGCGACGCAGCGTAGCCGGGATTCCGTGTGCGCGTAAGATCGATAAGAACTTCTCCTGTCGAGTTCGCGAAGGCCGCGACCACGGTAAGCCTTCGATTCTGTTGTATGGAATTAAATTAACTTTTGCTGAGAGCCGTCGCGCGTGCCGAGAAAGCAGACACGCTTGCTGATCAGCGTCATTTACATCAGCAATTAATATATACTCAAAAGTAAGCCGCTGTTTCTTGCGCGTGACGTAG
Organism: Verrucomicrobiota bacterium; assembly: GCA_046734045.1. Lineage (GTDB taxonomy): Bacteria > Verrucomicrobiota > Verrucomicrobiia > Chthoniobacterales > UBA10450 > Udaeobacter. Next base: position 24,556 of record JBKPQL010000131.1, read on the forward strand.
TAATCGCAAGCTGATAGCAATGTCTCGAGGTTATAACGGCGATTGATTGGCATGATCTGATTGCGCACTGCATCGGTGGCGCCGTGCAACGAAATCGCCAGACGAATTTGCAGAGCTCCGTCGGCGAGCTTCTTAATTTGCGGGGCGAGACCACTGGTTGAGACAGTGACGCGCCGCGCGCCGATCCCGAGGCCCCACGGCGCGTTAATGATCCGGATTGCCCGCATCACGTTATCAAAGTTCGCCAGCGGTTCGCCCATACCCATGAAAACGATGTTGTCGATCCTTTCTCCGCTCGCGCGCTCGATTGCAATGATTTGATCGACAATTTCGTTCGCGCGGAGATTGCGAGAAAATCCGTCCAAACCACTCGCGCAAAATTTGCAGCCATATGCGCAACCGACTTGCGTCGAAATACAAGCCGTTCGGCGATCTGCTTTTTCTCCGTAAAGCGCAGGCGACGCTGGAATCAGAACCGATTCGATCAAGTTTCCATCGCTCAACTGGAACAGAAACTTCCGAGTCGTGTCGCGCGATCCAAGAACGCGCTCGATGTCGATCTTACCGATCGAAAATTTTTCGGCAAGCCGCGCTCGCAGTGATTGCGGCAAATCGGTCATTTCCTCAAATGCGCCGGCGCGTTTTTCATAAAGCCAGTCCATGATTTGCCCGGCGCGATAAGAAGGCTCGGCCAGTTCCTGAAGCTCCTTTTGAAGCTCGTTAAGTAAGAGCGATTTGATGTCGATCTTTTTGGCGGCGGTCACGGCAGAGCTTACCGGATGGCTGAGCTTGCATCAAACAGCCCAGAGGTTACGTTCGCCGGCTGTGACCAAACGTTTTGCACTTCCAGCGGTCTTGTTTCTGGCAATTGCATTCCTCATCTCGGCTTGTGTTTCGCGGGACGAAGAGATCAGTGAGCAATCGGGCTTGCAATCGGCTGCAAGGGTTCCCGGTGAAAAAATTCCCGACGAGGGCGCCTTTACGCCAGGCCCTCCCGGATCCAGCGGAAGCGTCCACTGGTGATTTCGCCCCGTGCTACGAGAGATTCTGCGTTGTAGCCGCCTCGCTCTGCCGAGGCGCGTGTTGAAGACCGGCGACGGAGCACCGTGACTACACCGTCAACGATTTTCCGTTCGTGAAATGCAGCAGCGCTTCGTAAACACCGGTGCCGCAATCTCTCTGCGCGACGTAACCGCCAGCGTTGCGCACGGCATCTTGTACTTCGGGAATGGCATTGGCCGGGCATGACGGCATCCCAGCAACTTTCCCGTCCAACATCGAGATATCGTTGTGATGATCGCCCGCCGCGAAAATGTTTTCGCGCGGGATTTCGAGCAAACGCGCCAGCTCCGCGAGCGCGGCCCCTTTGTTGTAATCAGCATGACAAAACCGCAGATAAACCGTGTTCCGCTGGTAGTCCAGCTTCGGATGCTCGGCCCGCGCTTGCTCGATAAATTTGGTGATTCGCTCCATCTCTTTGTCGTTCTCCGCAACGAGACCTTCGAGGCCATCGGAATTGTAAATAAGACGCGCTTTGGTTTCTTGAGTTACGAAATCCACGAACTCGGCTATGACCGACCCAGCCGACGAAAACAACTCGGCGTGATCGCGCGCGCAGCGTTCGTTCCAGTCGCCAAACGGCTCCCACTTATCCCCATTTCGCCCGGGACGAAAGACGTCGCGCTCGGTCGTGAGAATAAAATCGGGGCGGATCGGCAATGCGAAATCTGCGAATCCGGATTCGAGCAGATCAACGGAACGCCCCGTATTAATCGCCCAAACCGCGCCGGCGCGCTGCAATTCACGAATCAATTCCATGCACTGCACGTCGAGAACTGGTTCGCTAACGCGCGACACGAGAGTACCGTCAAAATCGATGCTGAGGAGTTTGATTAGTGAACACATTCAAAACCAATTTAAGATTTGATTCCGCGGACGCAATTCGCCACGGTTTTTGGCAGGGAGCGAGCGCCCGGCGTGCCGCTTGAAGCAAGAGTAGACCAAGATAGAGAGGAAAAGCTTAAAATGAAATCGGCTTACGAACTGGCAATGGAACGGCTGGAGAAAGCGTCGCCGTCGCTCTCGCTCACGGACGTACAGAAAAAGGAAATCGCGGAAGTCGATTCCGTGTATCGCGCCAAGATCGCCGAGAAAGAGCTTTTCCTTAAAGATCAAATCCATAAGGCGAAAGGCGCCGGCAAATTTGAGGACGCCGAATCGCTGGAAAAGCAGCTTGCCTCGGAAATCCGTCGATTGCAGGAGCAGTGCGAAGCCAGGAAAGAAAAGCTGCGCGCGAGTTTTGCGAAATAGGTAGGGGCGGTTCACCGGACCACCCGCGGGCGATTGAGGTCAATCGCCCCCACCTCTGCGCGGCTGCGCTCTCCGCGTTTTGGTAAATCGGGATCGAGGAAGCCAAGCATGTGCGCGCGCTTGATGGTGCGGACGCCCTCTTGCTTTTGCAGCTGCTCAATGCTGCGGCGGAACTTTTCTATCTTCGTCCAGTGCACTTTCGGACGGAAATGATGCTCCGCGTGATAGCCGTTGTAGAAGAAAAGCCAGTTGTAGATTTTTCCGTAGCTGCTCACGCCCCAGGCGATTGGTTTATCGGGGTTCGCGCCGTAATGGCGGTAGTAACCGTTCAAGTAACTGAAGCAATGGCCGAGATACCAAAACGGCAGGAAAAACAGCATGAACCGCCAGTTGATGAAATGAATCGGTTTTGTCGGTACAATGATCGCCATCACCAACAGCGTCGTAGCGAATGCCGCCAATTCGAGATTGCCCCAGAAAAGATCGCCGTTTTTGCGTTTGCGCAGTTCCTTGCGAATCGCGCCGACATCGTCGCGGAAGAAACTGAGAAACACGTAGCTCCAGGGGCTTTCCGCTTCGCCTTCGTGACCGTGTTTGTAAATGGAAATCCAATCGATCGTCTCTCCCTTTCCGTCAGGCCGATCAGCGTTGCCCTTATGATGCTGCATGTGCACGGCGTCGTACATCGTCTGCGAAAAACAACATCCAATCGATTGCGTGAGTCCAAACAGGCGATTCAGCAGTTTGGAGTGGAAAAACGGATTATGAATGAAGTTATGCCCCACGCCGTTGATGTTCGCGTTGACCATCAGCGAGTAAACGAAGCCGAGAATCAGCATCACCCACAGCGGCGCGTGCGGAAACAAAAAGTAAAGCCCAAACAAATAGGCGAGATGAAAAAGCCCCGCCGCCGCCGGGACAGCATCCCAGCGCGTATGCGCGAAGATGCGCGAATTCGTCGTCGGCCGTTCTATTCGAATCGCGTCAGCACTCATTGGAGAGAATCCTCGAACACGAGATTCGCCCGTGAAATTGCGCTCCGCAACTTTCAAGATTGCCAATGCTCACTACACACAGCTAGGTTTGGCACTCGCGATGTTTGCACTTCAGCCAGAATTAAAAGTTTTCAGCGGCTCGGCCAATCGCGATTTGGCCGAGCGGATTTGCAAATACGTCGGTGTGCCGCTGGGTCAGGCGACGATCAGCTCGTTTCCTGATGGCGAAACCTACGTCAAGATCGAGGAGAACATTCGCGGGCATGACGTGTTCATCATTCAGCCGACTTCTCCGCCAACCAATCAGCACTTGATGGAATTGCTCATCATGGTGGACGCCGCGCGGCGCGCGAGCGCGGACCGGATCACGGCTGTGATTCCATTTTTTGGGTACGCCCGCCAGGACCGCAAGGATCAACCGCGCGTTCCGATCACGGCGAAACTCGTAGCAAATCTGCTGCACGCTGCCGGCGTGAGCCGCGTGCTCACGATGGATTTGCACGCGCAACAGGTGCAAGGCTTTTTCGACATTCCGGTGGACCACCTCTATTCGCTGCCGGTGTTGATCAGGTATTTGCGCAAAACGCTCACGGGCAAAACAACTGTGGTTTCTCCTGATCTGGGCGGGCTAAAGATGGCGTCAGCTTACGCGGAAGCGCTCGGCGCAAATCTGGCAATCGTGGCAAAGGAACGCAAAAGCGCGACTGAGACTGAAGCACTCTATCTCATCGGTGACGTGGAAGGTTCCGATGTGCTGCTGGTCGATGATCTCACCGAGACGGCGGGCACGCTCACCTCCGCGGCATCGATCCTGAAAAAGAACGGCGCGCGCGAGGTTTACGCCGGCGTAGCGCACGCCGTGCTCGTAGATGTTGCCATTCCGCGGTTGCAAAAATCCGAAATCACGGAATTAGTTACTACCAACAGCACGCCGATTCGCACCGTGGAAGGATTTAAAATCACGGTGCTCTGCGTCTCCGAGCTTCTCGGGGAAGGCATCAAACGGATCCATAACGACGAATCGGTATCGTCGCTGTTTAACATCGAGAGCGAGAAAAATGGCAAAACAAGTTAAACTTAAAGCAGAGCCGCGCACGAATGTGGGACGCTCTGCCGTGCGCAAACTCAGAGCGCGCGGACTTATTCCCGCGATCATCTATGGTGGCAACGATAAACCGCAGCCGTTGCAAGTCGCCGCGCGCGATATCAACATCATGATGAGCCACGCATCTGGAGAAAACGTTTTGGTCGAACTCGAGATTGCAGGCGAAGGATCCAATCGTACGGCGCTTGTTCAGGAGGTGCAACACTCGCCCGTCGGTGGCGACATTCGCCACGTGGATTTTCACGCTGTCTCCATGGACCAGATGATTCAGGCCGAAGTTCCCCTCGAACCCATCGGCACCGCCGTTGGCGTTAAAACCTTTGGCGGACTGCTGGAGCAAAGCTTGCGCGCGCTGGCCATTGAATGTCTTCCCGGCGATTTGCCCGATCGGATCACGGTGGATGTCTCGCAGCTGAACATTGGCGATTCCATTCACGTTCGCGACATTCAATTTCCTCCTGCTGTAAGGCCCAAGGTACAACCTGATCTCACTGCATTTTCGGTGGTCGCGCCCGTAGTTGAAGAAGAGGTGGCTGTTGCAGAAGCGGAAGTGGCGGCCGCCGGCCCAGAAGTGATCACCGAGAAAAAGGAAGAGGGCGAAGCTGCTGCTGCGCCCGCTCCTACTGCGAAGGAAAAGGCTCCAAAAGAGAAAGAGCAGAAAAAATAATCCGATTTCGAGTCTCGATTTTGGATTATTCATTGCGCGACCGTGGAAGAAAAACCAATTCGTTTGGTCGCAGGACTTGGAAATCCCGGCCCTGAATACGCGGCCACGCGTCACAACATCGGCTTTATGGTCGTCGATCAACTTGCGTCGCAGTTTGGATCGACATGGGAAAAATCGACAAAGTGGGACGCGCTCTCAGCGAAATGCGGTGCTGTATTGCTGGTCAAACCGATGAGTTTCATGAATCGCAGCGGCTATCCACTTCTCGCAGCTGTGCAGTTTTACAAAATAGAGCCGTGCGAGATTCTGGTCCTGCTCGACGATTTTGCCTTGCCGCTAGGTCGCCTTCGCCTGCGTGCGCGGGGTGGATCAGGCGGCCACAACGGACTCGAATCAATTATTATGCAGTTCGGTACCGAGGAGATTCCGCGGCTGCGAATCGGAATTGGCGGGGCACCGGACGATGGATCGGTCGATTACGTATTGAGTCGCTTTTTCGATGAGGAGAAACCTCTCGTTAGATCAACAATCGATCGCGCGGTCGAGGCGGTGAAATACGCAATTGACAATGGTCTCGTTTCCGCGATGAACACTTTCAACAAAACCGAAACCGACGAGGCATGAATCGCCGTTACGAAGCGCTGCTGGTGCTGAACACTCAGGCCAAAGAAGATACAGTCAGGGAAATCATCGATCGACTGGAATCCGAATTTCAAAAAGAAGGGGCTCAGATCGAACAAGTGCAAAAAATGGATAAACGTCCGTTTTCTTATATGGCCGGCCCGCTGGATTCCGGATATTACGTGAACTTTATCTTCAACGCTGATCCTCAATTGGTTGGCAAGTTGCGCGCGAAGTTTCAGCTCAACCCAGAAGTCTATCGCCAGAATTACCAGCGTCTCCCGGAAAAGAAGGAGAAGCCAGCGAAAAAGTTGGCAAGGGCGAAATAGTCTTGTTATAACCGGCGCATGGCGAGTTTTAACAAAGTCATTCTACTTGGAAATCTCACCCGCGACCCTGAGGTGCGTTACACTCCCAAAGGCAGCGCTGTCTGCGACCTCGGCATTGCGGTCAATCGCGTTTACACAACGGACAGTGGGGAGAGGCGCGAAGAAGTTACTTATGTCGATGTCGTGCTCTGGGCGCGTCTCGCCGAAATCGCCGGCGAATATCTGAAAAAAGGCCGACCGGTTTTCATCGAAGGCCGCTTGCAAATGGACACGTGGGACGACAAGCAGACCGGGCAGAAGCGAACGAAGCTGCGAGTGGTGGGTGAGAGCATGCAGTTGCTGGGCAGTCGCCCCGCTGGAGCTGGGGCTGCCGCCGAGGCGACTGGAGAGAATCGACAAATCAGCACACCACCCAAACCATCGACGCCAGCCGAGCCAGACGAAGACGAGATTCCGTTCTAATCGCGCTTGGAACTTGGTTGAGGAAACACGTGTCATAAATATCTTACACGTGTTATGAAAGAGAAACTAACTCTAACTATCGACGACAAGGCAATTGCCCGCGCAAGAGCTTTCGCGAAACGAGAGCGGACGTCGCTTTCAAAGATTGTCGAGCGGCAATTTAATCAACTCGGCACACAGTCATTCGTTGAAAAATGGCGAGGTCAGTTTAAAGAACCACGGCCCGACCCATCCGATCCACGGCTCACGTATTTGTTGCGCAAGTACGTCCACAACCGTTGAAGATTCTGGTCGATACCGATGTTCTTTTGGATGTCGCGCTCGACCGCAAAGATTTCGTCGAGGAGAGTAGCGCGGTAGTGGAATGGTGTCAGCAAACGCCAGGCGGTGCCCTGATTGCGTGGCACACGATCTCGAACATCTATTACATTCTTCGCGTTGCCAGAAGTGACGCAAAGGGACGAGAGTTTGTTGCCGATCTGATCAGTTTCACCGCTGTTGCCAGCGGGGGGACTGAAAGCGTGCGACACGCGTTGACGATGCGCATAAGGGATTTTGAAGACGCCATGCAAGTCGCAGCCGCGATGTCCGGCAATGCGGATCTAATTGTCACGAGAAATGTGGCGGATTATCGCGATGCTATCATTCCAGCCATTACTCCACAGGAATTTCGCACGCGATTTGCCCAGAAGAAATGAACGCGACTGAAGCCTGCATCGCGCTCAATATGCTGCCGACCGTTGGACCGGTGCGGCTGCGGAAATTGCTGGAAGTTTTTAAGGAACCGCAACAAATCCTCGCCGCCAAACGCAGCGAGCTTCGCAAGGTCGAAGGCATCGGCAACGAAGTAGCCGACCAAATCAGCAACTGGGAATCGACCATCGATCTTGCCGCGGAACTTAAACGAGTTCGCGATTTTGGTGCGACCGTCATGACGCAGGAATCGTCATCATATCCGCGGCCACTGCGCGAGATCCATGCGCCGCCCATCGTGCTCTACATTTGGGGCGAATTGCAGGAGCGCGATCATCACGCCATTGGAATCATCGGCGCGCGGCGCACCACACATTATGGAATGGAGTCGGCGAAGAAACTGGCTTATCAACTGGCTTACGCGGGACTGACTGTAATCAGTGGGCTCGCCCGCGGCATCGACACCGCTGCCCATCACGGGGCGCTTGCGGCGAAAGGACGCACAATCGCCGTAATTGGTGCTGGATTAGCCAAACTTTATCCACCGGAGAACGCTGCGCTGGCCGAGAAAATTCGGAGCGGAAATGGCGCAATCGTATCCGAGTTTTCGATGGAGATTGAGCCCGATCGACAAACTTTCCCCATGCGCAACCGGATCATCGCTGGATGGAGCCACGGCGTTCTCGTGGTCGAAGCCGGTTTGAACAGCGGCGCGCTCATCACAGCAGCGCAGGCACTTGAGCAAGGCCGTTCCGTTTACGCGGTGCCGGGTCACATCAATGCGCCGAGCGCGATGGGATCCAATCGGCTGATCCAACAAGGGGCGAAACTGGTCATGGACGCCAGCGACATTCTGGATGATTTGCAAATTCTTCTTCCCGAAACGAAACCGTCGCCGGAGGCCGCTACGCGTCCATTGCCGCCACTTTCGAATGAAGAGCGCCGCGTCTACGAGGCGATTAATGCTGCAGAGACATCCATTGACGATATCGCCGCCAAGAGCGAATTGCCCAGTGCAGCCGTCTCATCCACCCTGTTGCAATTGGAACTGAAACGCCTGGTCAAACAGTTGCCGGGAAAATATTTCGTTAAGTTAGGCTAGGCCAGAGCTTTGCTGCGGCGTGCCTGACGCAGGAAAACGGCTCTGACTTGCAAAGACCCTCCAACTGGGTTCGATTCCTGCCCCATGCCCAAGTCCCTCATCATTACTGAGAAGCCATCGGTCGCGGGCGATATCGCCAAGGCGCTGGGCGGTTTCAAGAAAGGTAAGGACTACTATGAGAACCAGAAATACCTGATCTCGTGGGCGGTGGGCCATGTCTTAGAGCTCGCAGTGCCCGCTTCCATGAAAGAACAGGACAAGTGGGACATGAAGAAATTGCCCATCATGCCGGCGGAATTTGAGCTCCACCCTGCGGAGAAAATGAGCGCTCGCGTGAATGTTCTTCGCAAACTTATCAGAGACAAAAATGTTTCGGAGATCATCAACGCATGCGACGCGGGTCGAGAAGGCGAATTGATCTTCCGCTACATTATCCAATACGCTGGGACGAAAAAGCCAATCAAGCGTCTCTGGCTGCAATCGATGACGACCGAGGCCATTCGGGATGGCTTCGCGCGATTGCGCGGCGATGCCGAGATGCAACCGCTGGCCAGCGCGGCCCGGAGCCGGAACGAAGCAGATTGGCTCATTGGTATTAACGCGACGCGCGCGTTTACATTGCGGCTGAGCGGTGGACGCGGCAGCAGCGTCACTTCGCTCGGCCGCGTGCAGACACCGACGCTCGCCATCATCGTGGAGCGGGAGAACAAGATTCTGGAGTTTAAGCCGCGCGAATTGCACGAGATCATCGGCACGTTCCGTCCGGCAGCTGCCGGAGGCGAATATGTAGGGCGCTGGTTCGATGAAGCATTCGAGAAAGACGAGGGCGAAAGTGAGAGAACAAAGAGACTGCTTGCTCGCCTTCAACTGAATCTGCTCGATGCAGAGCAGCGACTCGATTCTGAAAACGGCTCACTCTGGGACGAGCATCGTGCCGCGGCGCGACTGTGGCACCACGAAATCGCCGAGGCGGTCCAGCGCAAGTGTAGCGGCAAGCAGGGTGTCATCGAGTTGGAAGAAAAGAAACCGACCACGCAGGTTGCACCGCAGCTCTACGATCTCACTGCTCTGCAGCGCGAAGCGAACAGCCGCTTCGGTTTCTCCGCGAAACGCACCCTGCAAATCGCACAGGCGCTTTACGAAAGGCACAAGATCATCACTTATCCGCGCACGGACTCGCGCGCTTTGCCGGAAGATTACCTTCCGACAGTAAGATCGACACTGGTAAAGATCGACAATCCGTTCGCGCGAAAAGTGCTGGATAACAATTGGGTCAAGCCGAACAAGCGCATCTTTAACAACGCGAAAGTTGGCGATCATTTTGCCGTTATTCCGACCGGCACCGTTCCCCGTTCGCTCGATAATCACGAGCGCGCGCTCTTCGACATGGTGACGAAGCGCTTCGTGGCCGTGTTCTTTCCGCCGGCACAATACGAGAACACCACTCGGGTTACCCGCGTTGAAGGCGAGCCGTTCAAGACCGAGGGGAAGATTCTGGTCGCGCCCGGGTGGCTGGAGGTTTACGGACGCGAAGCCACCGGTGAGAAACCGGAAGAAAATTTGCCACGGGTAAGCGAGGGCGAACGCGTTGAAACGATTCGCGTCGAAATCAAAACAGAACAGACCAGGCCGCCGGCTCGCTACAACGAAGCGACGATTCTGAGCGCGATGGAATCGGCGGGGAAACTCGTTGAAGACGAAGAATTACGCGACGCGATGAAAGAGAAAGGGCTCGGCACGCCCGCGACGCGCGCGGCGATTATCGAGACGTTGATTTCAGCTCATTATCTGGTGCGACACGGCAAAGAGCTGCAGCCGACACCAAAGGCCATCCAGACCATAACGCTCTTGAAGAACGCGGTGCCTGAATTGACCAGCCCAGAGCTGACCGGCGAATGGGAGTTTCGCTTGCGCGAAATCGAGCATCGCAAGCTCACGCGCGACGCGTTCATGCGCGACATTCGCGAGCTTACGAACGACATCGTCGGCAAAGCAAAGCATTTTCATCCCGACGAACACATGGCCGACATTGAGCCGTTCGGTCAGTGTCCGAAGTGTGGTTCGCCCATTGTCGAGCGATTCAAGAGTTTCACCTGCACAAACGAGGAGTGCGATTTTACGATTTGGAAAACCATCGCCGGCCGGTTGCTGAGCCGCGACGAATTCGAAACTCTCGTGCGCGATAAGCAGGTCGGACCGTTGAGTGGTTTCCGCAGCAAAAAAGGCAAACGGTTTCACGCCGTGCTAAAGCTGAGCGATGACTTTAAGGCAGAGTTCGATTTCGGCCCGAACGGTCAGGAAAATGGCGCGACACAACAGGTGGATTTTTCAGGCCAAGAGCCGCTGGGGAAATGTCCGAAATGCGGCGGGCGAGTGTTCGAGTTCGGAATGAGCTATCTTTGCGAAAACTCAGTTGGCCCGAATAAGACCTGCGACTTCCGGTCGGGCAAAGTCATCCTGCAACAACCGGTGGAGCGCGAACAAATGAGGAAGCTGCTCAGCACCGGCAGGACGGACTTAATTGAGCGCTTCATTTCGCGCAAAGGCAGGCCGTTCAAAGCCTTTCTCGTAGTGACCGACAAGAAGGACGTCGGTTTTGAATTCGAGAAGCGCGAGCCCAAAGCAAAGAAAGAACGAAAACCTAAGGAGCCGGTCGCGAAAATTAATTTCACAGGCAAAGAGCCGCTCGGCGAATGTCCAGTGTGCGGCGGGAAAACTTTTGAAACTGAGACCAGTTACATTTGCGAGCACTCGCAGGCGGACCGCAAACGGTGCAAATTCAAACTGAGCAAGACCATTCTTGGCCGGGACATCCCGAAAGAACAGGCGCAGAAACTTCTCACTACCGGAAAGACCGATCTCATCGAGGGCTTCATTTCAAAGCGCGGACGACCGTTCTCCGCCTATTTGAAATTCGAGGACGGCAAAGTCGGTTTTGAATTTCCGGAGAGAACGACAGCAGCTAAAGAATCCACGCAGACCACCTAGTTCGTAAAGCGCGACCTCCCAATTCGCATCGCTACGCTCACCCGTTTCGCGCTAGAGTTTGCTTTGCTCGCGAATGGAGCCGCAGGGATGCGAGCGACATAGATGGGCAAACCGAAGGGTCGAAATGAGCGGGAGCGAATAAGTCAAGGAAAACGCGATCTCGCAAAGCAGCCTGATAAATGATCGGCGCCCGGTTGCAGATCGCTGTCAGCGTGGCCGCGTGCGTGAGATCGAATTGATTCTCATCCTTGGGAATTTGGACAACGTGACACCCAGACGCCTCGTATCCCTTTAACACGGCGTGCTCGTGCTCGTCGCCAGCCTGCGACAGAACCTTTTCTTCGTCTGTTTGCTCGTCTGGCGTAATCGCGTCTGGATTTTCCAAATGGTACCGGTCGAGCCACGAAGCGAAAGGTGACGCCAGATAACGAATCAAGTCGCTCGGCGAATAGATGATCCGGCCAGATTCCTTCTTCATTCTTCAGCACCGCCTAGTACGATCGTTAGGACGTCCGCTGTCCTATCCTGTGAAATCTTTGGAAATTTCTTCGCTACTCCACGACGGCTGAGAGGACAATTTTTCCAGAATCCATCTGCACGGCTCAAGTAACGGGTCGATCTTGTCGCGCGCGCGAGCTCTTCGGGGGACTGCATGAAAGCGCGAAAAATACCAGAAAATTAGCTCAGTGAGAAATGGAAAAAAGAACGCGAAACGATTCTGGCGAATCGCTGGCGATCAACCCTGAACGCGTTCACGGTTGCAGGGCTCGATCTGTTGCTACACATGGTGCACCATCGCCACCGCACCAATCAGGACGATGGTTGCCATTACCTGGTGCACGTGAAGGCTGGCATGAAGAAGCCCCAGTGACGCAAACAGCAGCTAGGGTTTGCATCATTTCGAAGTGAGCGGCTGTCGATGCTTCTCGCAGATGCTCCGTCGCAACAACCGGCGATTTGTCATTTGGGAATGAGGAGCTTCAGGGAAGAAAAATAATCGCGCAGATAGCCCCGGTCCCGGGCAAGCAGCCGGTCTGCGTGGACCTTGGCGTGCGCGCCGATCAAGAAATCAACGATAATGCCGCCTTTTCTGCGAGTGCGTCGCACGTACGCAGCAAAGATTTCGCCGGCCAGCAGCGCGCTCTCGCGCGAGGAGGGCACAAAACGCAGCTCCCAATCACCCAGGAATTCGTCGGCTTGCCCGGAGGTTGCGAACGCCGGACGAATTTCGGCCAGCACGGACTCGCAAATTATCAGCCCGCCCTCCCCGGCGGCTTTGCGCAGCGCCTGTTCTGAAGAATCAGCGTGCGCTGCCGAATTGGTGAGCACGTCCAGCAGCACTGAGCTGTCAACCGCGGTCAGCATCGCGGGTTCGTTTCAGGTAGCGATCGACAGATAGCCCTTTGGGGAGATTGCCTTTCCCGCGCCACTTCGTGAAAACATCGTGAGCGACTTTTTTGCTGGCAACCAGTCTTCCATTTAGCGCTTGAAATTCCAGCACAGCACC
>JBKPQL010000132.1:0-7164 GCA_046734045.1 Verrucomicrobiota bacterium
CGCAGCTTCATTGCATATTTGAAAAGATCCGCCGCGGTCGCATATGGCGAAGTTGATTGTTCCTCACCTTTAGCCGCAGCCGCGAGATCGGCTAGCAGGATTACAATTCCAGCGAGAATTATGTCGTAAGGTCGTTTCAAATGATGGTGTGGTTGGTTTACCGTCTAACCAGAATTATGCCGAATTATTCGGCATTCAGGAAGCAGAATCTGCCGGAACGATGACAAGCGCCGCCCACCACACTTTGCCCTCGTGCGCATGAAGTACTGGGAAATCATCGCTGACAATCTTATGCCAGACTGAATCGCGACCAAGCCGCTGAATCGACGGCCCTGAAACGTGCCATCGAGGCCGCCAGACGGGGCGAAGCGCGGTGCAGCGCATTGCGAAGATTAGAGATAGCCGACTGTCACGGATTATCCTGCGATAAGATGAGAATGGAGTAAGGCCCGACACCTACGTTGGCCTGAAACGGCATTCCGTCCCGCCAACCGTCGCCAGCAGATGTGCCATAGCCGAGCTGATTTCCAAAATCCGAACTGTAACCCTGCCAGTCGCTATTAAAACGGACCCGCCAATCGCCCGCTCGCGGAAATCCCAAAGTATAGCTGCTGTAGCTGCGGTTCGCAAAGTTTGCAACGATCATCACATCGTCACCAGGTCCGCCGTTTTCCCACCGATGAAATGCAATCACCTTATCAGTGTTGTTGACATGATGGACGTTGACGTGTTGACCCCGCAGACCGCGCGTCTGATTGAACCAGTTCCGGCGCAGCCGAATAAGGTCACGATAGAGAGCATTAATGCCCGCGTAGGAATCAAGCTTTGCCCAATCGAGCGGGGCCGAGTCGCGAAAGTATTCATCTTCAAGAAACTCCTGGCCTTGAAAGATCATGGGAATACCTGGTGCGGTAAAGACAAGTGCGGCACCCAGAGTGGAACGCTTCCGCGAAAACCAACTTCCGGCATTGCCGGGCCAGATCTCTTCGGGCACCCGAGCATGACCATTTGCCACCTCATCGTGCGATTCTGTGTAAATCACCCGCTGCTCCGCGTTGTTATTGTAGCGATGATAGAGTGCGTCGCGAACAGCATCCAGATCCCTGTCTCCATCGCTTTGCGCGATGATTGCATCCCTGATGGGATGGACAAAACCCGCGTCCCATTGCGAGGCGAAGCCTGCTCCTCCTTCATCAGTGCTCTTCGTAATCCATTCGTTGTTCTGCAAATCCTCGGCGATAGTAATCTTCCACGGCTGCGTGAAACGGATTTCATTGTTGATCCATTGCAGGAGGGTCCAGCCATCGGGCAGGTCGCGGCCATTGACCCTGCGAATATTGCTGACTGAATCGAAACGCAGACCGTCGATTCGGTATTTGTTCAGCCAAAAGAGTGCATTGTCTCTAATGTATTGGCGTACCTCTGGCCGCCCGTAGTCCGGACGGGTATCCCCCCAAGGCGTGTGCGAACGATCGTTATCATAGAAATAGACACCCCCATTGTGATTTTCGTCGCTCCAGCCGTCGAAGCGCCAGAGATCGAGATCACTGGGGCCGAAGTGATTGTAAACCACGTCCATGATCACGGCGATGCCATGCGCATGCGCCGCTTTCACAAACCGCTGAAGACCCTGTGGCCCGCCTAGCGCAGATTCCACTGCGAAGGGGTCCGAAGGATTGTAACCCCACGAGAAACTCATCGGAAACTCCAGCACCGGCATGATCTCGATCGCATTAATACTTAGGTCATGCAGGTAGCCCAACTTGGGCATAATTTCGTCAAACGTGCCAGGGCCGCCGCCGGGTGAATCGTTGAAGGTGCCGATGTGCATCTCGTAAATCACCAATTCATTGCGCGGTGGGATCACGAAATCCTCACCTGTCCAGTCGAACTCGGGATCGTGAATAATGGCGTTGCCGGACGAATTCACCACCTCGCTTGCATAGGGATTCTTATGCCAGAGAACCTGATCGCCATTGCGGATCACAAACTGATATTCATCGCCAATCTTCGCCCCCGGCACGTCCACAGACCAATAGCCATTGCCCTCGCTGGCAAAAGGATTCGCCGTGTCGCTCCACTCGTTAAAGCTCCCGGCAGCAAACACACTTGACGCAAAGGGTGCCCAGACTCGAAACATCACACCACCTGGATAGAGGATGGTGCCCATACCGGGACGTGCCGACGCTGTTGCCGGTGACGGCGCAGTTGGCCTAATAATAGCCACGGTAAAATGCTTGAATCAGCGTCTTCATTGTTTCAAACGCTTTCTGGCAATTTCATGCACTTGTCCTTCAGGCGAGGGAAAATCGGAAACGCGTTGAAATTCGAATGTATCGGCGTAGACCACACGTTCTCGCACGAAGTCGCGGGGAGAAGTCGACGCGGTGGGATCACCAGCGATCGGATGATCGCTAAGGGACGTCTCGCACTCACTGATTACCAACCGATAGCCGGCGCTCTGTTCGTTAGCGTCGGCAGGCAGTGGCATCATTCCGGTCCACGGCACCTAGAATCCCGAGGCGGCCCGCCGGATGTCTTGTTTTCCTCTAATGCCTGGTACGCGCGCGTGAGAGAGAGGAAAGCGTTTCGTTGTGCGTGCAAATGAAAAGTTGACTGCGTTTGTGGAACTGGAATCGCTGTTACAACGTAAATGCGATTGTTAAGAGCGCACGCTAGTCGTCACAGTTGCAGGTTTCCACAATCTTGCCGCCTTTAATCACATCCATTTCAAACTGCCCTTGAACTTTTGCTCGGCATGAAAGCCGACAAAAATTTTGTTTAGAAATTTCATTACGTACTCGGTCGTTGTAGATTCAGGTGCGAGGGTCACGTGAGTAATGTTCTCATGTGCCGCAACCAATTTTGCGCCCTTTTGCAGCTCTAGCGGGCTGACAATGATGCCACCTTGAGCGCCGGTGTCCTTGATGCGAAATGCCAATCCGCCAAGCTGCTCTTGGGAAAGCTTGGATTTGGTATATTGCCGGCATTCGATCACAATGATGCCTTCGTCGTCAATTTTGATGCCCTTGGCTTCAATTTCCCAATTGGTGCCCGATGACCTGGTAGCAATTTCTTGCCCTGAACGCGCCCGAGTCAAAAATAACTCGCAAATTGCTCCAAGAGGTGCTGCGCCGCCTGCTCATAGGTGCGCCATTCCTTTGTATCACTCATGGTTCCCGAAATCATGTTGCCAGCTTTATCGTAAACGCGGATCACAACGCGATGTGAACGGCTGCGAAACTAGTGCGCGACAGCTTCCGGCAGATAAAAAAACAAAATGCCGAGGATAACGTAAACGGAGAGAAGCTGGACGCCTTCGATCCAGTTGGTTTCGCCGTCGCCGCTGATTTGAAACAGGATGTAAACCGAAGCGATTACGGCGAAGACTTCCGGCCGCGAAAACTCGAGGTCCATCGGCTTATCAAACAAATAAGAGACGAATAGCAGCAGCGGCGCGACAAAGAGTGCGATCTGCAAACTCGATCCAATCGCGATTCCAACGCTCAGATCCATTTTGTTTTTCAACGCCATGAGAATGGCGGCCGAGTGTTCGGCGGCGTTGCCGATAATCGCGACGACGATGATGCCGACGAAAGTCTCGGTGATGCCGAACGTCGCGCGTACGCTCTCGATTGTGCCGACCAAAAATTCTGAAAGCAGCGCCACGAATCCAGTGGCTACGAGCAGGACTATGATCGCCTTGCGGCGGGACCAATACTCGCTTTTTTCCTGCGGTCCGCCGTCGGTGCCTTGAAAGAAATGTCGGTGCGTCTTGAGCGAGAAACTGAGCACGCAGAAGTAGGTGAGAAAAAGCACTAGGGCGATCGCCAGCGAAAGCCGCTGCTCCATTATCGGACTCCAGCCACCTGCGCTGCGCTCTGCGGCCACATGGAACACCGTCGGAATGATCAGCGCGATCGCCGCTAGGGATAATGAAATTGCCGACGTGCGCGCGCCGGTCCGATTAAACCGCTGTTCGCTGTACTTAGTACCGCCGCATAAGATCGACAGACCGAGCACGAGTAGAATGTTGCCGATAATCGATCCCGTGATCGACGCTTTGACCACGCTGCTCAGACCTTTCGAGAGCGCAACCACGGCAATGATCAGTTCCGCCGCGTTCCCGAACGTGGCATTCAATAATCCGCCGGCTCCTTCGCCCATTCGCGCGGCCAACGCCTCCGTAGCGCGCCCCATCCATCCCGCCAGTGGAATAATGCCGAGGGCCGAGCAGATGAAAAGCGCCGTGGGATTTTCCGCACCCGGCCAAAACCGCAATACAATCGCGATCGGCACAAAAAGAAGGAGCCCAGTCAGTGATGGTTTTAACTTCACGATGAACACTGGCTGGTTCCGACTAATGCCTCGCGTGCGCGCGCTTGAGGGGCAGCTTTCAGCAGAGGGGACGCAAACGGAGCCAGCGATTTATTTTATGCTAATCTGCACTTGGACGTCAACAATCAGTAACGCTGCCGAGCACAACCAAGCAGCAGCAGGCTGACAATCAGCCGACACGTGTCAGTGCGTGGCGGCTTTTTGTTTCAGCCCCGCTCACCACGCTGTGAATCGCCCGCCTGCTCATGTGTTTCAATCATATTGCCAGCTTCATCGTAAACGCGAATCACGGCATCCTGTGAACGGCTGCGAAACGCCGAAATTTCACAGAGCGACGGACAATAACGTGCCATGAAACAATCATCAACTAACCAACGCGCTGATAATGATGTGGGCTCTGCCCAGCGCTGTGCACTGTTTTTTGAGCGGTAGGATTGCGCCCTAGCGAAGCATGCGCGATTTGCAACCTGAAAGACGCGCGTGGCAACCAGTTGATGCGATTCAGTTGATTGTGAAACGGCCGGTCCGCACAATTGTCGTCTGGTTGTCGATCTTCGCTCTGTTCGCCACGACCAAAGTGGCGGAAGCGGGACCATTCGTGGATTTCTTTAGGGCAGTCCGCCGCTCAATCGCCCACCCGGAAGCAAAGCCGCGATCACACCGGAGCAGTCATAAGCATAATGAGACTCCGCCGAGCGATGCTTCGAATAGTCAGACTTCGGGCAGCCCAGTCCCTGCGCCTCCGGGTCAGCGCGATGTCCGATGGGCGAAGGCAGCCTCGGGCGCGACGCAGCAAAAAACTGAGCTGCCGTATGGAACTCCCGTCCCCGGTAAACCAGGCTTAATTACCAGTCCGTTCTCGCCACATAGCGGTTACGTCGACGTGACCGGTTTTCCGCCGGGAAGCGCAGTAGAAGATCCTTACACAGGCAAAATTTTCCTGACGCCGTAGGATCTCAGTGCTTATGACTCCTCCGGCGCGTGAAGTGTTGGGAAATCATCGCTGACAATCTCAGCAAAGCCGGTTGGAGTTGGGGCTGCGTCTCAGCACGTGGACGTGCGCGGAGAAACGATCTTTGTTGCTGATGCGCATCGCATCGGGAGTCCTCCTTCATTTCGGTTTCGTCGTGCCGCACGCCATCGCGCACAGGAACTCGAACATCAGATTCGAGGCCAGCACCGCCGTAATCTGTCCGGGCCCGTCATAGAGCGGCGACACTTCGACGATATCGCCGCCGACGAGCGACAGCGCGCCGAGGCCGCGCACGAGCCGCTGCGCTTCGTGGCTCGTCAGGCCGCCGACCTCCGGCGTCCCCGTCCCTGGCGCGAATGCCGGATCAACGCCGTCGATGTCGAAGGTCATGTATGCCGGACCGGTTGCAATGCGGCGGATCTCGGCCACGACCCACGCGACGCCGCGGTCCTTCACCTGCTCGATATCGATCACCGTGATCCCGTGCTTGCGATGGAAATCGAAATCGTCCTCGCCGAACATCGGCCCCCGAATGCCGACTTGGACGAACCGTCGTCCGTCGACGAGGCGTTCCTCGATCGCGCGACGGAACGGCGTGCCGTGAAAATACTTGCCGCCAAAGTACTCGTCCCACGTGTCGATGTGCGCGTCGAACTGCACCAGAGCCACCGGCCCGTGGCGCTTTGCAAGAGCACGCAGCACGGGGAGCGAGATCGAGTGATCCCCGCCGATGACGATCGGACGAGCGCCGGCGCCGGCAATGTCGCCGATGCGGGCTTCGACCGCTTCGTAGCATTTTTCGATGCTCACCGGCGCCGCGTCGATGTCGCCGGCGTCGGCGACGTTCAGGCGGTCGAACGGCGACACCTTCTGAAAAAAGCCGTACGGGCGGATCAGCGACGACTGATTCCGGATTTCACGCGGTCCGTAGCGCGAGCCCGGACGGTATGATGTGCCGCCGTCGAACGGCACGCCGACGATCGCCACATCGAGGCCTTTCGGATCGGTCACGTGCGGCAGGCGCATGAACGTCGCCGGCTGCGCGAAGCGTGGCGATTGGAACGACGACCGGGGCTGGTGGGTCATGGATTGCACATTGTAGATTGCAGATTGCAGATTTGAAGAACTCAATCACCGAATAAATCTGCACTTTGTAATCTGCGATCATCAATAACGTATACCGCCATGCCCTCATCCCGATTACACGGCGGCCTGTCCACCGTCGAGTACTTCACGTTCGGTTTCGGCACAATGATCGGCGTCGGCTGGCTCGTGCTGATGGACGACTGGCTCGCGCGAGGCGGGCCGGCCGGCGGCATGCTCGGCTTCGCCCTCGGCGGCATGCTGCTCCTTCCGATTGCGCACAGCTACGGCCGGCTCGTTCGGACGATTCAGGACGCAGGCGCCGAGATCGCCTACACCGAGCGCGTATTCCCCGCTTCGGTCAGCTTCGGCGCCGGATGGATCATGGTGTTGTCGTACGCGATCGTGTGCCCGTGGGAGGCGGTCGCGACGGGCAATGTGCTGGCGCGCGTGTTTCCGGCGCTCAACTCCTTTCAGCTGTACACCGTCGGCGGCGGCGCGATGTATCTGCCGCGCCTCGCCGTCGGCCTCGCACTGACGGTGCTCGTCGCGTTCGTGAACTATCGCGGGATCGACCCGAGCGGGCTCTTTCAGGACGTGATGACGTTCGGACTGCTCGCGATCTTCGTTGTGTTCACGCTGCTCGGATTCGCGCGCGGGAACTCCGCGAACATGCAGCCGCTCTTCTCGCATCCCGGAACGGCCGGCGCGTGGCTCTCGATTCTTCTCGTCATGCAGATCGTCCCCTACTTCATGACCGGGTGGGAATC
>JBKPQL010000133.1:0-26463 GCA_046734045.1 Verrucomicrobiota bacterium
TTTCGCCCGCGTTTACGATCGCAACGTTTCGGTGCTGGAAGCTCAGCAGACGGTGCGCTTGCTCAATCTGGCGCAGGCGCTCGGCATGTCCGATTTTGTCCAGACTTTGACCGCAGGCGCGACTGAGCAAAACCAGGGTTACGTTCAATTTGTTTTAAATTTGCTGATTTTGCGTCACGAATCGGAACGGCTCGGCATTCGGCCGAGCCCTTCGGAGATTGCCGACGTTGTGCGTGGGTTGCCTGCGTTTCAGAACGAGTCGGGGTTCGACATGAAAAAATTCAACGAGTTCGTAGAGAACGCACTCTCGCCGCTAGGTCTGGCCGAGGAACACATCGAGCAATTGGTTCGTGACGAGCTTTGTTTGAATAAAATCAAGCAGCTTTTGGCTGCAGGCGTCTCGATCCCCGAAGCAGAGATCAATGCAAATTACGAACGAGCCTACGACAGATTATTTGTGAGCCTCATTCGATTGCGCCCGGCGGATTTCGCGGCGGGAATCAAGGTCAGCGATGAAGACGTACACGAATATTATGAGAGCCACAAAGCGGAACTCAAGACCGACGAGAAACGCAAGATCGAGTTTGTGAGTCTGGTATTGACTGAGGCGGAAAAGAAACTCGGCGGCAAGGAGCGCATTGAGGTGCTGCAAAAGCTTTCCGATCGCGCGAACGATTTTACTCAAGCACTGCTCGAAAAAGATGCGGATTTTACGAAGGTAGCTGAGAGATTCAGGTTACCAGTCCGCGCGACCGGTGAGTTCACCGCCGCGATGCCGGATGCGCAATTAAGTGTCGATCCGAAACTTGGCGCTGCCGCGTTCCGTTTGTCGAAGGATGAGGCAAACAGCGATCCGATCCAGGTGGCGGATGGGTTTTATATTTTACATCTTGCTGGAATCATTGAAGCGCGGCCGCTCACGATCGAAGAAGCGAAACCGAAAATCGTGGAAGCGATCAGGAATTCGCGAGCTCGCGAGTTGGTATCAACGAAGGGCGCAGAACTCGTGCAACAACTGCGCCAGGCGACGAAATCGGGCCAGCCGCTTGACGGTGCAATTCAAAAAGCGGGTATCAAGGTGGAGGAGCTTCCGCCTTTTTCGCTGCTCGATGAAGCAACGGAGGCTAAGCAGGCGCCGTCTCCCGAGCTCTTCGCGATTAAGAATGCCGTTGCCTACCTGAAGCCGGGTGACATCAGCGACTTTTTCCCCTCTGGCGAAAACGGACTGATTGCTATCGTGGAAAAAAGGGAATCGTCGCCAGACGCAAATGATCCCGCTAAGAAAGCGGCATTCAAAGAGCGAATTTTAAATAACAGACGGCAAATTGTATTTTATGAATGGCTGCGCGACCGGCAGCAGGCGGCTGGACTACAATTTGCTAAAGGCTGATTGCTGTAGCAGCTGTCTCAGCCGCACGACTTCTTTGGATGGAACAAACGCTCGACCAAATCTTCGATGATGCGAACGGCGACCTCGCCGTCGGGGATCTCGAGACCGCGGTAGAGAAGTATCGCCGCTGCGTCGAGCTTGACCCGAATTTCTTCGATGGCTGGCACGCGCTTGGGATGGCGCTGATGAAACTCGGCCGGTTCGTCGAAGCGATCGAAGCAGGCAGAAGGGCTGTTGAGCTTCGGCCAAACGATCAGATCGCGTGGACAAGCTTGTCGTTATTTTACAATCGCGCAGGCAACATCAAGGAAGCCGAAGGCGCCGGCGCGAAAGCGAAGATCCTTTCGTGGGGCGGGAAAATCAGGTAGGGGCGATTCACCGAATCGCCCGCGGCGATTGAGGTCAATCGCCGCTACCAAATGTTTACCCGTTTGTCGGCGGAGCGGACCATTGGTGAGCCGTCCGGAATGTTAAACGCCTTTGCGAACTCCGGCAGATTCGAGAGCGGCCCGTCAACTCGATAACGCGCAGGTGAATGCGGATCGGTGTTGAGACGCAATTTCAAGTCTTCATCGCGCTGCTTGGATTTCCAAATCGCAGCGAACGATAGGAAGAAACGTTGCTCCGGAGTCAGGCCGTCGATTTTCTTTTCGCGCTCCTGCGGATTTTTGTCGAGCGCTTTTTGCAGTGCCGCATACGCGAGCTTCACGCCGCCCAGATCGGCGATGTTTTCGCCTTGAGTCAGCTCACCATTAACATGCAGACCGGGCAACGGCTCGTATTGATTGAATTGCCTTACGATGGCTTGTGAACGCTCTTTGAATTTCGCAGCGGATTGTGGCGACCACCAGTCGCGCAAATTTCCGGCAGCATCGAATTGGCGGCCTTGATCGTCGAAACCATGGGTCATTTCGTGGCCAATGACCGCACCGATTCCGCCGTAATTCACAGCGTCGTCTGCATTCGCATAGAAAAATGGCGGCTGCAAAATTCCGGCGGGGAACACGATCTCGTTCATGTTTGGATTGTAATACGCATTGACCGTCGGCGGCGTCATGCCCCAGTCGGTGGGATCGACCGGTTTGCCGATCTTGTTGAGCTCACGCGTGGTTTCGAACTTTGCGGCGCGCATTGCATTGAGGACGAATGGCCCGCGGTCGATGGGCAGCAGTGAATAATCAAGCCATTTGTCTGGGTAGCCTATTTTAACCCGCATCGCGGCCAATTTCTTGAGCGCTTCGCGCTTGGTCGGCTCGTCCATCCAGTCCAGCGTTTTAATGCGATCGGCGAGGGCCTCTTTCAGGTTGTTGACCAGTTCGAGCGCGCGGGCCTTGGCCTCTGGCGGAAAATAAAAGGCCACGTAGAGTTTGCCTAACGCCTCGCCGATCGCTTCATCAGTGGAAGCAATCACGCGTTTCCAGCGCGGCTTGATCTTTTCAGTCCCGCGAAGGATCCGATCCTTGAAGTTGAAATTCTCATCAACAAAATCCTTGGAAAGTTCCTGGGCAGCCGCGTTGATGAGATGCCACCGCAAATACGTTTTCCAAACGTCCAGCGGTGTGTTTTTAAACACTTGGTCGGCGACTTTGAAGAATTCCGGCTGGTGCACGTTAACGTCATTTGGCTCCAGCAGATCGACGTTCTTGAAATAATCGCTCCAATTCCAGTCGGGTGTTAGGTTCTGAAGCTGGCGCACCGGCATCTTATTATAATTTTTTTGCGGATCACGGAGTTGCACCTGTGTGCGAGAGGCTTCAGCCAGCTTTGTTTCGAGCGCGAGAATCTTTTTAGCGTGATCAGCAGCTGTTTCCGCCGGTTCACCTGCAAGCGTCAACATTTTTGTAACATGCTCGACGTATTGGTCACGCAACTTTTTGGAGGCCGCGTCCGTTTTGGTGTAGTAATCGCGATCAGGCAAGCCGAGCCCGCCTTGAACCGCCTGGGCGATTTCGTGTGTGCTGTCTTTGGCATCCTGGCCGGACCCAAACTCGAAAAGCACGTCCACACCGACGCTGTGGAGGTGCGCGATTTCTTTAAGTAATTCGCCGGGATCACTAATTGCCTCGATCCTTTTGAGTTCATCCTCCAGCGGCTGGATGCGCACGGCTTCGATTGTCTTCTCATCCATGCCGCTCGCGTAGTAGTCGCCTACCTTTTGTGTCTCGGACGCGAGTCGTGGATCGACATGTGTGTTTTCCGTTTTCTCCGCGATGTCATGCAGCGCATCGTTATTGTTTTCGATCAACTCGTTGAAACTGCCCCAGCGCGAGTATTCCGGCGGAATTTGCGTTCGTTTAATCCAACCACCGTTGGCGTACATGAAGAAATCCTCTTGCGGTTTTACGGAAGCGTCCTGGTTGGCGGGATCTAGCGGCGGCGGATTTTTTTGAACCGCCGGCTTTGCGGTTTCGTCGATTGCGTTAGGGGAAGCGCCTGAAACAGGAGGTGGAGGTTTTTGGGAATTCGGTGCGGCTGTCGCGCTTCCAAAGGCCTTTGGTTTTGGAGATTCGTTTTGTGCGCTCAGGTTCCACGCGCTCAAAAGCGCAACCAGCACCAGGGAAAATGATTTCATAGCTCGGGTTAGACCGTTTTTCTACGGTTACGTTGAAGATACGCGCTCACGAATGAGCGCCTTTCTCATCCCGGCAGTGGCAAACGTGTCGCTACAGTTGTTCTATTCTGTAGCCGCGTTTTTCCAGCAACTTAATGACGCTGTTCGGGCCCGCAAAATGCAACGCACCGGCGACAACGGCAGTTGGCTTGCCGCTTTCTAGTTCTGCCACAATCCGAGGGACCCATTTGCGATTGCGTTCGTCAACAAAACGTGCTGCGATTGAGGGAGCCACTTTGCGGAACTGCGCATCTCCGGTCCAAAGCGCATCAGCATCGCCGTGTCGCCATGCCTTGAGCATCTTGTTGAATTCCGTCGCGCCGTTTTCGCGCTGAGTCAGGGCATTGCGCAAAATGGTTTCACCATCGCGATCGGATAATCCCCCGAGCACCGCCACATGTTCATCAACTGACTCCAGACCTGCAATCTCTTTTCGCATTTGGCTGGCTCGATCTACGAAGTAATTGTCCAGACCGTGAACGGTCGAGACCTTGGCGTTGGAATTCCTTTCCACGAGATGCTGCGCGATCCACCACGGTTTGTAGTCCAGCCCGCTGTCGAGACCTCTAACTTCAGACCTCTTTCTACGGTGAGGATCAACTTGAACTGCTACCACGTTTTGCTGGAGCCACGCTAAAAGCTCGGGATGAATTTTCGAGCGGATGTCCTGTCCCCGCGGGTATTTCGCCGCTGCAGCAAATTTTTGTTCAAATTCGGCGTGCCGCGTCGGATCAAACTCAAACAGAAAACGTCTGGAATCTTTAAGTGCGATCTCATACGCAATAGGCAGCGGGTAATCCTTTTTAGTCAGCGTGTGGATTGAGCCTACCAGATAGAAAGGCGCCTTTGCGTTGGTTACCCGCCAAACGCAACACCTCGGGAGCGGTTGTGCAGCGCGAACGGGTATTGCCGCAACAAGCGCGGGTACGAACAGCACAACTGGGATCCAGCGGCCGATTCTTCGGGGAAACGGCAAAAACATTTCCCGGGTTTTAGCAAAAAAAAAGCCAGAGTCAATTAATTCTGTGGCGATTTTTCGTCGTCTCGGCAATTTGAGGTAAGCACGCTGTTTGGTATTATAACGCGCCAATGACCACAAGGATGACGCGTTCGCTCGCGCTCGCGCTTGTGAGCGTCTGTGTTGTATCGCATCGCACAGCCGATGCCGCCGACTGGCAAATCATCAAGGTAAATGGCCAGGATTATTTGAGCGTTGAAAATATCTCGAAATTCTACGGATTGCCGGGTGAAGTCGTCCCCGCCGCAGGCGACAAGGTTCAAACAGACACAGTCAAGAATCCGCTCGAGTTCGTGCAAGGCAGCCGGGAGGTTGTCATCAATGGCGTGCGCAGTTGGTTGTGCTTTCCGTTGATCGAGCACGACGGAAAATTCCTTGTGTCGCGTACCGATGTAGCCAAAACCATTGACCCTCTGGTTCGCCCTCATCGCGTTCCGAACGTGGGTAATGTTGAGACTGTCGTTTTGGATCCCGGACATGGGGGCCACGATAAAGGCGCGGTCTGCCGTTACGGGAATGAAAAGGATTTCGCGCTGGACGTAGCACGCAAGCTCCGCCCACTTTTGCAGGCAAAAGGACTGCGCGTGATCATGACTCGCGAAGGCGATTATTTCGTGCCGTTAGACGTTCGGGCGCAGATCGCCAACGCCGCGCGAAATTCCATTTTTGTCAGCATCCATTTCAACGCCACGAACGACGATCCAGATGCAACTGGCTTCGAGATTTTTTCGTTTACACCCCGCGGGGCGCCATCCACGTCCGACAACGCAGTTGCCCCGACTGCTCTGAGCGTCCAAGCAGGCAATGTCGTGGATAATCAAAGCCTGGCGCTCTCGGCCTGTATCTATCATTCCGTGCTCGGCCATATCCCTGAATTCGACCGTGGAATCAAACGAGCTCGGTTCGCCGTCCTGCGCCTGACAAGAGTGCCGGCGGTGCTGATTGAAGGAGGGTTCCTGACGGAGCGCGGTGAAAGCAAGTTGATTGCGACCCAAGATTGGCGCGCAAAACTTGCGGCGGCGATCAGCGTGGGAATTGAAAATTACCGGGCGCTGGCAACCAAGAAGCAGCCCCCGACGCTTGTAGCCGATTATAGGCGGCAAACCAAGTCGGCGCCGATTGAACCGGTTGTTCAGGAAGGGGAGTTGAAGGAAGCAGATTCAAGTCTGATCAAGCTGATTGGTAAGTCCGCCTTTCCTTCACCGCAACAGTCGTCAACTCCTAAACAAACATCATCACTCGAGTCTGCTCCCATTGTTCCGTGAAATTCCTGTAGCGGCAGGCGTGTCGCCTGCCTTTGTTAAATGTCGCAGCCGGCACGGCTGCCACCACGGTCGGTTGACTTCGTTCGCGTGGGTCTTATTCTGACCGAGAAAGAAAATGCGGGGGAGCCGCATGGCTGAGAGTGTCGCAGAGGCGACAGACCCCTTGAACCTGATGCGGATAATGCCGCCGAAGGGAGCGAGGGTCCGAGGCCGGACTGGCGATGTCAGCCATGCGATTTCCCAGGCATGGCTTTTTTAATTGTGAACTACGGATCACACGAATCGACACGAATGATTTTCGAACCTGACATTCGCGTGCCGTTTTTTGTCATCCCGAGCGAAGTCGAGGGATCTCTCGATATTTCTGTGCGCCTATGAATAAGAACAACGGGTCCGAAGAATCGAGAGCCGCGGAAGCGCCTCTTCCAAACTCCAAAAAGATTTACGTCGCCGGCAAGTTACACCGCGACGTTCGCGTACCGTTTCGTGAAATATTGCTCGCACCGACCAAATCGATGAACGGCGAGATCGAAGTAAACGAACCGGTGCGTGTTTACGACACGAGCGGCCCGTGGGGCGATCCGGATTTTCACGGCAACGTCACGCACGGTCTGCCGCCATTGCGAGCAAAATGGATTCGCGATCGCGGCGATGTGGACGAGTACGATGGCCGCAAAGTAAAGCCCATCGATGATGGCTGGCTGTCGGAGACTCACGCGCGTTCTGTGCAGCAAAAACGCCGAACACCGAATGGAAACGGGAGCGATGAAAAGCTCTCAACTCTCAACTATCAACCATCAACTGCGGCAGAGCGCCGCTCGCTTCGCGCTCGCGCTGGCCACTGCGTCACGCAGCTTTGGTACGCGCGCCAGGGAATCATCACGCCGGAAATGGAATTTATTTCAATTCGTGAGAATCAACGATTGCAAGGGATGAAGGAGGAAGGAAGAGGGAAGAAAGGGGATTCGGAGTTTCCTAATTCTTCCTTTTCACTTCGTAATTCGCTCGCCTTCTCGCATCGCGGCGAATCATTCGGCGCTTCGATCCCACGGGAAATCACACCGGAATTTGTGCGCTCCGAAGTCGCGCGCGGCCGCGCCATCATCCCCGCGAACATCAATCACGCGGAATCCGAGCCGATGATTATCGGCCGCAATTTCCTGGTAAAAATCAACGCTAACATCGGCAACAGCGCTGTCGCGTCGTCGATCGAGGAAGAGGTCGAAAAGATGCGCTGGGCGACGAAATGGGGCGCTGACACCGTGATGGATCTTTCCACCGGCAAAAACATCCACGCCACGCGCGAGTGGATCATTCGCAATTCGCCTGTGCCCATCGGCACCGTGCCGATTTATCAGGCGCTCGAAAAAGTCGGCGGCCGCGCCGAGGAACTGACCTGGGAAATATATCGCGACACGTTAATTGAACAGGCTGAGCAAGGTGTGGATTATTTTACGGTCCATGCGGGAGTGCTTCTCCGCTACATTCCATTAACAGCGAACCGCGCTACCGGCATCGTCTCGCGCGGCGGCTCGATCATGGCCAAATGGTGTCTCGCGCATCATCAGGAAAGTTTTCTCTACACGCATTGGGACGAGATCTGCGAGATCATGGCTGCGTACGACGTTAGCTTTTCCATCGGTGACGGCCTGAGGCCAGGGAGTATTGCTGACGCAAACGATGAGGCCCAGTTTGCCGAGTTATACACGCAAGGCGAGCTGACCCGTCGCGCGTGGGCGGATCACGTGCAAGTGATGAACGAAGGCCCGGGCCACATTCCCATGCACATGATTCGGGAGAACATGGAGAAACAACTCGAGTGGTGCGCAGAAGCCCCGTTCTACACCTTGGGTCCACTGACGACCGACATCGCGCCCGGCTACGATCACCTCACCAGCGCGATCGGCGCGGCAATGATCGGTTGGTACGGCACAGCGATGCTTTGCTACGTCACGCCGAAAGAACATCTTGGTTTGCCTAACAAGAAAGACGTGAAAGACGGCGTCATCGCCTACAAGATCGCCGCGCACGCCGCCGATTTAGCCAAAGGCCATCCCGGCGCGCAGTACCGCGACAACGCGATTTCAAAAGCACGTTTCGAATTCCGTTGGGAAGATCAATTCAATCTCTCACTCGATCCCGAAACCGCGCGCGAATTCCACGATGAAACCCTTCCCGCCGAAGGCGCCAAGACCGCGCATTTCTGTTCAATGTGCGGCCCGCACTTTTGTTCCATGCGAATCACCGAAGACGTGAGGAAGTACGCGGCGGAGCAGGGGATCACAGAAGAAGCTGCAATCGAAGAAGGATTGAAACAGAAGGCAACGGAGTTCACGAAGTCCGGCTCTGAGATCTACGCAAAGACGTAAGTTCCGGGAAGCACACGCGGCCCGCGTGCTGGCGATGGCGTCCTCGCCATCGCGAACTTTTCGTGCTACAAGATAGACAAGGAAATCAAGCTGACCGCCGTATTCCGAAAATTTCCTGAGGGCTACGCCGCGTTCGTTGAGGAATTGCCCGGCGCCAATATGCAAGGCAAGACGCTGGCCGAAGCACGTGAAAACTTGAAAGAAGCGGTCGCGATGGTCTTACAGGCGAACCGCGAATTTCCGCCGAAGAGTTCGAAAAAATGAACACGGCTTTGAGCGGGAGCGGCCGCGTAGATGACATTAAAAGTCATCCGCAGGGCGAGATTCGCGGAGCGACGAAGCTCGTCAAAAAATCCGCAAGGTCCGCGAGCTAATTCGGCTGTCGCACAAGATGAAACGCCAGCGACTTCGGGTTCCTTGAGAGCCACGAGGGCAATGGACGTATTCATGTCCGAGCGGAAATGCGAACGGGAACGATTGTGAAAATTGTTACGACTGCAAAGAAACCATTTGGGAAGGCGAAGTATTCGCCCGTGAAACACGCACGGTATCTGGACTGGGAAGACGCGTTCGACGTCGAATTTGACGACGGCCTCTCGTTTCTCGAGCCCCACCAGACGATCAAAAAAGCGAACAAGATTTCTGCAAACGCGCTTCCTGTTCGTGTCAGTGTTCCAAGGAAATTTCGCTCACATTTCAAAATTGAGTACGACACCGGAGAGATTGCCGAAGTATCGTGGTCGTTCATCCGGGAACTGCGAGCGACAAATTCAAAGAGGTGAACCTGTAGCCGCCTCGCTCTGTTGAGGCGTTGGCTGTAGCGTCCGCTGTCTCAGCGGGAAACCTCTACTTTAGGATCGCGATGATCTCCGTTTGGATTGGCTGCCCGGTGACTTCGATGTCTTTATCCGAAACGTAAACGTTAATTTCTGATCGAACGCCAAACTTTCCGTCGAAATAAATTCCAGGCTCGATCGAAAAACAAACTCCCGGAATGATACGCCGCGAATCGCGCGTCTCGAAATCGTCGATGTTGACACCGTTGCCGTGGGTTTCTTCGCCGATCGAATGACCGGTGCGATGCGTGAATTGTCGGCCAAAACCTGCGCGTGTAATTACGCCACGCGACACATCATCCACTTCGGCGCCGCGAATCGGTTTACCAGCCCGAATATTTTTTCGCAGGAAATCGACCGCTGAATCACGTGCTTCCCGCACAATGTTGAAAATGCGCGAGTATTTGTCCGGAACAGTTTCGCCCACATAACCAGTCCAGGTTTGGTCAGCCACGACTGCCTCGGGTTTGTTCACTTTCGTAACCGTATCAATCAACACAAAATCGCCGCGCCTGATTGGTGAATTCTTTTCCTTTGTCGGCATATAGTGCGGATCGGTAGTATTCGCGTTCACCGCCACAATCATCAGCTCCTGTTGCATTCCCTCCTCGCTGTAGCGGCGGAGCATGAACTTCGCAATGTCCCACTCAGTGGTTGGTTCGTCAGCGCGAATTCGTAGTGCAATCTCGGCAAACGCCTCCTGAATGATGCGGTGCATTTTATCGGAAGCTTCCACGTGCATCGCGTGCTGAGCCGGCGAAAACACGGCTTCGAATCGTTGTACTAATTCCGCGCTCGTGACCGGTTCGACTCCAAACGAGCGGATGAGCTCGATCGTTCCAGCATCCACGCGTGATATGTAGGGGATGTCGTTCATGGGCGAATACTGCATTGCAACGCGAGTCTTCGATCCCTCCGACGCCGCACCCAGCACTTCCCGCAGCTGCGCGTGCAATTCTTGCCAGCCGCCGAACACAACTTTCCTGCCGGGAAGGGAGTCGAGTTTAAACTGCTCGATCGACTGTACAATTTTAACCGGCCCGCCGGAGGCCGGGACGTAGTAGAACCAGCGGCGTGAGGCGAACGTATTTTCGTCCAGCTTCAAAATTCGATAAGCGAGCAGGTCGCTGTGCCGGAAATCGTAAAAGAGCCAACCATCCAGTTTGGCATCGCGCAAGGCACCTTGAATTTCAGCCACCCGTTCTGCCGGAGATTGTTGTGCACGCATTGGTCCGATAAAGGTAAAGCAAAGAACGGCTACTGCGAATGCTCGGTTAGCGCCCGTGCGGCTCGCACTGCCGGCCCGGTCAAAGACTCGCCGCGGAGAGCTCGGACGCTGAGGAGCGCACGCGCCTCGCGTGCTGGCGAGCGCGTCCTCGCGATCGCGAACTTTTCGCTAAGATCTTTGACCGCAGAGGTCACCGAGACCACGGAGGTCAAACTCAAAGAATCACTCTGCGTTCTTGGTGTCCTTTGTGGTTGGATCAGGCGACCCGCGCGTCGTTACTTGTACACCGTTTTCGGTTCCGGCGATGTGAGGATTTTTTGAAACCGCGGATCGTTCCGTAGCGGATCCCACTCCCAGCGCTGCCGCAGATCGTTTAGCGTGATGCTTTCGTCGGCGTAATCGACAGCGAAAGGCGTGGTGAGAAGCCGCTCGATTCGACTGATCGCCTCGTCCGTTAGGCCGAGGCGGGCGCACGTCAGAGCATAAAAATCTTCGACTACCGCGCCCTCAATCACATCGTGTGTGATCGGCTTTAGCTCCATCGCGCGCTTTCCCTCCCGCAGCGCATCATCCTTTCTTCCCAGGAACGCATATAGCAATCCGAGCTGTGCGCGTCGCACGCCGTCCTGCGGGCTATTGGCCACAGTTTTTTCGAGGAAAGGCCGGGCCGCCTCGAATTCCGTCTGCGCCTTCGCCGCGTCGCCACGCACCAGATCCACGCAGGCTTGAAGATAACTTTTCGGCAGCGACACTCCCGTCTGCGAAGCGATCGTGTCCAACTGGCAAGCGGCTAACGCGCGGTCGGCGGCAGCCACATCGCGGTCCATCAAGCTGACATCCCAGCGCGCGAAAGTGACGACACCGTCCGGATCCAAATTAGGCGGCAGAGAGTCCACCGCGGCCTTAATCGGTGCCGTGCTGCCTTTCCAGAAAAAATCAATGTAACCGCGCTGTATCTTTACGTTGAAAGAATCCGGGAAAAGCGCGAGCACGCGATCCATTCGCTCGGCTGCCGTGCGCCAATCGCGCAGGGCGAAATAAGTCTGCGAAGAATCATAGAGCATGACGGAATTGCGCGGGTCGATCTGTTCCGCGTGCTGGTAAGCAGCGAGCGCCTGCGTAAAATTCCCGCCACGTCTTAGAACTGCTGCGGTATAGAGGCCCACGTCCCCGTCGTTGGGAAGTGCCTCCGCCGCGAGGCCTAATTCACGCAGCGCAGCGTCGTAATCGCCTTCCATGTAGTAGTGATAGAGCCCCAGCGCGAGATGGCCTTCGCCGAGGTTCGGCTGGAGTCGCAGCGATTCCAACGCTTCCGTATGCGCCTTTTGCTTCCACGCCGCAATCGGTTCGTAGAAGTGGTACAGATTGCTTGTCGTTGCCGAGAGGCGCGCGTGAGCAAGAGCGAAGCTCGGATCGAGTTTAATCGCCTGATCGTAAAGATTTATCGCTGACTTAAAATCCTGCAGCAGGTTATCAGGTCGCGTCTGGTAATCGCGGGCGCGCAAATACAGGACGTAAGCGTCGGCATTGGTTGTAGGTTTGGTTTCGACGCGTGCTTTTTCCTGCGGTGAAAGCGTGGCCCGCAACGATTCAGCAATGCTCTTCGCGACCTCGCCTTCTACTCCGAAAATGTCAGTCAGCTGCCGGTCGTAACTTTGCGCCCACAAATGCGCGTCATTGTCGGCCTGGATCAACTGCACGTTAATGTGCACCCGATCGCCGACCTTCTGCACACTGCCTTCGAGCACATTGCTCACCCGCAATTGGCGCGCGATCTCAGGCAGATTCGCCGGAGTGGTGTTGTACTGCGCAGTAGAAGCGCGCGAAATCACGCGAAGCCCGCTGATTCTCGAGAGCGCGGTGATAATTTCGTCCTGAATACCCTGGGCGAAAAACGCGTTCTCCTTGTCCGAGCTGAGATTTTCGAACGGCAACACGGCAAGTGATTTATCCACCGTCGTACTTGGCGCGGTTTGTTTTGGCAATTCAGCAGTGGCCCATCTTCGTGTTCGCGCGAATTGAAACGCAAGCAACGCAGCCGCGAGCACCGCAGCGACGACAATGATCGCTGTCCATTTGCGTCCAGCTTTACGCGTCGTCGATTCCCGCGGCGCAACATCTTCCTCGCGCTTGATTCCTTCCGGCGTCATCTCAAATGCCCACGCCAGGATCAGCGCGACTGGAAAACCGAGAATGACTGCGGTGACAAACACCTTCATCACCCAGAGAGGCGCTTCGAAAGTCGGGAACAGAATGGAAGCCGCCTGAATCAGCAGCCACGCCACGATCGCGTACGCGACTGCCACCCTATACACCTTACGCCGCTTCAGCTCGGTTAAAAAAGTAGCCGGATCCATGACGACGGCGGGAACGTTACTGCAACACGGTTCTCGTGCACAAACAGGGAATACGTATTGCGATGCCGCGCGCGGTGGCCCTGCCGCGCCGAAATCAATGAAGGCGTGTCGAGGCGTTCCGTTGTCTAGGAGCACACGCGCCTCGCGTGTTGGCGATGGAGCCCTCGCCATCGCGGACTTTTTAGGTTACAGATCGAAAGATCGATATGAGCACGATCACCGAAATCCAAGAAGCAATTGTCCGACTGCCGGCAAACGAGAAGTCGGCGCTTGCTGTCTGGCTCCAGTCTCAAGAAGAGCCATTGATGTCCGAAGCGGAGGAAGCAGTTCTGCTTGCGCGTCTTGACAAAGAATCTGCCGAATTCGATGCCGGTAAGGGCGTTCCGCTCGCACGCGTCCGCGAGAAAATTCGTGGATGGGCTGGAAAATAATTTTCGCTCCGCAAGCGCTCGAACAGCTCGAGCATGGAGATTGAAAGGAGAGTCCACATGAGAATCGGAATTCTAGGTGTTGGAAGCATGGGACGCACGCTTGCGCATCACCTCGGCAAGCTCGGCCATCACGTCTCGATTGCGAACTCGAGAGGACCGGAAAGTCTGACCGCGTTAGCTGTCGAGATCGTGGCGATGCCCGTTTCCGTTGTCGACGCCGCCGACGCCGGAGAAATCGTCATTATCGCGATCCCAACGAAGGCCGTCGCCGATCTTCCACGGGGGCTGTTTGCGAACGTGGCGGACAGCGTCGTCGTCATCGATATCGGCAACTACCATCCCGAGCTTCGCGATGGCCGCATCGATGCGATCGACCGCGGCATGCTCGACAGCCAGTGGGTCGCGCAGCAGATCGGGCGTCCCGTGATCAAGGCCTTCAACAAGATCCTCGCCAAAAGCCTTCTAGAAAAGGGCGTTCCGAGGGGAACGAAGGGGCGGATTGCTACTTCCTCGAGCTGCGTGCCGAGTACGTTCCACTATCCCGATCGAGCGCGATGTGGAGCCAGTATCGCTTTTCGCCTTCGATGATGACACGCGAGTTTCTTAGCCACAGTGCGCGCCGCCGACACACAAGGAGTTCGATCGGAAGTTTCCTGCCTAGACGAGTGAGTCTTTCCGTGCGGGATGTCAGCGATCAACTCTCAACTATCAACCATCCGGCTATTCATTAGCGACCTCGATCTGCTTGTCGAGCACCTACCCGGGAAACCAGATTGAATCAAGCGGACTGCTCCGGTAGAGTATCCCAGCATGCCAACGGTAAGCAACACTCATATCCGCCTCGATGACCGCCGCGTTGCGTGGATCGACAACACTACAACAAAGTGGTCGAGGTTGCGCTGGATCAGACCGCCCATGGCTAGAGCCCGGAAGAGATTCATTTCCAGTTATCCGCATCTCTCCATCGGGCAGATTCATGCTGCCCTCGCATATTACCACGATCACAAGAGTGACTTCGATGCTGAGATCCAGCATAGCCTTAAGCGCGCGGAGCAGATGCGCGCCACAGCGAGCGAATCTCCGCTTCGGAAAAGATTGCACGCCATGGGCAAGCTGGCGTGAGCATCGGTCTTTGTATCGGGAGACTAAACACTTTCCGACATCGCGTCAGTCGTGTAAGCTGATCGCTAATGAACGCCATTCTCGAAGTTGACGAACGCGGCAACCTTCAATTGCCTGCGAACGTGCTGCCGATTTCAAAGCCGCATACGCGTTACGTGGCCTCAACCACCGGGCATCAAGTAGTTCTCGCGCCAGCGGAAAGCGAGAAACCATTCTGGATGACGGCCACTCCTGCGGAGCGGGCGGAAGACATTATCCGGTGGGCGAATAGTCACGAGGATGGACCAGATTTGCTCAATGAGGCAACGCATCGCGACAGCATCTACGAATGATAAATGGCCAGTTATCTCGCCTACACGAACATTCTGCTTCGATTGGCTGATACACCATCGTCGCAAAATCCCATAGCGGCTCGTGTAGTAGCCGAGCTATTTCGAGAACGCAACGAAGTGTTTATCACAGCGCA
Organism: Verrucomicrobiota bacterium; assembly: GCA_046734045.1. Lineage (GTDB taxonomy): Bacteria > Verrucomicrobiota > Verrucomicrobiia > Chthoniobacterales > UBA10450 > Udaeobacter. Next base: position 15,094 of record JBKPQL010000133.1, read on the forward strand.
GAACATCGTCGAATTTTGGGCTGTGGCCACGCGCCCGCGCGAAAACAACGGTTTTGGATGGACGTGCGAGCGCACCCGCGCTGAGGTTCAGCAATTGCGGGAAAAGTTTCCGCTTCTTCAGGAGGGTCCCGAGATTTTTGCGCAATGGATTCGTTTGGTGGAAACAATTCCTGTCACCGGGAAACGCGCGCACGATGCCCGGCTTGTCGCGGTGCTAAAGACGCACGGCGTCGATCATCTCTTGCGTTTAACAGGAGAGACTTCACGCTATTCACAGACATCTCCACTGTCGATCCTGAAAACCTCGTGACGAGCAAAAGGGATTAGCCCGTCAAACGCAACGTTGACGTCTATCGGCTATCAACCATCGACTCTCAACTGCCTGTCTGTGCTAGTTACGCGACTGTTGAGTTGTAGTGGCAGGCGTGTCGCCTGCGAGCATTAAGGAATTGCAGCCGGAACGGCTGTCGCTGCAGCAAAACTATTCGCTAACTTCTTCGAGCTGCGTACCGAGCACGTCCACGGCACCGTTAACTAGATCGCGACCGAGCGCGATGTGGAGCCAGTATCGCTTCTCGCCTTGGACGATGAACTTGCTGCCGTCAGTAACGTCGGTAGCCCCCGGTGTGTACTTCCCCGTTTGCGCGATCACGTCGATCATCAGATTCCAGGTTCGCGTTTGTGTCGTCTCCGAAAGAGCGCGCGCCATCGTTTCGTTGCCCTTATCGGTTTCTTCTCCTGCCGCGAGACCTGCAGTGGAGACTGTCCCGGCGGGGACCAGGCTGGCAAGCCGCACTATGTCCGACCGATTCACTGCCGGCTGTGTGGCTATGGCGTTAACAATAGCCTGCGCAGCATTCGTAGCTTCGGATGACGCAACAATAGGAAACGTCGGCGGATTGACGACGTCTATGTCCTTCTTCAGCGCACTTTGCAAAATCGCCGCGATGACCTCTTTATTTTTAGTATTGAGACTGGTGGTCCCCACCCGGGGATAATTGTGATCGACGGGGTTGTAACTAAAAAAGTCCAAAAGCGCAGCATCGAGGCTCCCTGCCACTTGCGGATAGGTATGAAAATCCACCGGCGTGAAAAGGTTTGCCGTTTTGAGACCATAGCCCATGTCGCCCACGGTCGAAAAACCGTGATTGAGCACGATCGGAGTAAATGTTGGCAGGGACTTTTTTGTGCCTGTGGCCGTGCCATCGCTGGTTATCCAGTTGTAGGGGTTATGGGGGCTTAGGGGATTTATGTCAGTGGCGGCGGGAGCCTCTCCGTTTTCCCAGCCAAGGACAAATCCGCCGGCATAGGCGATAATTGTAACGTGCGTCCCGGTAATGTGCGCGCCGGTGCCTCCCACAGTATCCACGTCATCCGTCCCGGGGGGGTGGTGCCCGGATTGTCGTATTGGTCGATCAACGAGGCGCCTAGACCGAGGATTGTCGCGACATTGGTAGCATCGTCTTGATTAGCGTTTGCCTGACTGGATACGCAAAAGTCCAGCAACTGAAAGAAGTCGTTCGGTTGTCCGCCTCTCAGGACTGGTATATGAGGGTTCCCAGTCTGTATTGGTGGAGTGCCTTCGTACAACCAATGACCCCAATACAGAATGTTATGGGGATCCGTAACGGTTGCACTCGCGGGTACCCATACCAAGCCAAAATATGTGAGAATAGTCCCGGCGGCGCCCTTGTAATGACCGCGCCCTTTAAAGTTACCGCCGTTCTGATGCCCCTGTCCACGCCCTCGACCGTTTGCCGAATTCGGGGGATTTGGTTTAACCATACCAAGCATGCCCAGGTCGAACCTGTCAGGCAGACGGTTATTAAGGCGGTTCCAATCCCGGGCTGGCTGGTTGCGCTCGCGGGAATACGTGCCCATGTATTGAACCGATTTCTGCCAGCTTCCGCTGGAATCAACAGACTGTAGCAGCTTCAATAATTGCTGGCGCGTCATGACAGCCTGATCACTTGGCGCCGTGGGATCGACGGTAGTAAACGGAAAAGTTGGACATGGCGTCGGGTACGGCGGGTCGCCGAAGTCGAGTAAATAACTGCCATAGTTATCTTGTTTTACGCGGTCGTTTACCTTGAAAGAAGGGCTACCAAAGCTTCCGTTAGACTGCCCTGTGGTCGCAAAATTTCTCCAGCCGACTATGTTGTTGATCTGGCTTTGAGAAAATGTGGTTGTCGGAGCAGCTGGCAGGGCAGTAAGGTCGGCGAAAGTTATGATTCCTTTTCGTCCGACATTCGCCGGCCACGGAGTCGGCGTTACATTAGGGCTCCCTCCGCCTCCACTCTGCGTCCAAGTGGGATAGCCTGCCAGATTCATATCGAGCAAGCCCCCTTCGTCGTACGCTGCGAACGCGTACCTCCCAATCACCGCGCTAGGCGCCGGGGCAGAGTTAGGCCCTTGGGATGTTATGAGTACCCAATCTGGCGGCGTGAAGCTTGGTGTAGGCGAAGCATTGACAGTTGTGTCACTCGAGTTTCCTCTTGGAATCAAGTAATGGCTGTTCCAGCGAGTTGTGCTGATCGACCGCCCGTTTTGAGAGACGGCGCCTGAGTTCACACTTGATGTGCGCCCAGTCGGGTCTCCCGAAAAGCTTTGCCTAATTAAATTTGGAATCGGCGTGATGCTGAGCGCCGGAACGGGTGTGTAACGCTGCGGCAGGATACCACCAGCGATAGCATCTGTCGCGGCTGCGTTGACGCTCGGGTGGGTGATAAGTTCCTGTTTAAAATCGTTAGCCACGATATCGAGCGCGCTACGCGCGAGCAGGTCGGCAGACGTGTCGTTATAGCTGGATTGGGCAAGCTGCCTGTCAGTCGTTGTGCGGGAGAAATAAGCGACGGACAAGCCTGTCAAAAGCACAACGAATGCAAGAATGATCACCAGGGCGGCGGCTTTTGACGAACAATCGCGCGAGCGGCGTAAAGATTTCATGGGGTTAGGAGAGTAGGCGGGGACAGATAAAGGAAGCGCTCGTAGAGCCGAATACTGGAAATCGCCGAGCGGGGCAAGCCATTTGCATTTGCGTCAAGCGTGGTACGCCAGCTAGTAAGCAGACCTCCGGCGCTTTGGCCATTGTAGTTAGCTAAAGATGCTCCCAGCACTGTGATTCGGTCGTTTGGTGGCGCAACCTGCGCCGAGTTGTCTAGGACCACTCGATCCTTGGGGTCAAGCACGGCAATGTCTGCGACAATCGCTGCAACATCTTGCATTCCACGTACGCTCGTAGCCGTGTACCAAGGGCTGGAGGAGACGCTTCCGTTCTTCAGCAGATAATAGTATTCGAACCTAAAAACCTGCGGACCCACGATGTCCAGCGTGCTGTTAGTTGCATAAGTTGTAGTCGACCAAGGGTTCAGAGCCGTCCAGAAGACAACCGGCGTATTCGGCAGATTGCTCCCTGTAGACACGCCATTCCAAACCAAGCCCGCTCCCAACCGCTCCATCTTGTTAGCAAGCGTTGGCGTTGTCGTGCTCGAGTTGATGTGATATCCTACGAGTGACACCGTGCTCTGCTGCAAGCCGGTGGAGCCCGACGCATAATAACCCGGGACGTTGCTGTAGAACGCCATCTCGTCATTGCCGGCTTGCGTCCCACACTCTGGAGGGACGGTTGTGAAGGGGCAATCAGTGGCAGTCGTAGATGCTTTGAGGTGGTAGTAGACATCCGATCTCTTTACCATCTGCATGACATCGACGGCCATTCGATCGAGCAGTTCGCGCGCCTGCGAATCCGCATCCATTTGCTTGTGGCCGAGACTCGTGATTGTTGCGGCGCTATTCAGAAGCTGCGTGGCTAGCAGAACCAGCAGCACCAACACCCCAATGCTAACGAGGAGTTCTGCGAGGGTAAACGCTGCATGGCGAAGCGGCCTAGTTCTTCTGTCCCCGCTATTCGGCGAGGGCGCCGAATAGAACACGCCAGGGCGCGTGTGCTCCCCAGACTTGTCGTCTCGTGGTGTCGTGGTCTCGTGGCGAACCATCGGTTCAGTTCCTGTCAAACGCGGCGAACATTTCGATCGAGCCGCTTGGCGTGGTTGCAGCGGGATCAACGGGCGCCGGCCAAGTGACCTTCAGGTCCGCATAACGTGACCCAGTCGGAGCAGAAGCATTCCATGTTACGCTCAATCGGTAGCGGGAGGTGGTACCTAACGATGTCGAGGCTTGCCCTGCGCCATCAAAATATAATGTCTTTGCAGTCCCAAAGGTTATCGCGAACTGCGAGGAAGCGGCATTCGTCGTCGGCGTCGCTCGCAGATCCGCGACCACCGCAGCGATGATGTTTGTCGCGGCCGTTTGAGAAGTCGCATTGCGATTTGTCTGCACGCCAACTGGCACTAAACCGAAGACGGCAATCAAGCAAAAGGCGGCTATACCCAATGCAAGGGTCACTTCTACCAGCGAAAATCCATCAGTCTTGGAATTGCAAGATTTCATGGCCGGTAAACGCGTACGGCGCCGTCTGTCGTGCCAAGTTGTATCACTGCATGGTTTCCCACATCCTGATTAGTCGGTGGCGTCGGAGTGACGGTTCCATGGCTTGGTTGAAAATCAATTTCCATGACATGCGAGATTGCGTCGGCGTTAGTTGCAGTAGCGATCCGTGCAATGCCCGTCGGATCGAAGTATATCACTCTAGTGAAATTATATTGTCCGTTGCCCAACGATGAGCCGAGAGGCCAGCTAAACGGCGTCACCGACGAAGATGATGCATTACCCAAAATGTAGGGTGGTCCGGTCGGCTGATATCTCGCCATCTTTGAGTTCGGATACGCCGTTGGAGTCCAGGATCCAAAATCGACTAAGAAATTCAGATTCTCATACCTTTGCAGTTTTCCAATAGCGACTAGTTGGGCTCCATTGGAATAATTGGCTGTCCAATCGCTGCCCTGACCGCTTGTTGCGTAGTTGAATTGCCGGGTCCCATCTTTCGAAGCAACGACTGCGACCGCGACTCTGCCGACACCTGCAACTTGGGGACTAGCTGAGGCATCGACCGAAGAGTTTACCTCCGTAAAACCAACGAATACGTAGGTACGGTTAGCCTTCGCGTATGTTCGCGCGTTCTCGAGCAACCCTTGGATTCCATAAACAGCATTGGTAAAATCGCCGCTGCTCTTCATGCTTGTGAAGGCCGGAGCCACCAACGCCAGTAAGATCGCGATGATGGCCATGACGACGAGCAACTCGATCAACGTAAAAGCGCTGACGCGCTCACGTTGCTTCGGCAGGGTGAAGCCATGGAACGAATGTTTGATGTTTGATGTTTGATGTCCGCCAATCGGACGGACTCGTCCTGTGGCGAGTTTTATTGTCGATTGCCGATCGCAGCCGACACGGCTGCCCCTACAGAAAAGTATCCGCGTCATCCACGGTTTATTAGTTCGGTCCATTTCCATCTGCGCTATCGGCGTAATCCGCTGTCCAGTTTCTCCGGCAAACGCTGCGCGGGGAAAGCGAAACCAAAGTGATTGGGTGTTGATCATTTTGTCCTGCGCGGGGGGAGCAGTCGTCTTCTTGATATCAGTATTCGTGCCAACTTTGATATCTTCCAGACGATGAGAGAGCGATAGCTGCATTTGTGCTTAATGGAAAGGCAATTACACAACATGCAGTCGAAAAACGCAACCGGTTCACGTCGCGGTTGTAGCAAAATCGTTGATGCGTTCTGGCGCCAGGCTGACGACTTTTGGAGCAATCATGCTTTAATTTTGTGCCGCGCCTTTGCAGACGCACCTTGGAGGAACACGGCGCGAACCGTACCGGATCAGCAAGAAGGAGCAATATGGAAAAATCAGAGAGGTTCCATAATCACGACTTCACATCTGGCTACGTCCGGCGCCCTACAATTTCGCCCGATTCGTGCTTACTCGTGTTCATTCGTGGTTGCTTTCACTATTCATCTACGGGACAAACGGGGCAAAGTTCCGAAAAATTTTAACCGCCCGCCCGGATTCCCTTCGTCGGGCAGTCGCCGGACTACGGACTTGCTGACCAGCGACCGAACAAGTTTCAAACTGACGGAACGCGCCGTGCTGCGTGCCAGACACGCGCAATTTCTACCAATTGTCGCTCCATATCGAGGCGATAGACGATACGATACGGTCGATAGATAATTTCGCGGATTCGGGGATTCCGATACTCGGGAACAATACGACCCGCTTCGGGATGCTCATGCAAAATGTCGGTTCGCATCATCAACTCATAGCCGAAGGATTCTGCCCGTTCGGGATTACCACGCGCGATAAAGCGGACGATGTCATGCAGGTCGTCGCGAGCAGCAGGCGACCAGATCAGCTTGCAAGCCATGTAGCGAGCTGTCGCTTGACTTCTTCATGCGGGATGCCTTCGCCCCGGTCGAGTTGATCCATCCCTTTTTGAATTGCGGCAAGAAACTCAATTCTCTCGGCGATTTCCGTCAGGGAAACCTCGTCGGGTAACTCGCTAATGGCATCGAGGACAATTTCTTTCTGCGTCATCATACTGAATATGTCTGGCCCTCAAACCAAGGCAATATGAAAAAGTCAGAGAGGCTCCTTAATCACGACTTCACATCTGCCTACGTCCGGCGGCTGCCGGACTAGAGAGCGACAAGAGGCTACGCCGTGGCACGCAAAATCCGAATGACAAATGGCGAATAGCGAAGGAACGGCCGGCGTCCGCCAATTATTCGCTATCCGAACTGCCGGCGCCTTCACCGGACTGGCGCAGTCCAGTCATGGTCAACAGCGGCAGTACATCGAACGCGTCGTGTGGGTCGTCGGGCTAAATGCATCGCGCACATCAGTCGCGCTCGCCTCGAGGAAGGAAGCCAGACTAGCCGGTCCGTTTTGCACATGCGAAAGGAAGTAAAAGCTCTCTGTGACGATCGCGCCAGTGGTGATAAGGCGCCAACCGCAAAGACGAGCCATGAAGCTCTGCACGAAGGATGCGGCGTCGTTCAATCAGCGTCGAGAGTGCTATTGAGATCGCAAACCTCGCGGAAGCCGCGCTGGCTGAAAACGAGTTCTCTATTTCTGCTTCCGCAGTTTTGCAACTTGTTTCACAGTCGGGTTGTTCGGCCTATGATTGTGAATTTGTCGCGCTCGCGCGTGAACAAAAAGTTCCGTTAGTCACTGCGGATCGCCGGATCTTGAATGACTTTCCGAAACTGACGATTCCGCTGGAAGAATTCGTGCGCTGCTAAACAGCCTTTACGCCATTGTATCAGACGAGGTTACGACGTGTGGGGTCACGCGACAACCAAGGCATTGTTAGTTCCCTCCGAACGAAATCGCAGCACGCTCACTCAACGCGTGCGCTACGAATCAAATGAATAAACGGCGAGGCAGCGAAGTCCAACGCCTCAAGACGTTTTTGCAACTATGAAAAAAATACTTTTTGCACTGGCAACGGTGGCATTGATCTCGTCTGCCATCCCACACGCAAGGGCAGCCGACGTATCGGTCGATTTCTTTTACAATAATCTTTCCGGCGGAAACTGGATCGAGGTTGAAGGCTATGGCTACGGCTGGCAGCCCGATACTGCAGTGAGCGATCCGAACTGGCGTCCTTATGCGGACGGATATTGGGCATACACTGATTATGGATGGACGTGGGTCTCTTACGAGGATTTCGGCTGGGCCACGTACCACTATGGTCGTTGGGCCAATCTCGCGGATTACGGCTGGCTTTGGTTTCCAGGAAACGACTTGGACTGGGGACCGGCCTGGGTCTCGTGGCGGACGGGTGGCGACCACATCGGCTGGGCGCCCTTGCCACCACGCGGCCCCGGGATCGTTTATGAGGGACAGCCCATCGGCGGCCAGGTAGACATCGAGTTCGATATCGGCCCGCAATATTACAATTTTTGCGACGTTCGTTTTATCGGTGAGCCGGTGTTACGCGATCGCATCTTGCCCGTGTCGGAGAACATTACCTATATCGACAACACAGTGAACGTGACCAACATCAGCGTTCAAAACAACGTGGTTTATAATTACGGGCCTGATTACAATGTGGTCAATGCGTACTCGACGCGGCCCATTCAGCGCCTGAGCGTCGAGCGACAACCGGCCGGGGATTTGTCCGCAGCGGTTAAATCTGGGGCGTTGACAAGAGTCCAGGGTAACAAACTTGTAGTTGCAGCTCCTCAAAAAATCAGCAAGCCGGTTCCGGGGATCGCGCCTCCACGAGTAAAGACCAAAGTCGCGCAACCAAAGGTTGAACACGGCTGGGCGGGTGTAGCCAATGCCGAGCAGATAAAGCAGAAAATCAAGACTGAAAACCCAAAGAATATTCCGCCGCCAACTCGACCGGCGGCACCCGGTCGGGCGGCAGCTGGCATTTCGCCGGCCGCTTCACCTGGGGCAATCGCGTCGCCTGCAGCAACTGCGCCGGTTGCACCTGGTCGGAAAGGCAGGCCCGGTCGCGTGCCGCCCGGCGTGACGGCAACGCCGCCAGCACCGGCAGGTATCTCGCCGTCACCCGGCGCTACAGCTTCGCCGTTCGAGCGTGGAAGAGGACGCGGCGGGCCTGGTGCTTTAGGCACACCTGCTGGATCCCCAGCTGAACGTATTTCTCCAGCACCAGGCGCGACTGCGTCACCATTTGAACGCGGTAGAGCTCGAGGCAGACCGGGCGCGCAACCTGGATTCACACCGCCCGTACCGCCATCAGGAGTGGCTTCGCCAGCAGGTGCTTCACCTTCACCATTTGAACGCGGTAGAGCTCGAGGCAGGCCGGGCGCACAACCCGGATTCACGCCACCGGGACCGCCAACTGGGGCGGCTTCGCCGACGATCGAGCGTTCGCCGACCGGAGGCGCACAAGAACATGGCAAGCCGGGCAAGGGTAAACCTGGAATGAGTCCAACGCCACCTTCTGGCGGGCCACCGCAAGGAGGCGGCCCGTCTAGGCAACCTGGTGTTGCGACCACGGCACCCGAGGAAACGCAGCCTCCTGGCAAACATCGAGGCCAGTTAGAGCGGCCGACTCCGGCTATGAACCGGCCGGAGCAAGGCGCGGCGGGAACTCCGGGCCAGCCACCTGGGCCCCCCGGTGAGGCGCGGGGACCACAAAGGGGGCAGGGCGCCGCCCATGCGCAACCGGGCGGTGCACCACGCGGAGCGTCGCCAGCAGAGACCGCGCAAGGCCATGCGAAACCGGAACATGGAAAGAAGAAAGGAGAGGAGAGCCCGCCTCCTGGCCCTCCTAGGTGAGGACAATATAATCTAGTTCACGACGGCCCCGGAGTGATCCGGGGCCGTTTTGCCTAGTCGACAAGTCGTACCCTACAATAACTCCGCTATTTGCACCGCGTTTAGCGCTGCGCCTTTTAGCAACTGATCCCCAGAGACCCAAAATGAAAGCCCATTCTCAAAGGCGCAATCCACACGCAAACGGCCGACCTGACAGTTGTCTTTGCCGGTAACGGTGAGCGGTGTCGGGTAACGATTGCTTTGCGGTTCATCGATCAGTTCGAGCCCTGGCGCTTTCGCTAAAACTTCGCGCGCCCGTTCTAGCGAAACCGGTTTTTCAAACTCTGCGCTCACCGCGACTGAATGGGCACGATACACTGGTACACGCACACAAGTCACCGTCGCGCGAAACTGCGGCAGATGCATAATCTTGCGCGCTTCATTTTGCATTTTCATTTCTTCCTTTGTATAACCGTTTTCGAGAAACAAATCGACGTGCGGCAGCAGATTGAATGCGATCGGATGTGGATACACCGTATTAGATGCCGCCAACCCTGAGCAGGACCCAGGATCGCTCGCGGCTTCTTTCGTCTGCTGGGTCAATTCATTGATTGCGCGCGTGCCGCTGCCCGAAACCGCTTGATAACTGGCAGCGAAAATCCGCCGAACACCGAACACGCGATGTAGCGGATAAAGCGCCATCAGTGTGATCGCTGTTGTGCAATTTGGATTCGCGATTACACCGCGATGTCGTTGTACATCCTCGGGGTTAATCTCGGGAATTACGAGTGGCACATGCGCTTCCATCCGGAAAACCGACGAGTTGTCGACTACGACTGCGTCCGCCTGGCAGGCAAACGGCACGTATGTTCGCGAAATTTCTCCACCGGCGCTGAAAAATGCAACGTCGATCTTTTCGAACGAATCCTCGTTGAGTAATTGGACCGGGACTGATTCGCCGCGAAATTGAACTGATTTGCCAGCGGAACGCGCCGAGGCAATGGATCGGAGGCTTGCCACAGGAAAATTTCGCCGTTCGAGCACGCGCAGCAGCTCTTGACCAACCGCGCCAGTCGCGCCCACGACGACGATGTGGTAACTTTTCATCTGCAGTCGGAGTTTATCGCCGGGGTGATTCGATGCAAACTTCGCGAAACATTCATATATCGATCCGCGATCAGCGGTTGACGTTAAAGGAAGGCGACATGCCCATTCGTACTTATCCCGTTTCGACTTCCCGGTTCGGAATTGGAACCGAAGAAGGCAGCCTGAAAACACCGACTGGGCGGTTCCATGTTGCAGAAAAAATCGGTGCAGGGATGCCGAGCGATACGGTCTTTCGAAGCCGCATCGCGCTTGGGCCCAATGATCCGCTACCGGTCACCGAAGATTTCGTGATGTCGCGAATCATGTGGCTCGACGGCTTAGAGGAGCACAATGCCAATACGCGTGGTCGATTCATTTATATACACGGCACCAAACACGAGGATAAAATCGGCAGTCCAGCCAGTCGCGGTTGCGTGCGAATGCGCAATCTCGACATCCTCGAGCTGTTCGATCTCGTCGAGGAAGGCACCCCCGTCGTCATTGAGGAATAGTCGCGGAGGATCGATTGCAGTGCACTCCGCGCTAGCCGGAGATAAATTTGCGGATGCGATACATCCAACGGCGTGCAGAAAAACGTTGCTTCGGTGTGATCCCTTGCCTACACAGGCAGAGCAACTTGCGGCGAAAGGAGGCGATATAAATTGAAATTTGTAAAAATCATGATGCTTGTGGCCTTGCTGGTCACTGCTTTGGGACTGGGCGCTTGCGCGCAACACAAGGAAACGGTGACCACAGGCGCGGCTACCACCGGCTACGCGAAATAGTCCGGCGCCCAAGTTACTGCCTGCGGTTTCACTTGTGCAAAAAAGGCCAGGTTATGTTTGACTTGGCCTTTTTCCTTTTTGTCCCATCCGACTCTTACCAGCCCTGGGTACTATGGGATTTACAGTGACTCGCTTCCCATCTTGTCTTTTTCCAATTAAATTGGGCGAGTGGAGCTAAGCGGCGAGCAAATTTCTCTCGATCAAATCGCGGACATTGCCCATGGAGACGAGCCCGTTCAAATCTCGGCAACTGCGCGCCCCTGCATTCTTGCTTCGCATAAAGTCATCGAAGACATCATCGCGCGTGA
>JBKPQL010000134.1:0-27445 GCA_046734045.1 Verrucomicrobiota bacterium
CCGAAATCATTATGAACACGCTGATTAAAATGGTCGCACAACCGTTGCTGATGGCTGTGTTGGTGATGACACTTGGCATTTCCAACCCACTGCGCAGTGAAGGAATTGTAGTTTGCGCGATTCCAACCGCGGTATTCGCACCGCTGCTAGCGCCGCGTTATCGCATTTATGAAGTAGAATCATCGTCCACGCTCGTCACTGCGGCAGTATTGATGATTGTTACCTTACCGCTTACCATTCTTTTGGCTTGCGGGAGTGTTGATTGAACTCATCGACCTATGGTCGCAGCAGGCTTGCTAGGTCAGCTGGATACCCGAAGTTTTACAGCCGCTCACATGATGCTGTGATTCGCGTTTATGATGAAGCGGGCAACGTGATCGTGATTGTTGCCGGATTCGTCGGAACAGAATATCGGACATAACCGACGGGACACACACCGCCTTGCTTGCTCAACCTCCATCGCTCCCACAAAGGTGGGGACATCCAGCTGCCAAAGTAAATGCGATAGATTTGTGCAGCTTCAGAATAGAAGAAGCGATCGGAAACCGGAAGACCTTTTCGTCGTGCCTGCTATTAAATCATTGGGAGGCAACATAATGAATTGGGAACAACTTTTCTTAATAGGTCGGGGGGGATCACGTTGGGGACAGCTTCAAGACTCTCGTCGATCGTAAGATTCGCGAACGACGTCGAGACGAGCGGCGACTTGCCCAGCATCGTAAGACACAGCATCGGCTCCAAGCGAGAAATTCATGCGTTCCCGATGCCCGAAGCTATCGCGTTGCTTCGCATCGCTTTAAACGTTGGCTGACCGCGATGTAGGACTCCGGAACAGGTTAGGCTCTGATGATTGAGCGACCGCGTGCTGCTCGAATCGCGCCGACGCTGCTCAAATGGGCATTTTTCTACGAGTCTGAAGGAGAATGGAGATGGAACAGACTGCACTTTTAGTAATCGGCGCGGGTCCGTACAGCATCGCGACGGCGGCGTACGCGCAATACCTAGGCGCAACCGTGACGGTCGTGGGCAAGACGCTCGATTTTTGGAAGACGAACGTGCCGCGCGGCATGTTCTTGCGCTCGGGTCCGGACTGGCACATTGACGCGCGGGATGTGGCGACCTTTGAGGCCTACGGGAAAATGCGCGGGCTGACGCACGCGCAAGTCGAACCGGTACCGCGCGACACGTTTCTCGATTATGCGAGCTGGTTCATGGGGCAATATAATGTGACACCGCGTCCGGCGCTCGTAACGCATCTCGCCAGGGCGAATGGGACGTACACCGCAACGCTCGATGATGGGTCACAAATTCTCGCAAACAAGGTGCTGCTGGGTCTGGGCTTTGCGTGGTTCAAGCAATACCCGCCCGAGCTGACTGACAAACTGCCGTCGGACTCGTACACGCACACGTGCGATACGGTAGATTTTGAATTTTTCCGCGACAAGCGAGTGCTCATCGTGGGCGGGAGACAGAGTGCGTTCGAGTGGGCGGCGCTGATCCGCGAAAACGGGGCTGACGAAATTCATATCACGTATCGCGACGCAACGCCGCGATTCAAGAAACCGGATTGGAGTTGGGTACAGCCGATGGTGCGGCGGACGCTGGAAGACCACGGCTGGTGGCGGCGCTCCACACACGAAGAGCAGGAAAAGATTCGTAATGAATTTTGGGCGGTAGGACGCCTTTTGCTTGAAGCCTGGCTGGGACCGCGTGTGCATCAACCGAACATTCATCTTCACGAGAAAACCGTTGTCGTCTCCGCGCGCACGCTAGCCGATGGCACATATGATGTTTTACTGGACGACGATACAACCGTTAATGTTCATCACATTATTCTAGCGACTGGCTATCTACCCAATATGCAGAACGTCGCTTTTCTCGACCACGCGATTTTGCAAGAACTCCAAACGCTTAACGGCTCTCCAGTGCTCGATACGGAATTTCAAACGAATCTGCCAAACCTGTATGTAACTGGACTCGCTGCTATGCAGGATTTCGGACCTTTTTTTGGATTCACCGTCGCCTGTCCCGTTGCGGCGAGAATCATCGGGGAAGCAGTGGCTGAAAACAAGTAGGCAAGTTTTCCGTTATTTCCGCTGACTCTCACGCGCGCGAAGCGGGGTTCTGGCATGGTTTCAGCAGTTCGAATCGCTGATTCCATTTTCAGAAACGCGGTCAACTTCTCATCGGCGTGCATGACGAAATGCTTTCCGTTGTCGCGATGTACGTTGGCAATCCAGATTGTTCGCCCATTGGGATCAATTGCCGAGACGTAACCCAAGCTCTAACCGCGTTTCTTGAGATTATCAGCGATGATCTCCCAGTACTTCATGCCCCGGAAGCCGTTGAACAACAGCCTTGCTCCCGCACGCATCGACACCCCAACACGCCAACGGCGGCTCCGAGTACTGGCGCTACGAGATAAATCCATAAAGCGCCTAAGTGACCTGACACGACTGCTGGCGCAAGCGAACGCGCAGGATTCATCGAAGCACCACATACCGGGCCAGCAAACAATGCTTCGAGCGCGATCACGGAGCCGACGACGATACCCGCGGTGATTCCTTTTTCCCGCGCTCCTGTGGACACGCCGAGAATCACAAACATCAGACCGGCAGTGAGAATTACCTCTAAAACGAGCGATTGCGCAGCCGTTCCTGCTGGAACTGTGCTCCCGAGCATTATGTTCTGTGGGAATAAAAATCGCAGCGACAGACTGGCTGCAAGCGTACCGGCACACTGGCTGGCGATATATGGCAACACTTCGGCAACGGGAAATCGACGAGCCATCCAGAAACCTACCGTTACGGCAGGATTGATGTGTGCACCTGAAATATCACCGAGCGTGTAGATCATCGCCAGCACGATTAAGCCGAAGGTTAGCGCGATGCCGACTTGCGTAACCACTCCGCCGCTCGTCTCATTGACGATGATTGCGCCAGTGCCGGCAAACACAAGCGCAAATGTCCCAAGAAACTCCGCCGTGAGTTTCTTCGCCATCACCTTCCAAGTGGCGGGAGAAAGTTTTTCGTCACCCTCTAGGATTGCGGCTCAAGCGCGCAGTGTTCTTCGCAAAAGCTGTCGATCTTCGCATGAATTTGATCAATCACGCCGCGCGTTTTCTCCAGACGTTCTTCATGGGTGCCGGTAAACTTGGCAGGGTCTGGAAACGTCCAGTGCAGTCGTTCAGTTACACCTGCAAATATCGGGCATCCTTTTGCTTCGGACTCGCTGCACACTGTAATCACATACGCGAATATGTGACGCGCGGACGCCCACACATCGAAAACGGATTGCGTTTTGTTGCCGGAAATGTCGATTCCTCGTTCCTGTAACGCTTCTACAGCTAGAGGATTGAGGACACCCGGTTCCAACCCCGCGCTATGGGCTTCGAAATACTCGCCGCACGTCTCATTAAGTAGTGCGGCGGCGATCTGGCTGCGTGCACTGTTCTGCATGCAAATAAATAGGACTTTCTTTTTCATAATGTCGTTATGCATCTTGCCGAATTTCCGTGCTATGTCGATCTTGAAATGCCACACGCGCTTTGTTGTGAGGTCTGCCTTCGTTTGCTCTCCACACAGCAATGACAAAGTGATTACGAACGGGCGCTTTGAGGCTCCTGCGCGCTTGCCTCAACCTAACAACGAAATTCTTCATTAGGTTGCGCACCGTCCGCTAACCTCGGCGTGATTTCGTACCGAGGTTATCCGTGACGCCCTTTAACGGCGTGTGCGGTAATAACCGTGATGCCAGTGTCTATGGTGAGGATGCCAAATCCAAGAGCCCTGGACGATTGGCCCGAGCATTGGGACAGAGGAATTCATTACGTATGGCCATTGAATTTGGGGCGGACGATCGCCCTTATCATCCTTAGCGCCGTTGCCGTTGGCGCCGCCATTCCGCTTGGACGGAACAAAACGGCGAAAGAGTAGGAGCAATTTCTTTTTCATAATTTTTCCAATTTCCCCTTCGCGTGGCGTAACCGAAGGTTGGCCGTGTCTATCCTGCAAGTTTGCCTTCATAGAATGTAGTCCTTCTGTTTTTCTTGTCCTAAGCCTAATTTTCGCAGGGTTTCGCGGGCTCTGCCTATGGGACCTTGGTCCAATACGCATCATCCCGCAGAAAACTTACTGAAATGCCGCTTGCGCGAGCCCGCCTCGAGCCGCAGTGGTGTGAGATTCGCAACACGGTTTTTGGTTGGACGCACACGCGATTCTCTTTTCACACTAGCTCTGCCAAGAAGCTGACGCTCAATCAAACTCCCGTCATCACAGTTACCGGAAAGGGGGTTTTTCGATGTCGGTCATTCTCTTAAAGATCAAAAATCGAACCGGAGAAGCCATTTTCCCGGCTATGCTGCATGGGAGATTTCATCCGCTGATTAAAGTTGGAATATGACAATCATTGAAATCAGACCCCACCATTGGGGCTGGTTAGACGGCCAACTTTTTTGACATAACCACGACATTGGTGTTCCGATACTCGCAATGCTCGGTCACAGACCAACCCAGGCGCTCGTATAGAGACTCTGCATTCGGAGTATAGAGATACAAAGTGGAAACCCCGAGTGAGTGAGCCTCAGCCTCAATACGTCTTACCAGCGCGGAGCCTATTCCTTTCCCGCGGCACTGTGGTTTGACAAAAACGCCGGCGAGCCACGGCGTAAGTTGTGGGCGCGAATCCATGTCATGGGCTAGGAGCATAGCCGAGCCAAGCAACTTCCCGTCCTTTAGCGCAATAACTACGCTCGGGATTGCGTTGCGACCACAGCTACTGCGAAGTCTTGCCGTGCGGCCTTCCAACGATTCTCCGGGACACAAGTAGCTCCATTCCTCAAAATGGAGTCGTGCGAGTTCCGGAATATGCGCTAGATAATCAGCCAGATATTCAATTTGCATCGGTCTTTGGTCTTACGACCAAGCTCAGCAACGCTCCCGGCAGGCGCAAGTCACAACGTACCGCAAGCGCGCCGCTCAGATCGCAAGAAATGCTTTTGGGTTAACCCATTAGCGTCGACACCCCATTTCACCTTGCGCCCTGCGACAGCCAAGATGATGTCGGGCTCCGATTGCGCATAGGTTTTGCCTGGCTGAAAAGGTTTTCAGCCGCTCACATGACGCCGTGATTCGCGTTTACGATGAAGCAGGCAACGTGATCGAGAGGCACGAGCAGCCGGTGGTCAGTAGCGAAGATTTTTGGTTCCATCGCTGATTTAATGCGTACGGGCCTGCAAAATGGCTGGGAGGAATGCCGCTACACGAAAATTTGCCCAGCTCGTTGGAACACTACCAAAATCCGATATGTTTTTTCCAATTCGACTACTATGCTGCGATTGATGAGGAGCGTTTTGCTCTGCCTACCGGTCGTCCTTATCACGTCCTGCGCCACTATCACTCGCGGCAATCACGACAAGCTTACCGTGTTGAGCGAGCCGCCTGGAGCGAATGTGATGCTTTCTTCTGGAGAAACGGGTGTCACTCCCACGAAATTTGTGAAGAGTCGTCGGGACAATTTTATGGTTACAATAAGCAAGCTGGGCTATATTCCCCAAAGCGTAAAAGTTGAAAGTAAGGTGTCAGCAACCGGCGGAACGGCCATGGCGGGTAATGTTCTTGTTGGAGGTATTGGGTTAACGGTCGATGCCGTCAGCGGTGCATACAACTCTCTCTATCCAAATCCGGTTTCTGTGCGTTTAGTGCCGCGTGGCGAATCTGCAGCTGTTGCCTCACGTGTAAGTCGCAAGGAGACGGCGCAAGCAAAACCAAAGCCCTCGCCATCCCCGCTCACTTCCTCCTCTACCGAACCCATGTTTCCAACGGCCAAGGCGGTGCCTGGCAAGCCCGGATACGTCTTCAGCCCCTTCGATACAAGTGGAAGATATGTCGATGTAACGGGTTACACATCGGGCAGCAAAGTAAAAGATCCGTGGACCGATAAGATATTCATCGTTCCATAAGCATTCGCCCATTAAAGCCGCAATCGCAGCAATAATCTCCGATGTCCTGCCATTCGGTCGGCTGCGTATGGCGAACTAAACGCAATCAGCTATGCCAAGTTCTACAGCCGGTAACATGATGCCGTAATTCGCGTATACGATGAAGCTGGCAACGTGATCGAAACGCACGAGCACGCGGGCGAGTTCAAAGAACCGTGAGCGTTACACGCGAAACAAAAAGCCGCCACCCGTGAAGCGTGACGGCTGATTACAGAAAAGGCGACGAGCCCGGCAAAACGCTTTTTTAAGCACAAAACCCAGATTGCCCAAAGACCATTGGAACCCTGTTGTCAGGCAGCAGGGATTCAGTGTGGTAGGGCTGCAAACACCACTTTTTCACAAATGCTGCCCCAGCACCTGTGATCGGTTCTGTCATTTTTCCTTTTGATAAATAGGGATTTTTCTTTTCACAAATAGGCATCAGCGCAGCCCCCTCAGCTGGACGCGCGCGCTACGCTCGCTTTAATCTGGCTTTGGCCGCCTGTAGAATTGCTACATGGGGAAAGAAGTACCGATCGTTTCCTTGCTGCTTTTACTCCTAGTTTTCTGTATAGGCGCCGATTGGAAGAATTTCGGCGCCGATGCGAAGCGAATGGAAGAGAGAGTCAAAGAGCTTTCCCAATTCGGAGCAGATCGCGAAGGTGGAGTGAGCCGCGTTGCGTTCAGCGATGCCGACGTTGAGGGTCGTAAATACATAAGATCTTTGATGGAAAAGGCAGGACTAAAAGTCCGTGTCGATGCTGCGGGAAACATCATTGGCCGGAGGGAAGGGCGTAATCCGGAGCTTCCGGTAATTTTGTTCGGTTCTCACATTGATTCTGTTCCGCATGGCGGGAACTACGACGGAGATTTGGGAGTTCTCGGTGCATTGGAATGCATCGAAATCCTGAATCAACAGAACTTCCTAACCGCTCACCCACTGGAGCTCATAGTATTTTCCGATGAAGAAGGCGGACTTACGGGAAGCCACGCAGTTGTCGGCGAACTTAGTCAGAAAGCACTTCAGATAAGGAGTCACAGTGGAAAGACGATCGGAGAGGGAATTCGCTTCATCGGTGGCGATCCGGACAACTTACAATCAGCCAAACGAAATCCTTCTGAAATCCTCGCGTATCTGGAATTGCACATCGAACAGGGTGGAATTTTGGAAGCGGAAAAAATCAACATCGGTGTTGTAGAAGGAATCGTGGGAATCAACGTGTGGGATGTTACCGTCCTTGGGTTTGCCAACCACGCGGGAACAACGCCCATGAATCAGAGAAAGGACGCGCTCCTGGCTGCAGCAAGATTAGTTGAGTCAGTCAATCATATTGCAAGGAGCATTCCCGGCCGTCAGGTTGCTACTGTCGGAACGATTCAAGCTGAGCCGGGCGCTCCGAACGTAATTCCCGGGAAAGTAGTGATGAGTTTGGAGATTCGAGATCTGGAGAAGTCGAAAATCGATCTGGTATTTGAAAAAGTAAAAGAGTCTTCGGAAAAAATCGCCGCGGATACAGGCACGACAATTTCTTTCGCTGCGCTCGATGTAACTGCGGTTCCAGCGCCCACAGATCAAAGGCTTCGTAAGGTCATTCAAGAAGCAGCGACAGATCTGGGCTTAACAACAAAGCTGATGCCAAGCGGCGCAGGGCACGATGCTCAGAATCTTGCGCGAATTGTTCCAATCGGAATGATCTTCGTTCCAAGCGTCGGTGGAATCAGCCATTCTCCAAAAGAATTTACAACCGCTTCGGATATGGCAAACGGCGCCAGCGTTTTGATGCAAGCAATTTTGAAGGTAGATCAAAAGGGCTTGTAGCTTTGCGTGATAGAATCTGCTAACCCGCGATGATGGACGATCTCTTTCAGGTCCCAAGGGTGATTAACAACCCCGTCTATCCAACCGGTTAGTTACAGACAGGCGCTGGGGCCATTTGTAACTTACCCGCAACTAACTCAGTGGCAGGCACGCAGCTCCTACCCAATAACAGCCGGATTTCTGAATCGCTGGCATATGTCGCACGGAGACGAGGCCAGTGGGACCTCAGGCTTTGGAAGCACAAGTTTACCAAGCGATCTTGGAGCGCCGTCCAGCATCGATCATTCCTCGACTAATGGATTTACTTGCCAAGCCTGATCCGGCGTTGGGTTATTTCAATGGCGAACTACGCTTTTGGTTAGGCTGGGCGCAAGAAGTCGCCGGCGACCATGCCGCCGCGCAGGAAAGTTGGCGGCAAGCGCGCAATGAACTGGAACCTTTCCTCAAAGAACAGCCGGAAAATTATAGAGTCATTGATGATCTCGCGCTGACCAATATGGGCCTCGGTGACAAAGCGAAGAAAAACCCAAGTGAACACGCGCGAGCGGGAGCCGCGCGGGTAGGCGGTAACGCAGCTAGGGTAGCTGGCATGAGCGCGGGAGCGCGAGTGACCAACAGTTAGGATGCAAACTTCGAGCATTTCGCGTATTCCTTAGCGTTTAAAGCGAAGCCGCAAGACGTACAATGAAGATCGACAATTTCTTCGCCGAACTTAAGCGGCGCAACGTTTACAAAGTGGCGGCCGCGTACGGCGTCGTCGCCTGGTTGCTGATGCAGGTTGCAAGCCAGATTTTTCCCTTCTTCGAGATCCCAAACTGGGCGGTGCGTCTGGTCGTGTTGCTTTTGATTATCGGATTCCCAGTCGCCCTGATTTTATCATGGGCTTTTGAAATCACGCCGGAAGGGATCAAGCGCGAGTTGGAGGTCGCGCCTAACGAATCGATTACTCGCCGGACCGGACGGAAGATCGTCGGTTTAACCGTCGTCGTGGCGGCGCTGGCCACAGCCTTGACGGTGTTCACTCTTTTGCGCCCCAAGCCGGGGGTTTCTGGTGATGCTGCGATCGTCGGGGACGCATCAAACATTCCGCGCAAATCGATTGCCATTCTCCCGTTCACCGACTTGTCGCCTAATCACGATCAAGAGTCGTTTGCCGACGGCATGGCTGAGGAAATCCTCAACGCGCTCGCGCACATCAAGGACCTGAAAGTCGTGGGCCGGGCTTCCTCATTCTATTACAAAGGAAAGAGCGTTAGCGTGAAACAGATCGGTTCGGAGCTTGGCGTCGCGAACGTTCTTGAAGGATCGATCCGCAAGCAAGGCGAGCAGGTGCGCATTACCTCGGCACTGACCCATACGGCAGACGGTTTGCAGGTGTGGTCGAAGAATTACAACGGAACACTCGCTAACATCTTCGATCTCCAGGAATCATTCGCACGCGACATCGCCGGCGAGCTCAACGTGGTGCTGGCTGATTCATCTGAAGGTCGTCTCGTAGATAAGCCGACCGACGATGCGCAGGCTTACGCATTGTTCATCGAAGCGCAGACTCTTGTTAGCCAACGCGTCGGCGATAGTCTGCCTCGCGCTATTGCTTTACTCGAAGAGGCGACGCGCCTCGATCCTAACTTCGCGCGCGCCTGGGGCAAACTGGGAGTCGCGCTCGCGGTTGAGCCGCAGTATGCGAGGGCGGACTGGCAAACGAACTGGGCCGCGGCGGAACCAGCCGCGCATCGCGCGATTGCCCTCGATCCCAAGGGTGCGGAAGCCTATGCGGCGCTCGGCTACATTGATTTTTCCCGACGCCGATATCGCGAGATGGTCAAGTCCGCGCAACGCGCAATCGCGATCGATCCGAATAATGTGACCGCAAATTTCTGGTTGGCGAATCAACTCGCAGCGATGGGACGTATCGCGGAAGCCGAAATAGTGAACGATCGTGCGCTCGGCGCGGATCCAGCCAATGCTCTCCTTATTTTCTACAAATCGATGGCGCGGTGGGACAGGGGCGACAAGGCCACGGCAGTCAAACTTGCAAAACGAACGGAGGCGCTCGGTAGTCCGTTAGCCGGGTTCGTGCTTGGATTCTCGGCCGCGGCTGAGGGCGATTTCGATTCAGGGGCAGAATCATTCTCGCAGGGTTTCGGCGCGTTCAAGAGTGGATTCAGCAAGGAGGAGTTAGCCCTGATTTTTTGCGGCAGCTACGGCGACGAGGCCAAGCGAAAAGCAGGCCTTACTGTCATCGCCGCGCATCCGCATGACCAGTTTGCCGGCACGCTGCTGCTCATGCTGGGCGAACCCGAACAGTCCTTCGCCTCCTTCGAACGCGATGGCATCGGACTGTCGGATGCATATTACACTTTTCTCTGGCAACCGGACGCATGGTCACGCAAGGCTCGCCAGCACCCGGCCTTCCAAGCTTTCGCAAAACGGATCGGTTTGGTTGATTACTGGAAGCAGAATCGCTGGCCCGACATCTGCCAGCCCGCGCCGGAACGCGGCCCGGACGCTTTCACGTGTCAATGAACTTCTTTTCTGAGCTGAAGCGGCGCAACGTTTACAAAGTGGCGATGGCCTACGCGACTGTCGGATGGCTTCTGGCGAAGATCGGCAATTATTAGTTTTGATCAAAGGAGTCTTTGTCCGCTGCGATGGGAAATCGCGATTTACCTACGAAACAGGCGTTTTACTGCAGGTTCGATTCCTGCACGGTGCAGTTTCTCCTGATTAATCGACGTATTTTTGGGCAATCGGCATTTTGCGACCAAGGCCGAAGGCGCGGCTCGTGACTTTTAATCCCGGTGCAGCCTGCTCGCGCTTGTACTCGTTCAAATCGACGCGGCGCTGCACCCAGCGCACCGTTTTCTCGTCAAATCCGTGCGCGATGATGTCGCGCGCGCTTAGGTTTTCTTCGACGTAGAGGTGCAGGATCTGATCGAGAATCTCATATGGTGGAAGCGTATCCTGGTCCTTCTGGTTGGGCTTCAACTCGGCGCTGGGCGGCTTGTCGATTGTCGAGCTTGGAATGATTTCGCGGTGGCCGCTTGATCGCGACGAATAATCGGAATTGATCCAGCGCGCCACCTCGTAAACCATCGTCTTTGGCACGTCGCTGATCACTGCCAGCCCGCCTGCCATGTCGCCGTAGATTGTGCAATAGCCGACGGCGAGTTCGCTTTTGTTTCCAGTTGTGAGTAACAAATGGCCGAACTTGTTCGAAAGCGCCATTAGCGTCATCGCGCGCAGGCGCGGCTGCATATTCTCCTCGGTTTCGTTTTCAGGCAGGCCTTTAAAAATTTCTTTGAACTGTGATTTGAACACGGCGAACGCATCGCTGATCGGGATCTCAAGGAATTTGATTCCGAGGTTCCGTGCGAGCGAGCGCGCGTCTTCGATGCTGCCGCGCGAGGAGTAGGGACTTGGCATGGAAACTCCAGTTACGTTCTCCGCACCAAGCGCATCGACTGCGATGACGACGGTGACTCCGGAGTCAACGCCGCCGCTGAGCCCCACGACGGCAGAATGGAAGTTGCATTTGCGAAAATAATCGCGAACTCCCAGCGAAAGCGCGCCGAACAGGACCTCGGGCGTTTTGCCTTCGTGAAACTGGATCGCAGCCGGCGAATCCGTATCGACGACTTTCTCGTCCTCACGAAATGCCGCCAGTTGCGCGATCAAGTTGCCGGCGGAATTCACCGCAATGGAATTGCCGTCGAACACAAGCTGATCGTTGCCGCCGACGACATTGCAGTAACAAATGGGCCGTCGATACGTGCGCGCTGAACCTGCAACCATCTCGTAGCGAACCGCGGGTTTGTGCAACGTAAACGGTGACGAACTCAAATTGACGATGATTTCTGCTCCCTGCTCGATCAGACCGCGTACCGGCTCGATATCATATAGCGGCCGCGGCAGATAATGTTCGGTCCAAATATCCTCGCAGATAGTCAGGCCGATTTTTTGGCCGTTGACCTCAAACGGCTCCACGCGGCTGGCCGGTTCGAAATAGCGATCTTCATCGAAAACATCGTAAGTCGGTAAGAGCGACTTGTGCGCTTTGCGCAGCCGTTTGCCGCGCTCCAGCAGCGCTGCAGCATTATGAAACGGCTTGCCGCGTCCTTCATTGCGATCGACAAAACCGACCAGTAACGCTGCCTCGCCAACGCGAGCGTGAAGTTTTTCTAGGATCGCAAGATTCTCCGGGACAAAACGCGATTTAAAAACGAGGTCCTGCGGGGGATAGCCGGTGATAGCCAATTCTGGTGTTAGAATCAGTTCCGCACCTGCCGCGGCGAGCCGCTCGTAGGCGCTGGTGATCAATTCGTAATTGCCGCTCAAATCTCCGACCGTCGGGTTAATTTGAGCAAAACCAATCTTCATGCCGCGCTACAGCAGATTATGCGCAACGCGGCAACCAGCAATCCTCTTTTGCTACGGCGCAGGCAACGTCGCCCGGAATTAACAATCAAACGCGCAAATAATTCTTTCAGAATCGCAATGTCGGTCCCACAAACAGGTTGTAAGTATTCCCGAGAACGACGTGCGCGTTAAGCTCGCACGGAGTCACCGCTTTAAGGTGCCTTGTATTCCGATCTTGTATTCCAATCACCATAAACGCCGGCGTATCGACCGTACCACGCTTTTGTTTGTCGATCTTGTGCGAGAAGCTGGAAAATCGCGACGTCAGCTTCGCGCAATGTCTGGGCGGCGCACGCTTCTCGCAGCCGCAAAAAATGATTTGCCCGCCTGGACGATTTTTTGATAGAAAAGCAAGACGAGCCAAAGCGATGCCGACACGACGGACAACGAGAAGGACGACGAAGAAGAAGAAAAAAAAGCAAAGGCGAGTCGCGCCCGCAGCACATCCGATCTGGAAAAAAGCCAGGCGTTCGGCGGCCAAAAGACCTGCTCTGGTCGAGGGCAATCTTGTCGTGGACGGCACAGTGGTCGGCACTGGGTTCGTTCAGGAACGCGATCCGCGGGACGGTAATTTCCCACTCGGCGCGGTGACCGGGGCGGTTGACGATCCACGCTCGAAAGAAAAGGTCTGGCAATTACCGCCGCATTTGCTCAACCAGGGCAGCACCAACTCATGTGTCGGTCATGCTTGCGCGCACTTCATTTTGACCGCCCCAATCATGAGTCATTCGGTCGATCCGATCGCGCTTTGGCATCGTGCACAGGAGATCGATGAATTTCCGGGCAACGAAGGAACCAACAGTGGGACGAGTGTTCGCGCCGGATTTGGGGTGTTGCGCGAGAAAAATCTGATTACGACCGATTACCGATGGGCCGCTAATGCCGATGAGGCGTTGCGGTTTATTCTAACGCGCGGTCCGGTCGTCGTTGGTTCGAAGTGGTATCCGGGGATGGGTTCGCCCGCAAACGGAGTGATGCGCTTGACCGGCGATCCCGGATCGACGGGACATGCTTATCTGCTTTTCGGTTTTAGCCCCGATCAGGATGCATTTATGATGGCAAATTCTTGGGGACCAGGCTGGGGGATCGATGGTTGCGCCTTTTTGCGCTACGACGCGCTCGATCAACTGATGCAACAAGAAGGAGTCGTATGTTCGGCAATCGAAGATTAATCCTCGTCTACCTCGTTTGTCTTGCGACCTTCGTTGCATGTTCGACAAATCAGCCGGGGCCCGCTCCGGTTCAACCGACGCCAGCGCCGCTTCATGGCTATCACATCACATTGTACGACGTGAACGGAAACGTGACGAGTCGCTACGACGTTGGGCCTAACGACATCGTCCGTGACGATCCAATTCATCAAAACATTTGGTTTCGCGTCGGCGGGCAGGAAAAACATTTCCACGGCTCATATCAAAAGGAGCGTTACTGATCCTCCAGACAGGGCAGCTGCGGGCTGGTCGACAGCACGCGCGCTTTCGATTGTCGATCTTGTGCGAGAAGCTTCGAACATCGCATAATCGTAGTAAGGGCAACCGCTGGCGGCGTTACTATGTTTGTCACCGTATCCGATGAGCGGTATTTGCGTGCCGCTCTAAGTTGATCGATGGCTCCGCGTTGCGCGGCAACGCAGTCTCAGACGCAAAATAATTCGTTGCGGCTCGCGATTTTCCCTCTATATTCGCGGCTCACCGCATCAGGCGCGTGATGAAGTTGTTGCGCGGCTTGGGGCGGGTTTTTTGTCGCCCGGACTACGAGGTTTGGCGGCGCATTGTTTTTAGAAAATGCCTACGATTAATCAATTGATTCGCAAAGGACGCCGGAAAGTGTCGGTGAAATCGAAATCACCGGCGCTGGTCGGTTGTCCGCAGCGCCGCGGTGTGTGCGTGCAAGTGATGACGAGGACACCGAAGAAGCCGAACTCCGCCCTGCGCAAAGTTGCAAAAGTGCGGTTGACTAACGGT
Organism: Verrucomicrobiota bacterium; assembly: GCA_046734045.1. Taxonomy (GTDB): domain Bacteria; phylum Verrucomicrobiota; class Verrucomicrobiia; order Chthoniobacterales; family UBA10450; genus Udaeobacter. The sequence continues at coordinate 14,180 of JBKPQL010000134.1, forward strand.
CAGGAAGTGATTGCCTACATTCCAGGCGAGGGGCATAATTTGCAGGAGCACTCCATCGTGCTCGTGCGGGGCGGACGTGTGAAAGATTTACCCGGCGTGCGCTATCACATCGTGCGCGGAACGCTGGATGCTTTGGGGGTAGATGCGCGCCGGCGAGGCCGTTCCAAATATGGAGCGAAACGCCCGAAAGGCGGCGCGCCTCGTGGCGGAGGTGCCGCGCCAAAACCGGCGCCAGCCGCGAAGGAAGAAAAATAAATTTTGAAACAGAAGATCGACAATGTCGCGACGGAAGAAAGTTTACAAAAAAGAGCAGCGCGTCGATTCCCGCTATGGGAGTCCCGCGGTGGCGCGTCTTATTACGACGGTGATGAAACGCGGCAAAAAATCGCTCGCCGAGCGCGTCGTGTACGCCGCGATCGACAAATCGCGCGCGGGATCTGATTCAGTCGATCCACTGGAAATTGTAAACAAGGCGATTGAGAACGTTCGGCCTCGGCTCGAAGTGCGATCACGCCGGGTAGGCGGCGCGACGTATCAGGTGCCAATGGAAGTTGTGCCAGCGCGGCAGATATCGCTCGCCACGCGCTGGATCGTGCGATTTGCCGACGCTCGCAAGGGAGTTCCGATGACTGACGCGCTGGCACAGGAAATTAAAGACGCAGCGGCGGGCCAGGGCAACGCGATCAAGAAACGTGACGACACGCATAAAATGGCGCAAGCGAACCGCGCATTTGCGCATTTCAGGTGGTAAAGGTTATGGCGACGGCGATCATGGAACAGAAAAAGGCCTCGGTGAAGAATCCGAATTCGCCGAATCGCAAATTCCCGCTGGAGCGAACACGCAACATCGGCATCGCGGCGCACATCGATGCCGGCAAAACGACGCTCACAGAGCGCGTCTTATTTTACACAGGCATGATCCACAAGATGGGCGAAGTGCACGAAGGCACCACCGTTACCGACTGGATGGATCAGGAACGGGAGCGCGGCATCACAATCACATCGGCGGCGACTACCTGCAGTTGGGCGCAACGCAAAGAAGAAGGCGTTTACAAAATCTTCGAAGGCATCACGCAGCGCATCAACATTATCGACACGCCGGGCCACGTGGATTTCACCGCGGAAGTCGAGCGTTCGTTGCGCGTGCTCGACGGTGCGATTGCAGTTTTTGACGGCGTTGCCGGCGTGCAGCCCCAGTCAGAAACCGTGTGGCGGCAGGCGACCAAATACAATGTGCCGCGAATCGCGTTCATCAACAAAATGGACCGCGTAGGCGCGAATTTCGAAATGTCAGTCGAGAGCATCCACAAGAAATTGGGCGCGAACGCATGGCCCATTTTGCTGCCCCTCGGCAAGGAAGACCAGCTGGAGGGCCAAATCGACGTCATTAACAAGAAGGCGATCATTTATTCGGACGACGATGCGCTTGGATCGACATATGAAGTCACGGATGTGCCGAAAGAATACGTCCAGCTTGTCGATAAGGCCTACAGGGAGTTGGTCGAGCAGGTTTCCAACATCGATGACGACGTCGCGGAGGCCGTCATTCACGAGAAGCCGGTGACCCCGGAACTTTTGAAGGCGGGAATTCGCCGGCAGACAATCGCGAACAAATTCGTCCCAGTGGTGGGCGGCTCCGCGTTGAAGAATATCGGTGTGCAGTATCTGGTCGATGCGATCGTCGATTATCTGCCGAGTCCGCGCGACATTCCCCCTGCCAAAGGCCAGAACCCTGATACGGGCGAGCCGATGGAAGCGCAGACGGACGACAATGCGCCGTTCTGTTCGCTCGCGTTCAAATTGTGGAGCGATCCATTTGTCGGGAAGCTGATCTTCTTCCGCGTTTACTCCGGAACGCTCAGCAAAGGGGACACGGTTTACAATCCACGCACCAACAAGCGCGAACGCATCTCGCGCCTGATCCAGATTCAAGCGGACAAGCGGCAGGACATTGAGACCTGTTACTCGGGCGACATCGCGGCGATTGTCGGAATTAAAAACATCACGACGGGCGACACGTTGTGCGATGAGGATCATCCGATTCTTCTCGAACCGCCGTCGTTTCCTGATCCGGTCATCTCAATGGCTATTGAACCAAAGACAAAATTGGACCAGGAAAAAATGGCGACCGCGCTGCAACGGCTCGCTGAGGAAGATCCGACATTCCGCGTTTACACGCACGAAGACACAGGCCAGACGATCATCGCCGGGATGGGCGAGTTGCACCTGGAAATTATCCGGGACCGGATGTTCCGCGAATTCAAGGTGGACGCGAATGCGGGCAAACCGCAGATCGCATATCGCGAAACGATCACGGCCAATGCGCATGGCGTCGGTAAGTTGATCAAACAATCCGGTGGCCGCGGTCAATATGGACACGTGGAGGTAGACCTGCGCCCAGCTGCTCGCAGTAAGGGTCTGCTCGTCGAAAACAAGATCGTGGGCGGCATTATTCCCCGTGAATATATTCCGGCCGTCAAGAAAGGTATTCAGGAAGCGGTGCTCAACGGCGTGCTCGGCGGTTATCCCGTTGTCGATGTTGAGGTGGACATCGTTTACGGCTCGTTCCACGAAGTCGATTCCAGCGAGCTTGCGTTCAAGATGGCAGCGATCTTCGCCATGAAGGACGGCTTCAAACAAGGCAAACCGATTTTGCTCGAACCGATCATGAAAGTTGAAAACATCACGCCGGAGGAATTTCAGGGGGACATCTGTGGCGACTTGAGCCGACGTCGAGGCAGCATCAACAGCATCGAATCCCGCAGCGGCCTCGCGATTATCCATGCCGAGGTTCCACTGGCGGAGTTGTTCGGTTACGCGACTGCAATTCGTTCGCTTTCAAAGGGTCGCTCGAGTTACTCGATGGAGCCGTCGCACTTCCAACCCGTGCCACCGAACCTGGTGCCGGCGATTCTCGATCAAAAGGAGGCGAAATGAGCAATGGCCAGCGCATTCGCATTCGCTTGAAAGCGTTTGATCATCGGATGCTCGATCAATCTGCGATCGAGATTGTTGAAACTGCCAAACGCACCGGGGCACGCGTGGCCGGGCCGATTCCGCTGCCGACATTAGTGGAGAAATTCACGGTCAATCGTTCGCCGCACGTGGACAAAAAATCGATGGAACAATTTGAAATTCGCACCCATAAACGGCTGCTCGACATCATTGAGCCAACGGCAAAAACGGTGGATGAACTAAAAAAACTGAATTTGCCTGCGGGCGTTGACATTACGATTAAGATTTAAGCGGAGGCGCTTCTGAAAGATTTGGATACGTACGATCATGAGCATCGGACTTCTGGGGCGAAAAATCGGCATGACCAGCGTTTACGACGCCAGGGGGCAGCTCTGTCCGGTGACCGTGATTGCAGCCGGCGATAACGTTTTGTTGCGACGCCTGACGACCGAAAACGACGGCTATTCCGCTGTGCAAGTGGGATTCGCTTCGCAGAAGGAATCGCGTGTAAGTAAGCCATTGCTGGGCGAATTTAAAAAAGCGGGCATGGAGCCAAAGAAATTTGTGCGCGAGTTTCGCCTCGATGCCGATGCTCCTGAAGGCAAGATCGATTTAAGGGTCACGCAATTTCAGGCTGGCGATTACGTCGATGTGATTGGCCGCTCAAAAGGCAAGGGCTTCCAAGGCGTAATGAAGAAACATAACTTCGCGGGACAAGGTGCAGCGCATGGATCGAAAACGCATCGGCGCATCGGTGCCGTGGGCAACCGCTCTACACCGGGACGTATTTGGAAAAACATGGGAATGCCTGGGCACTTGGGTGACCGGCGTGTCACGGTGCAAAATCTTCAAGTCATGCAGGTGCGCGAAGCGGAAAAAGTGATTTTGGTCAGCGGCGCCGTGCCCGGTGCGAACGGTAGTTATGTGATTGTGCGTCCGGCTATTAAACATCCCGAACGCGCAGTGGCGCTACATGCTGAGCACCGAAAGCACGAGGAAGAAGAGAAGGCGAAGAAGCCGAAAACGTTAGTCGAGATGGCGCAGAGAAAATGAGCGCGAAAGTTTTGACTAAAGCCGCTGCGAAAGAAGCTAAGATCGAGATCATCGAAGATGGTCGCGGTACGCAGGCTGTACATGATGCAGTCGTCGCGATGCGGGCGGCGCGGCGTTCTGGAACTGCGAATACAAAGACAAAGGCGGAGGTGAACTTGTCAGGCGCAAAACCGTGGCGGCAAAAGGGAACTGGTCGCGCACGTGCCGGTTACAAATCCTCGCCGATCTGGCGTGGGGGCGGCGTGGTCTTCGGGCCGAAACCGCGTGATTACTCCAAGAAAGTTTCCAAATCAGTTCGGCGACTCGCTTTTCGAAAAGCACTAAGCGAACGCATCAAAGCCGGAGATGTTCTAACGGTGGACAAATTCGTCGTGCCGGAGCTGAAGACCAAATCATTTGTCGATTTTCTCCGAAAACAAACAGACGCCGAAAGAGTGCTGGTTGTGTCCGACTCTTTTGATGAGAAAACCTCTAAATCGGCACGCAACGTCAAGCTCATAAAGCTCGCCATCGCGTCAGATGTGAATACCGAGCAATTGCTCGGCTTCGAGAAAATTCTGGTTACGCACAAGGCATTGGAAAAACTCGCAGAAAGGACCAGTCCCCCTTCGCCGAACCGGCCTTCGCGTGAGGCTACGGCGGGTCGAGAGCCTACGGCGCGATAAAAAAATGAACGAGCCACACGAAATCATTCAAACCGCGTCGTTGACGGAGAAATCAACGTTGATGAGCGAGAAGCAGAATAAGTACGTCTTCCGTGTGAGTCCGCGTGCGAACAAGATTCAAATCAAGAACGCAATCGAACGGTTGTTTCAAAAGAAGGTCGTGGATGTGAACACTTGCAATTATGCCGGCAAGAAGAAGCGCGAGCGTCGCGCTGATTACGGCCGCACGGCGCATTGGAAGAAAGCCATTGTGACCCTGGCCGAGGGGGAAAAGATTGATTTGATTTAACGTTATGGCCCTGAAAAATTATCGCCCATTAACGCCGACGTTGCGGTTCAAGTCGCTTCCCGGCTTTGATGAAATCACAAGTTGGGAACCGGCAAAGCGTCTTCTCGAACCGAAAAAGAAGACCGGCGGCCGCAACAATTATGGACGGCTCACATCGCGGCACATCGGTGGCGGCCACAAGCAAAAATATCGCAAGGTCGATTTCAAACGGCGCAGGCGCAGAGTTGCCGCCGAAGTGATCGGGATCGAGTACGACCCGAATCGTACTGCCCGCATCGCTCTGATAAAATATCCGGATGGTGAACTGGGTTACATTCTCGCGCCGGACGGACTGCGCGTTGGATCTATAGTTGCCGCCGGTGAGGATGTCGCGCCGGAGTTGGGGAACGCGCTTCCGCTTCGCGCGATTCCGCTGGGCACAAACATTCACAACATCGAACTCACTCCAGGACGCGGCGGCCAAGTCGCGCGCAGTGCCGGCCAACAAGCTACGCTCAACGCTCTTGAAGGCGGTTATGCGCTGGTGAAAATGCCCTCCGGTGAAATTCGCCGCATTCACGAGAACTGCTTTGCTACGATTGGCCAGGTTGGAAATGTTGATCATCTGAATGTATCCAGCGGGAAAGCCGGGCGAACGCGCTGGCTCGGACGGCGTCCGCACGTGCGCGGCATGGCGATGAATCCCATCGATCATCCAATGGGCGGTGGCCAGGGGAAATCAAAAGGCGGCGGCGGCCGGCATCATCCGGTTAGTCCATGGGGGCAGCTCGCGAAAGGATTTAAAACACGCGGTAAGTATAAACCCAGTGATAGATTTATTTTGGAAAGAAGAAGGCCGAAGAAAAAAGTTTAATTTGGAAACTAGAAAACCAGGAAATTGAAAACCGGACTTCAAAATCATTCCTGGATTCCGAGGTTGCAGATTACCAAATAGAATTTGATTTTTATGGCTAGATCGTTGAAGAAAGGACCCTTCGTCGAGTCGTATCTTCTGGAGAAGATCGACAAGATGAACGCTTCGGGCGGAAAGAAACCGATCAAAACCTGGTCGCGACGTTCGATGGTGACACCGGACTTTGTCGGCCACACGTTTTTGGTGCACAACGGAAAGAGTTTTCATTCCGTTTTCATCACCGAGAACATGGTCGGTCACAAGCTCGGCGAATTTTCCCCCACGCGGCTGTTTAAGAAGCATGGTTCGCACACGGCGAAGGTGGCGAAATAAGTGAATTTGCGATTTCCGGTTTGCGATTGGCAATTGCCAAAATTGGCAATTGGCATTTGGCAACTGGCAATAGCGACGGCGTTGATCTGCTGCGGCAGTGATGCAGTGAATAGTTCTTTGTCAGAATCCAGGATTGAAACGGCGAATGATGCTGTAGTGACAAGCGGATCATCTGCACCACCCGCCAAATCGCAGCCCCGAAACCTTTCCGCGCTGTCTCCACAGGTAACCGGTGCAACATTGTTTGAACAAAACGAGCAGTTGCGAAAGGAATTGTCGATCGAGCAGGAATCGGTCAGGACGTTAACGAGCAGCCTGGCAGAATCCAACGCGGAAGCGGAGTTGTTTCGGCGCAAATATTCCGATTTGGAATTACGCATGGAGGCGCTCGGCCTTGCTTCGGCCAATAAAGATCGCGCAAAGCTAGAGCAACGTTTACTGGCGGCAGTGAGTGATCTTCAACTCGCACAGAAGGAGCGCGATGAATATCGCGATCAGATGTTGCGGCTGAACGAAGCGTTGTTGCGTTACCTGCAAACGTCTCAGGGCGGCGATGCGCAGGCGCGGATGGATGTGGAAACCCAATTGCGCAGCATAAACGAACTAATCACAAGATCGACAAACGGGGCGGAGGAACCCCAGCCGGGTTTGATGGATGGCAGCGTGATCAGCGTCAAGGACGAGTGGTCGTTCGTAGTCGGCAACCTTGGCGAAAAACAAGGTGTGAAAATCGGCATGCCGATGCGCGTAATACGCAACGACCGCAAAATCGCGACGTTGCGAGTAGTGGATGTGCGCCAGAAAATCTGTGGCGCCGTCATTCAAGAGATGGATTCTAAGAAAGAAAAAGTAAGAGTTGGGGACCGCCTCCAGGTGGATGCGCAACCCAATGTGAGTTTAAAATAAATGGAAGTCAGATCGATATATAAGTATGCGCGGATTTCGCCGTTTAAGGCGCGCGAAGTCACGCGCGAGATTCAGGGTCTGCCGGTTTCGGCCGCGCTTGATCTGCTCGCCTTCACTCCGAAGAAAGCGGCATTCTTGATTGGCAAAACGCTGAAAAGTGCAATCGCCAATGCGGAAAACAACGCCAATTTGAAACCGGATGGGTTGGTGGTGAAGGAGGCGATTGTTGGCGAAGGCCCCACGCTGAAGCGCATCATGGCGCGCGCCCGCGGCAGCGCCAGCCGGATTTTAAAGCGCACCAGCCATATCCGCATTGTGCTGTCAGACGAGATTCCAATCGAAACGCGAGAAACTCGAAAAACGAAACGAGAACAGGAAAAGAAAGCGGCGAAAAAGGAAACCACGAGCGAAGCGAGTGAAAGCGCTACAGTGGCATCCGGGAAAAAACCTGCGAAGCCGAAGCAGAGCGCAAAGACGAAAAGATAATCTTATGGGACAAAAGGTTAATCCAATTGGGTTTCGCCTCGGCATGAATCGTGACTGGCGCTCGCGCTGGTACGCTTTGCCGCAGGAGTTGCCATCATTTTTGCACAGCGATCTGACGATTCGCAATTACGTGAAGAAGAAGCTGCAATTTGCCGCGGTCGCAAAAATTGTGATCGAGCGGGCGTGGAATTCAATTCGGGTGACTATTCATACCGCGCGTCCCGGGATTGTCATTGGGCGAAAGGGCGCAGAAATCGAAAAGATGACGGAAGAAATTTCCAAGATGGCCGAGGGCAAACAGGTCAAGATCGACATCCAGGAAATCAAAACGCCGGAGCTCGACGCGCAACTGGTCGCGGAAAACGTTGCGCTGCAAATTGAGCGCCGTATTGCCTACCGCCGCGCAATGAAAAAGGCGGTGCAGACGGCGATGGATTTTGGCGCAGAGGGAATCAAGCTGCGTTGCTCCGGGCGGTTGAACGGCGCGGAAATTTCGCGCTCGGAATGGTACCGAGAGGGAAAAATCCCGCTGCACACCTTGCGCACGCCGATCGACTACGGTTTCGCGGAAGCAAACACAGTTTACGGCAAGATCGGCGTGAAATGTTGGATTTGTAAGAAAGAAGAGCAGCCAGCTCAAGGGCCGTCCGCTCCTGCTACACCGCCACCACCGCCAATACCGGCATCAGAGCAAACCTAACGAGGAGCCTTTATGCCATTGATGCCGAAACGCGTGAAGTATCGCAAGTCCCAGCGGGGAAGTCGCAAGGGAACAGCCTCGCGCAATCTCACGATTGACTTTGGTGAATTTGGTTTGCAGACGCTCGAACGCGCATGGATCACCAACACACAACTGGAAGCGGCGCGTGTTGCCCTTACGCGCAACATGAAGCGTAAAGGCAAACTGTGGGTTCGCATTTTCCCAGATAAATCGGTCACAGCGCGCCCTCCGGAAACACGCATGGGCAAGGGAAAAGGGCAGCCTGAATACTGGGTCGCCACCGTGCGCCCGGGGAACATCTTGTTCGAATTAGACGGCGTGCCCGAATCGGTGGCGCGTGAGTCTCTCAGGCTGGCGGCGGACAAGCTACCGGTGCGTACGAAGTTTCTGACACGACATCATGTCGCTGTTTCTTAACGCGCCGCCTAACAAGCCATGAAAACGAAAGAGATCGTAGAAATGAGCACAGACGAGTTGCTGACCAAGAGACGCGACTTGCGCCAGGAAAGCCTGCATTTGCGCTTGCAACAGCAGAGTGGCCAACTCGAACAACCAAGCCGGCTGCGTTTGCTGCGGCGCGACGTTGCTCGGATCGAAACGGTGCTTACGCAGCGGGCAAAACAAGTAGAGAAAAGGTAAATTATGGCTGAAGAAGATCGACCTACCCCCGGTGTGCTACAGCGCGGCGAGCAATCGCAGACAGCCCCTATGCGGCCGCCGTTGCCGGCATCGGTCACTCGGGGTTCGCGTAAGACCCGCACCGGCGAAGTGATTTCGAGCAGCATGAACAAAACGATCATCGTGCGGACGGTCACGCGTGTGCCGCATCCGAAATTCGGCAAGATTGTGAATCAGACCAAGAAATTTTATGCGCACGATGAAGAGAACAAGGCGAAGAGCGGAGACATTGTCCGCATCATGGAAACGCGACCGTTGAGCAAACTGAAGCGGTGGCGTCTGGTGGAGATTATTCAGGGGTAGTGCGAGAGCAAGAGCAAGAGAAAGCGGAAGAGGAAGATTTCGATGGTGCAAATTCGATCCAGACTCGATGTGGCCGACAACACCGGCGCGCGCATGGCGACGATGATTGGCGTGATCGGCAAACACACGCGTTACGCCAGGATCGGAGACGTGATTACTGCGAACGTAAAGGAAGCAAGTCCAACTGGCACGGTGAAGAAGGGCGAAGTTGTGCGCGCAGTACTTGTTCGCACAAAACAGCCAATCCGGCGCGAGGATGGTTCGCTTCTGCGCTTTGATAAAAATGCCATCGTGATTATCGATAAAGATTTGAATCCGCGCGGCACCCGCATTTTCGGGCCGGTGGCCCGTGAATTGCGTGAGCGCAATTTCATGAAAATCGTGTCGCTGGCGCCGGAAGTTTTATGAACCGCATCAAGTGTCATGTTAAAAAAGGCGATCATGTGGAGGTGATCTCTGGAAATTTTCGAGGCTCGTCCGGAAAAATTCTGGCAGTATTCCCTCGGAAGCAGCGCGTTTTGGTCGAAGGCGTGCGTATCATTAAGAAACACCTCCGCAAATCGCAGGATAATCCCAGCGGCAAAATCGCCGAACGCGAAGGCCCGATTCATATTTCCAATGTGAGATTGATCGAACGAGACGGGAAGCCGATTAAAGCTGCGGAATCGAAAGCGAACAGAGAGAAAAAGAAAAGATAGGCTCAGCTAAAAATGACCAATGAATTTTATCGCGATTATCGAGAGCGCGTGTTACCGGCGCTGCAAAAGCTGCACGGCTACAAAAATGTTCACCAAATTCCGAAGGTGGAGAAAGTAATTATCAACACGTCCGTGGGCTCGCAATCGGACGTGAAGCAGGCACTGGAGGAGGCAAAGGCCGAGCTCGCCTTGATAACGGGGCAGCGCCCAGTGGAAACGCTGGCGAAGAAAAGCATTTCCAATTTCAAACTGCGCAAGGGCCAGGCCATCGGCGCGAAGGTGACGCTGCGAGGAGAGCACATGTATGAATTTCTGGAGCGCTTCATTAAGGCAGCGCTGCCGCGCATTCGCGATTTTCGCGGCGTCTCGCCACGCTGCTTCGATAAGTACGGCAACTACACGATCGGAATTTCCGATCAATCGATTTTTCCCGAGGTCGAGCTGGATAAAATCAAGCGCAACATCGGATTTGATGTTACTATTGTCACTACGGCACGGACGGACGAGGAAGCCAAATCGCTCCTGAGCGAAATGGGGATGCCGTTCAGCGACCGGGCAAGGAAGCCCGCTGCGCAGCCCGCCTGATTTTTGCATGAGCACTGTTACTGATCCTATTGCCGATTTTTTGGCGCGTGTCCGCAACGGCACGCGCGCGCAACGGCCAGAACTGTTTATTCCTTACTCGAAGATCAAGGCGGAGATCGCCCGCATTCTGAAAGATGAAGGCTACATTTCCAATTATTCGGTCGACACGGGCGCTGCGCATCCGCGTATCAAAATCACAAACAAATTTGTGAACCGCGAGAGCGCGATCACGGGCTTGCGGCGGGTGAGCCGGCCGGGATTGCGCCGATACGTAGGCGCCGACGAAATCCCGCGCGTGCTCGGGGGAATGGGTTTGGCGATTCTTTCGACGTCGCGCGGTGTTTTATCGGGACGCGAAGCGAGAAAGCAGAAGGTCGGCGGCGAGCTGCTGGCCTATGTTTGGTAAATTTTATGTCACGGATTGGAAATAAACCGGTCGAGATTCCCGAGAAAGTCAAAGTCAACATCGACGACGAGGGCGCGGTGTCAGTGGAAGGGCCGAAAGGAACGATCGAGTGGAAACTGCCGCAGGGTATCAAGGCCAGCGTGCAGGACAATCGCGTCTCGCTTATGCGCGAAGCCGAGACACACCGTGTGAAAGCCTTACATGGCCTTTCGCGCAGCCTTGTTCATAATATGGTGCAGGGCGTCAGCCAAGGCTTCAGGAAGCAGCTCGAAGTCGAAGGCGTCGGATTCAGAGCCGCGGTGCAGGGATCGACGCTTAATTTGAATCTTGGTTTCTCGCACCCGATTCCGTTTCAGATCCCGCAAGGGATTAAGATCACCGTCACCGACGCCACCAAGATCAACATCGAAGGCGTAGATAAGAAACTAGTCGGTCAGGTTGCGGCTGACATCCGTGGCTTTTATCCACCCGAGCCATACAAGGGCAAAGGCGTTCGCTACGCGGGCGAGCAAATTCGTCGCAAAGTCGGCAAGACCGTCCAGTAACGTATGAGCATGACTCGAAAAGCCGCGCGGCAGCGTATTCATCAACGGATCAGGAAAAAAATTTCAGGGACGGCCGAACGTCCGCGCCTGGCTGTTCACTTCTCTGGAAAACATGTGTATGTCCAAGCCATCGATGATAACGCGTGCAGGACGCTGGCTGCTGCATCGACGACGGAACCTGCCTTTCGCGGGCAAAAGACCGCGGCTAATCGCGCCGTGGCGCAACAAATTGGCAAAACGATCGCGGAACGTCTGCTTTCGAAGAAATTGGACTGCGTCGTTTTTGATCGCGGTGGGTTTCTTTATCACGGAAAAGCCAAAGCGCTGGCTGACGCGGCGCGCGCGAGCGGCTTAAAATTTTGATTCATGGCCCAAATGACCCACGGTAGACGACCAGATTCGCGCGCTTCAGATAAAGGTCCCGCGGCGAAAGGAGACACGACAGAGAAGGTCGTTTTCATCAACCGCTGCGCAAAGGTAGTAAAGGGCGGACGCCGCTTTAGTTTTAGTGCCTTGATCGTAGCCGGCGACCACGACGGAAAAGTTGGCTATGGATTTGGTAAGGCGAATGAAGTTTCTGAGGCAATCCGAAAAGCCTCCGAGGCCGCGCGCAAATCGATGGAAAAAGTTTCGCTGAACGAAAATACGATCCCGCATGAGGTGATCGGCGAGTACGATGGCGCCAGAGTGCTGTTGCGACCGGCGTCTCCGGGAACGGGAATTATCGCGGGGGGAGGCGTGCGGGCAGTAGCTGAAGCGGCCGGAATTCGTGATGTGCTGGCCAAGTCGTTAGGCTCGAGTAATCACGCAAACGTGGTCAAGGCGACGATTGCCGCGTTGCGATCGCTTCGCCGGCGGGACGAGATTTTCAAAGTACGCGGAATCCAGTCTAGGGACGGAAAGGGTGAGCAATCATGATGCGTCTTCATAATTTGCGACCCCGTCCCGGTGCCCGACATCAGGTCAAACGCCTTGGTTGCGGTGAGAGTTCCGGTCACGGGAAGACGAGCGGCAAGGGTCATAAGGGACAAAAAGCGCGCTCCGGCGGAAGCATTCGGCTCGGATTCGAAGGCGGGCAAATGCCGCTGATTCGGCGCTTGCCAAAGCGCGGCTTCAACAACGCCGCTTTTCACAGCCATTATGCGATTGTGAATTTGGATGATTTAAATCAGTTCAAAGCCGGGAGAATTGTGAACGAGCAACTGCTACGTGGTGTGAACCTCATCCGCGGTCACTTCTCCGGCATAAAGATTTTGGGCGGCGGTGACTTGAAACATGCACTGACGATTGAAGCCGATAAAGTGAGCGCGGGCGCTCGAGAGAAGATCGAAAAGGTGGGCGGAACAATCACATTGCGCGAAGCGCGCAGAGCTGAAGGAGCCAACGTCGATCTTGCGGCGGAAGGCGTAAAAGCCGAAACAGCGACAACAAAACCACGCACAAAAGCCAAAACGAAGTCGCAGAAAAAGAGTTAGCGGATGGTTTCGGCGTTTCTAAACACGGTCAAGATACCGGAATTGCGCCGGCGGATCTTGTTTACGCTGGCCGTGGTCGTGATTGTGCGCCTGGGCGCAGCCATCACGACTCCGGGAGTAAACCAGGCGGTGTTACAAGAATGGTTCCGGACATCGGCGGGCACGCAGGGAGGCGGTCTCGCCGCGCTCTTCAATTTGTTTAGTGGGGGTGCGCTGGAAAATTGCGCGGTCTTTTCCCTGGGCATTATGCCTTACATCAGCGCATCGATCATGATG
>JBKPQL010000135.1:0-30960 GCA_046734045.1 Verrucomicrobiota bacterium
TGACCTGATCGTCTGGGGAAGTTCGACGCTTACGCCCGTGCTGCTCGAGCAGGGACTGGTGGACGAGGTTCTGCTGCTCGTTTACCCGGTCTTGCTGGGCCGGGGCAAACGCTTCTTCTCGGACAGTGCTGACCCGCGCGAACTCGCTCTCGTCAGCACGAAGACCGCGTCCTCGGGCGTGCTCATGAACACTTATCGACCCGTTGGATCGCTGCGAACCGAATCTTTCGCCGACGCGAGCGGCTGAGCGAGCGCCCAAGTCACCATGGACGAGTCGGCGCGCATTACGGCAAGCACAAGAACTTGGTTCCGGGAGAGATTGATCGGACGGACGATTTTTACAGGTCTAACAAGTGGCTGGAGCGAACTGGTGCCCGGCGCTCCAGTTTCACGTTTATGGAAAACTTGAACATTGATCGACACAGCTTGAGCGCGCTTCCGGCACCGGCCGCTCAACCTGGTCGTTAGGCCGCATGTCACTCACACACAAAGACGCGCAGCCCCGATCCTTAAACGATCCCGTCGTCGAATGGCTCCTAGACTCCGACCCATCGATCCGCTGGCAGGTCATGCGCGATCTCACCGACGCACGCACGGCAATCGTGGCGGCCGAGCGGGCGCGGGTCGCGTCGGAGGGTTGGGGTGCGCTGTTGCTTGATCAACAGCGCCCGGACGGCCAGTGGGGCGACGGCGTCGCCACGCCGTTCTGGTGGTCGAACCTGTACACACTGGTCTTTTTGTGCGACCTCGGGCTCGACCGCACAAGCCCGCGCGTGCGCGCCGCGATCGATCGCGTTCGCGACAACATCACCTGGGGACCCGGATTCGCAGACTCGCCCTTCTTCGAAGGTGAGGTCGAGCCGTGCATCAACGGCCGTGTCGTCGCGCTCGGCGCCTATTTCGGTGAGCGCAGCGATCGACTCGTCGATCGTTTGCTGAGCGAACAGCTCGGGGACGGCGGCTGGAATTGCGAGGCGGAGCGCGGCTCGGTCCGCTCGTCCTTCCACACGACGATCTGCGTGCTTGAAGGACTGCTCGCGTTCGAGCAGGCGTTCGGCGCCACGCCCTCGGTAACCGACGCGCGGAAGCACGCGCACGAGTATCTCCTCGATCGTCGTCTGCTCCGACGGTTGTCAACCAGCGATGTGATCAAAGACCGCAAGGCGGATCAACCCTGGACGCAGTTCGCGTTTCCCCCGCTCTGGCACTACGACGTTCTCCGCGCGCTCGATTACCTGCGCGCGGCCCGCGTGCCGCCCGATGCGCGAGTCGAGGAGGCCGTCGCGATCGTGTGCGAGCGCCGCCAGGACGACGGGCGCTGGCTGCTCGACGTACGACACAAGAACACCGTCCGCGAGGAATTGGCCGGCCCGGTCGGCGCGCCGAATCGTTGGATCACGTTGCGCGCGCTCCGGGTGCTGGATTGGCATGCACGTCGAGACCAAACGAGCGATGAGCGCGCGAAGGCCTAACCAATCGATGAATCCAACCCAGCCACTTGTGTCACACCAGGCACCAAATCCAACGTTTTGCTTCAAGTGTCTGGGTGGCTTATCTCTTTCTCGTTAGATCGTAAGTGGGTCGCGTGCGAAGCGCTTGATCAGTCTGGAAGTTTTCCGCGTAAAACGGTAAGAGAATACGGTGGCAAGTCGTAGAATGAAGATGCTTGTCTAATCAATCGCGACGGCGGCAAACTTCGGAGCGGGTGGCCATTTGGCCCGTCGGCATGCCATGAATATTGCTGAGGCGAAAACTGCAATAGCTCGACCGGGCCGTCGAATGTGACTGGGTGATCCGCGTCGGAGAATTTCAATTGCACATTCAATCGCGCCGAGCGCCTCGGGTTCTTGTTGATTGCCAGGAGCGCCCATTGCTCATCGGGCCGATGTACAGCGTATACACTGACAAGGCGTGATGACGCTGAGGTTCGCTGGCTGACGGTTACCGGAAATATCTCGTGCAACTCATTGGTGGACTGCATCCATTCTTTCGCGACAAGTTGCGCGCCATAGTAACCAGCCAATCTGTTAAGGCGCTCGCTGTTCCGCTGCAACTGGAGGATCATCAAATTGCCCCATGAACATTTGAGTTCGTCAGCCAGATAATTCGGCTCGTAGCCGTATTGGTAAGCCTTAGCTCCGCCCAGCGTCAGGAATGTTCCAACCGTGTCTGCGTAGAAAAGCGCGCCCGGCATATCCACTTCGTGGCGCCCCGCGAAAACCGAATAACCATATTCTGTTATGAGCCATGGAATCGCAGTAGGAACACCGTCAGCCTTGAGACTGGTCATCATATCGCGCAGACGTTTTTGGGTTTCCAATAGTTTCGGTGCTGCGTTCGAGCAGATGTCGTCAAACGGATAGAATTCAAACGAGAAAAAATCGAAGCGAGACCCTGCTGTGCGAATGCAATTCAGGAATCGATTCATCCATGAGCGGTTGTCTGAAGTGTCGGGCCAGACGAGTAATTGCCCCTCGAAGCTCTGCAGGCTGGGGCCTCCAAGTCTGAGGTTTGGAGAAAGCGCGGAGACGCCGTGAGCGACTTCAGCATAAAGCGCTCCATAATCCTCGGGCGTGGCCCATTGACCATCCGGTTCTTCGCCCAACTCAATTCCCTCCAGCGGATATTGCTGTTTCAAGAGATATTTGATCTCAGCGGTTGCGTTCTCAGGCGTGTCGTACAAAACGCCGACTGGCACGAGTGCTGGCAAGCGGTTGGTGAGTTCGCTTCTTAAAATGAAATCCAAGCCTGGCTGTTCGATGTCGTGGTCAATGTCCGTGGCGCGATGCCAGGGATCAGTCGATGATACATACACGACCGTCTGCTTGTGTCGGTCGGGCGCGTGGCGAAGGTAATCTCGAAAACGTCCCTTCTTATCGATCTTGCCGAGGTCAATTTCGCGAATGGCATATCCAACGCGATCGCGAATATCGTTTGATGGTTGCGCGCTGGTTCGGGAACTCCGGTTCATTACGATTCGCACGAATCGGACCCGACGTGGATGCTGGGCGAGGCGAATCAGTTCATCGCCGCCGTGCGCGTCGTTGACACTTGCGTGCGCGAATGGTTGCCAGTCGTCATCATCATCAGCGTGCAAGTGCATCGGATCGCTACCCGGCCAATATTCAACGCGATATTGTGTCGCGAACGGCATCGCCCAATGAATCCGAATAGCGTCTATCGGCTTACGTGCACCCAGATCGATCACCGCCCATTGCGGATGGGCATCTTCCGGCTCGCCGGTGAACTGCGAGTCGAGATACGGATTGCTTTTCCAAAACGAATCGTGATCGCCGTCGGTAATGCGTGAGTAGCCGTCGTCATTCGCTTGATCGATAGTGTTTCCACGCCGCGGCAAACGATAGCCGTAAGAAACGCGAATCGGTTCGGCGATGGAATCGTTCGACGTCCAATATCCGCGTTGGTGGATCGGATCGCTCCATGTACCTCGTGGATTCCAATGCCAGGCTTCGCCGCCCAATTCGCTGCGCAACCGGTAGGTCAGCGGCCCAAATCCGGCTGATCGCATTTCGGCCATATTTTTGTCCGTGAACATTCGGGCGCAGTCGCCTCGCTCATGGCCGTCCACACCCGCGCCCAATGCTTCAGTGGGCACACACTTGTTAACGCAGTGATCGGCATCCACGGTAGCTGTGACCGCAAAAGGCTTCGAATCGCCTCGCGCCTCTATTGCCGTCACCAGGTAAATGAGGCAAGCCGTGGTTGTGCTGGACAACCAATTCCTCTGCACAGAGCTTGCCAGCCAAATGCGGAGTCGAGAGCCTTTCACTGCCATTACTTTCGTGATAGTGGCCAGTTTTTCATTATGTGCATGTCACAAACGCGTTGCTGCTGAACAGCCCAAGACCGTCGAGGTAGTCGTTCCCGAGCGCGGCGCATATACCGGCGCGTTCATGGATTTTGGCGATGAAGAGGACGACGTCACCCTCGAAATAATCGAAGATTTCGAGCAGCTGGTCGGCAAACATCAAGCCATCATCGCTTCGTCTAGTTATTGGGGAGAACAAAATTTCCCTACCGACAATTTAAACGTCATCTGGCGGCACGGCTCACTGCCGCTTGTTTTTTGGTCGCCCTGGGACAAGCCATATGAAGAGGATCGTGGGCCGGACAGGTTTAGTTTGAACGAGATCATCGCTGGGAAGTGGGACGAGTACATCGACAAATGGGGCGACGCAGCGCGTGCTTTTGGTAATCCATTAATCGTGGTGTTCGGCGTCGAAATGAACGGGACATGGTTCCCGTGGTCTGGAAGTTATTACGGCGGCGCCGAATGGGACAAGGAGCACAACAATTGGAAAGGACCGGAAGTCTTCAGGAGAGCGTACCGCCACGTCGTTGATCGCGTCCGCGCGCGTGGCGCCACCAACATCGAGTGGATGTTTCATACCAACAACTATTCTTATCCGCTGGACACTTGGAATAGCGCGCCCTCGTACTATCCGGGCTCCGATTACGTCGATTGGCTTGGCCTGAGTGTTTACGGCCAGCAATACAAGGACGAGCCGAATCCGGACATTCCTTCGCTGGTCGATTGGCCGTATGAGGAGATGTGCAGGCTGGATCCGAAGAAACCAGTCATGATCGCAGAATGGGCGACTGGTGAATTTCCGTACGATGTTAATGAACCTGGCATGTGGAAGCCCGAGTGGATCAAGCAAGCTCTTGAGCTTTTCCGAACGCGTTATCCACGCGTCAAGGCTGCGGTCTATTGGCATGAACGCTGGCAAAATCCTGACGGCTCGTACAGTAATCTGCGGGTCAATTCTTCGGTGGAATCACTCAACGCATATCGTGCGGGCGTCGCGAATCCCGATTGGCTGGGCAATCTGATCCTGCGAGCGATTCCAAGAAAGTAATTGTCAAAAGCCGAAGCGTCACAATCTCGGCCTGGTAAGCAGCTCGGGGGAGTTTTCCTTGCGCACCCGAATGTGGCCGCGCTATAAGAGAAGCGCGTAATGGTGCGAGTTTTTTTGCTTACAGCGATCATTGCGATCTCGTCTCCGCTTTTCGCGCAAACATCGACACCGTCGCCTTCCCAATCACCATCGCTTGAGCAGCGTGTGGCTGATCTGGAGGCGTACGTAAACAATTCAGCACGCGGCGCGGATTCTGCCGGCGGGGCGCTTGCCTCGAACATCGGGGGGCCGGGTCCCGGTCATAATGCCTGGATGATGACCTGCGCGGCGCTCGTGTTATTCATGACGTTGCCAGGGCTGGCGCTTTTTTACGGCGGCCTTGTTCGCGCTAAAAATGTGTTGTCGGTGCTGGCGCAATGTCTTGGTATTGCTGGGTTGGTAACGATTCTCTGGTGGGCAGTCGGTTATTCGCTCGTTTTTTCGCACGGCTCGCCATTTTTTGGCGGGTTGAAGTTTGCTTTTCTCCACGGCGTTGATGCGCGACCGAACAGCGATTATTCCCACTGGGTCTCCCACAATGTCTTCGCGATGTACCAGCTGATGTTTGCCATCATTACGCCTGCTCTGATCATCGGCGCGGTCGCGGAACGGATGAAATTTGCAGCGGTGTTGGTGTTTGTCGGCATCTGGATGTTCGCCGTGTATTTTCCGATCGCGCACATGGTCTGGGGCGTCGATGGCTGGATGAATGGCCTCTCGAATCCCGCGGCGAAAGTCACCGCCATCGATTTCGCCGGTGGAACGGTCGTCCACATGACGTCCGGTTGGTCGGCGCTGGTGCTTTGCATTCTTCTCGGACACCGGCTCGGATTCCGAAGAGAAATCATGGCACCGCACAGTATGGTGCTTTGTATGGTCGGAACCGGCTTGCTCTGGGTGGGTTGGTACGGCTTCAACGCTGGAAGCGCGCTTGCGCCGGATGGAATCGCTGCCAACGCGTTTATGACGACGACGCTCGCCACTGCGATCGCGTCATTCACCTGGGCAATGCTGGAGTATGCGTTGCGCGGGAAACCGAGCGTGCTGGGGTTCTGCTCAGGCGCCGTCGGCGGCTTGGTCGTGATTACACCAGCCTGCGGTTATGTCGCTCCGAGCGGCGCAGTCATCATCGGCGTCGCTGCCGGCATCGTTCCGTTTTTCGCCTGCACAAGATTAAAATCCTGGCTGGGCTACGATGACGCGCTCGACACTTTTGGCATCCACGCTGTCGGCGGAACCCTAGGCGCGTTTTTAACCGGTGTGCTTGCAACTGCGAGTGTGAATCCGAACCTCGAACTTCTGACTTCCGCGCCGCTCAATCCCGCTACGCAAAACGGAATGGCCACAATTGTTGGTCACACCCTATGGCTCGAACAACTGAAGGCAATTGCGGTCACGATTGTGATTGCGGTTGTGGGAAGCGCGATCATCGGCGCAGTTGTCCGAGGAACCATCGGTCTGCGGATTGCGCCAGAGATCGAACGGCAGGGGCTCGACATCAACCAGCACGGCGAAGAAGGCTATATCACGTCGTAAACCTGATCACGATTAGTGCACCCTTCTGTCCAATAAATGAATCAAGACTCCGAGCATCTGAGATTATTGTCGATCTTTCATTACGTCGTCGCAGGCGTGGCGGCGTTTTGCTCCTTTTTCCCATTGCTTTACACCGCAATGGGATTTGTCTTTATCACGCTTTCTCATCGTCCGCCGACTAACCCAGCGCAGCAGCCTCCGCCGCCCGCACTCGGGTGGGCGTTTGTCGTTCTTGGAATTTTTCTTTTCTTGCTTGGCGCCATCTTTGCCATCGTTGTAGCTTTTGCCGGTCGATCGCTCTCGCGCCGAAACCACTATTGGTTCGCATTCGTTGTCGCCTGTGTAGAATGCATCTTTATTCCATTCGGGACGATTCTTGGAGTATTCACGATTATCGTGCTCTCGCGTGAATCGGTGAAAACGTTGTTTCCACCTGTGACGCGTCAAGCGTCGGGCTGAAACTACGCATCAGCGATCGACAGAGACGATTAAGGCTGGTTGCGCATTACTAGGTTGCGGCGATTGACTCCGAAAGCGTTCGCGAGTTGATGGGGTGTGGTTGAGAAGACAAGCCGCGCCTAACGATGAGGCGGGAGTTGCGCCTGCGATTTTTTCGGCGATTGCTCAGTGAATTAATGCAATATGGAAAAATTTGATGTTGTTATCATTGGCTCGGGACCAGGCGGTTACATCGCTGCTATTCGAGCCGGACAGCTTGGACTCAAGACCGCCCTCGTCGAAAAAGACAAGGAGCTGGGCGGCACCTGCCTGAACGTAGGCTGCATCCCGAGCAAAGCGCTTCTTACTTCAAGCGATCATTTCATGTTCGTCAAAAAAGAGGCAGCCAGGCACGGCATCGTCATTGACGGCGCGCGTGTCGATCTCGCGAAGATGCAAGAGCGCAAGGACAAGGTTGTGAAGACATTCAACAGCGGGGTGCGCACGCTCATGAAGACGAACAAGGTCACCACCTTCGAAGGTACCGGAACCATTACCGCTCCCGGAAAAGTTTCGATCAAGTCCTCCAACGGCGAGGCGCAGCAGATCGAGACAAAAAATATCGTTATTGCTACCGGCAGCGCACCGGTAGAACTGCCGTTCGCGAAATTTGACGGCAAAACAATCGTCAGCAGCACCGAAGCGCTGGAGTTCACTGAACCTCCAAAGAAGCTCGTTGTGATCGGCGCGGGCGCAGTTGGCCTGGAATTGGGCTCCGTTTGGAACCGGCTCGGCTCTGAAGTGACGATGCTGGAATTTCTACCGCGCATCGCGCTCGGGTTCGATCTCGAGCTCTCGAACCTGTTGCAGCGCTTGCTCACCGCTCAGGGAATGACATTCCACTTGGAAACAAAAGTTGGCGCCGTGAAGGTCGACAACGGTCGTGCGACGGTGACTGCAACCAAAGGCGGTCAGGAACTGAAATTCGAAGCAGACAAAGTTCTCGTGTCAGTCGGCCGCCGGCCATTTTCAGATGGCCTGGGCGCGGACAAAGTCGGCGTCGAGTTTGACGAGAAGAAGCGCATCAAGGTGGACAAACATTTCCGCACAAATGTCGAAGGCATTTACGCCATCGGCGACGTGATTGCCGGTCCAATGCTGGCGCACAAAGCCGAGGACGAAGGAATTGCCTGCATAGAAATCATCGCCGGCAAAGCCGGGCACGTAAACTACGACGCTATTGCAGGGATTATCTACACCAATCCAGAACTGGCCGGCGTTGGTCTTACCGAAGACCAAGCCAAAGAGCAGGGGATCGACGTGCGTATCGGCAAATTTCCATTCCGCGCGAACAGCCGCGCGCTTTGTAGTGACGATGTGGAAGGAACGGTCAAGTTCGTGGCGGACGCAAAAACCGATCGCATTCTGGGCGCTCACATTTTGCACCATGCTGCATCGGAATTAATCGCCGAAGCGGTGTCAGTGATTGAATTTGGTGGCAGCTCTGAAGACCTCGGCCGCACCTGTCATTCGCATCCCACCTTGAGCGAAGCAGTCAGAGAGGCTGCGCTCAACGTCGAAAAACGCGCACTGCACATCATGAACCGCTGAGGCCACGCGGGTCGCGATGAAGATTGCGCATTGTAAACAAAAGCTTGATCACGATTTAAATGAAATCTAGAAACCACGAATCCAGGAGTAAATTTTAGTTTCTTTTCCTGGCTTCCCTGGTTTCCTGATTGGGTATTCCGAGACACAAGACTTGAGGTCATGTTGGTTCCTGTGCTTCGCGCCGGCGAATGACACATAGCGTGACCAGCGCCGATGCTGCGCAAATTATCGCGCCGAACGCGAGCGCGAAAGATGTGCCAAGCCAATGCGCAACGGCGCCGGCTTCAAGGCTTCCGAGTGGAATCATCGCACCGAACACGAGCGACCACACGCCCATGACGCGCCCGCGCATTTCATCCGGCACGATAGTTTGCAGCACGGTGTTTGATGTCGAGAAAAACAGGAGCATGCCGAATCCAGCGGCGAAGAGAAACAAAAGCGCGAGTGGAAAACTTTTCGTGAACGAAATTGTCAGCAGCGCAGCCGAGAACAGCCAGACACCGCTGAGCGCAATTTTGCGCGGCGTGAAAAGATGTCCGTACGTTGCCACAATCAGCGCGCCGACGAATGCGCCTGTTCCGCTCGCGGACATCAGCACGCCGTACCCGTTGGCGCCGCGCCTCAGCACATCGCGTGCGAACGCTGGCATGAGTACGGCGTAGGACCAGCCAAAAACACCGACTGCGAGAAACAGAAGCAAAATCGTGCGCACACGCTGGTGTTTGATGGAGTAAACGATTCCAGTCCACGCGTGCGCGGCCGGGGAGATGATTTCGATTTTGCGTTCAAACCTCGGCAGACGCATCAGCAGCAAACCGGCGATCACCGCGACAAAACTGATTCCGTTCAGTAGAAAACACATCGCCACACCTACCGCGCCGATTATCAATCCCGCAACCGATGGGCCGACGACACGCGCGCCGTTGACGATTGAGCTGTTGAGCGAGATCGCGTTCAGCAAATCTTCGCGGCTGGTCATTTCGACCGTGAACGCCTGGCGCGCGGGCATATCGAATCCCATCGCGAGTCCATTAAACCCGGCGATGATGACGATGAACCACGGCGACGCAAAGCGGAGCCACACGCCTGCCGCGAGCAGAAATGCGCAGATCATTTGCGCGGATTGCGTCGCCACAAGGATCGAGCGTTTCGGATAGAGATCAGCCAGCGAGCCGCCCCAGACCGACGAGAGCATCATCGGCGCAGAGCCGATAGCAGAGACGAGACCGAGCAGGAATTTTGAATTCGTGATTTCGTAAACGAACCAGCTCATCGCTGTTTGCTGCATCCACGTGCCGATGAGCGAGACCAGCTGGCCCCAGAAAAAGAGTCGATAATTGCGGTGCCGCAGAGCGCGAAAGGTGTGCCGCCACGTGATGCCGCCTATGGGGATGCGGCGCTGGCGGCCGCTGATGTCCTCCGGCACCCGCGCGGTTTCCGTAGTTGTCGTCGGCATCGCTCATGATGGCTGGCGAGATCAGCAATTGCAAAAAATCGAGTTGTTCATGTGCTAGGCTTGTGGCGATGGAAAGCACAGAAGCAATTCTTCTTCGCAAACGGAAATTCAGCGACACGAGCCTGATCGTCTCGTGGTGCACGGAATCATTGGGCTGTATCCAAACGGTTGCCAAAGGCGCGCGGCGTCCCAAGAGCGCATTTGCCGGAAAACTGGATCTATTCTTTGAAGTTGAAATTTCCATCATGCGCAGCCGGAAATCAGATTTGCACACGCTCACGGAAGTCGTACTTAAGAATCCGTTTCCGGGAATTCGTAGCAACTATCTGCGCACACAGACTGCAGCTTATTTTGTTGAACTGATCGAGATTTGCACCGAGCGCGATCATCGGGAGCCGGAGTTGTTCGGATTGTTGCGTCGAGCGTTTGGTTATCTTGATGCAAACAATCCGACGCCGCGCGGGGTCGCGCATTTCGAGACTGAGCTGGCGCGCATTGCCGGTGTGCACGATGTGAAAAAGCTGAAAGCCGACCCGGCGTTTGCGCTCGGAAATTTGTTCGGGCGACTGCCGATGTCTCGCACGCCGCTCTTGAAAACACTGGCGGCCGAGGCGAAGAAGAGTTCGAAATGAGAATAGCAATTGCATTATGTCATTCTGAGCGAAGCGAAGAATCTCTGATTACCTCTGATCGACTGTCCATGGGAACACACCGAGGCGTTTCGCTTCGCTCAACATGACAGCGGAATTCACGAAGAAGGTTGTATCCAACGTTGTGGCTGCGGTCGCAATCGCCGGGCTTTGCTCTGCCGCATCGGCAGAGGAGACCTACAAGTTCGATTCGTCCGGCTCAACGATTGGTTTCACCGTGCATCAATTCCTCGGCACGACTCGTGGAAAATTCACGAGATTCAGCGGCAAGATCGAAATCGACCGCGAGCATCCGGAGAATTCTTCGGTCATCGCCCAGATCGAGGTAAGCAGCATAGACACCCGCATCAAAAAACGAGATGATCATCTGCGTAGCCCCGAATTTTTCGACGTCGAGAAGTTTCCCCACATCACGTTCAAGAGCCGCAGCGTGAAACGCACCGGACCGGAAAGCGGCGACATTCTCGGCGATCTCACGATGCATGGCGTGACCAAGCCGATCACGCTTCACGCGAAACTGCTGACGCCGATCAATGAAACGAGTCGGACGCGTTGGGCGGTGACGACCGATCCAATCACGCGGCGCGACTTTAATTTGATGTTTTCACCAGCCACCGAGACAGTCTCCGGCATCAGCCAGACGGTTGCGATTAACATCGAGATCGAGGCGAAGCGCGGAGAGTGAGTGCGCGAGATCGGGCCGCATTACCAAAAATTGTCATTCTGAGCGAAGCGAAGAATCTCTATGTTACTGTGAATCAAATCACGAGCGGCTAAACAGAGATGTTTCCAGCCTCCACATAAAGCTACGGCTTGGCAGGCACTTCGCTCAACATGACAAGGTAAGCCGATGGAAACCATTCCCCTCGGAGATTCCGCGCTGATTGTGCGTTTGCGCGAGCAATTTGAAGATGCGCCTGAGGAAACGCTGGACGCGGTTCTCCGCGCATTTCACCAGCTGCGAACCGCTGCCATTCCCGGTGTCATTGAACTCGCATCCGCTTACACCAGCGTCGCGGTTTTTTTTGATCCCATCGCGATCACCAAAGCGAGTGGAACACCGGGCGCGGTGTTCGACTGGGTGGCAACACGCATTCGCGCTGCTGTAAGCGGAGCTAGTGGCCGCCGCCGACGCGTCAGAATTTCCAGAAGCGAAATTCGCGCGGTGGAAATTTCAGTTTGCTATGATCCGGAATTCGCTCCCGATCTCGATGACGTCGCGCGTCAAGCACAGATCTCGACACAGGAAATGGTCGAGCTTCACAGCGCGGCTGAATACCGAGTTGCGTGCATCGGATTCGTTCCCGGTTTTCCGTTTATGGCAGGGTTGCCGAAGAAATTAGCGACGCCGCGTCGCTCAACGCCGCGCAAAGAAATTCCTCCCGGCTCGGTCGGGATTGGTGGCGCCCAGACGGGAATTTATCCACTGCGCTCGCCCGGCGGCTGGAATCTGATTGGGCGAACGCCGTTGAAACTTTTTGATCCAGCAAAAGATCCGCCGGTGCTTTTGCGCGCAGGTGATCGCGTGCGTTTCCGCGCGATCACGCGCGAGGAATTTGAGTCGTTAAAACAATGAAACGGGTAATCCCGAGCAAAGCGAGGGACCGTCCATTCCGCAGTATTGTGCACACAGAATTCCCCAACACGATCAAACCGCTTGTTGTGAGATCCTTCACTTCGTTCAGGATGACAACGCGATGGAGATGATTGTAACGCGCGCGGGATTTCTTACCTCTGTGCAGGATCTTGGCCGCACCGGTTTTCGCGAATTCGGCGTCTCCACAAGCGGCGCGCTCGATCCGTTTGCGTTGCGCGTGGCCAATTTGCTCGTCGGCAATGATGAAGGCGAAGCCGGACTCGAGATTACGCTCGGCGGTTTGCAGTTGCGTTTTAATGATCGGCGAATCGTCGCCTGGTGCGGCGGCGATTTCGATATCCGCGTTGGATCGAAATCGCTACTCACAGGTCACGCAGCACGTGTCGAAGCGGGCGAAGAAATTAAATTTGGACGCGCTCAAATTGGTTGCCGATGCTGGCTGGCGATCTCTGGCGGAATGGACGTGCCGATTGTTCTCAGTAGCCGCTCTACTGATTTGCGCGCGAGTTTTGGAGGATTTGACGGACGCACATTGCATGATGGAGATGCTGTTCCGCTTGGCAAATGGCCGGGATCATCCGCCTCCGCCGAGGCTACGGCGGACAAGTCGACCGCGGCTACAGGTATTTCCTCGTGGACGGCGCCGCACGATTGGGTGAGTCGGGCAAAACGCGATCCGATTTTGCGTTTCGTTCGCGGCGTCGATTCGGACCGTTTCAACGCTTTAACGCTTCAACGCCTAACGAGTGAAGCCTTCGCCGTTTCACCCGATTCCGATCGCATGGGCGTTCGTTTCGAAAGTTCAGAATTGAAACGAATGGACGATGTGGATCTCGTCTCCGAAGCGGTCGCTCCAGGTACGATCCAGGTTCCACCGAGCGGCAAACCGATTTTACTTTTGGGAGATTGCCAAACCATCGGTGGTTATCCCAAAATAGCACACGTGATCACGGTTGATCTCGGCGTTGCGGCACAGCTTCGGCCCGGCGATCGCGTTCGTTTCTTCGAAGTCTCACTCGCTGATGCGCATCGGCTTCTGGTTGAGCGCGAACGTGAATTCGAACGTTTCCGAATCGGTCTCAGCCTCCAATTGTCGTGAAGCTATCGGTCGACATAAATGCTGATCTCGGCGAAGGCGCGGGTTACGACTCCGAGCTGTTCGAGTTCATCAGCTCGGCGAATATCGCAACCGGGTTTCATGCCGGCGATTCTGAGACAATGCGTGCCGCAGTTTCTGCTGCGAAAAAGCATGGAGTCGCCGTCGGAGCGCATCCGAGCTTCTTCGATCGCGAAAATTTCGGACGCAAGGAACTGAAGGTGCCAAACGATGAGGTGTTCGATGCCGTAGCCTATCAACTCGGAATTTTTCAGGCGATCGCCTCCGCGCTAGACGTTCGACCAAACCACGTCAAACCTCACGGCGCGCTCTACAACATGGCGGTGCGCGACGAAAAACTAGCCGATGCGATCGCGCACGCTATCGAGTCGGTCGATCCCAAGTTAATTCTTTTCGCGCCGGATAAAACCGAGCTTGCGCGCGCAGGCGAGGTGCACGGTTTGCAAATCGCGCGCGAAATTTTCGCCGATCGTAATTACTTGAATCACGGATGGCTGGTTCCACGCACTAGACGAGATGCATTACTTCACGATCCAAAAGAAGCTGCTGCGCGCGTGTTG
The DNA here is from genome assembly GCA_046734045.1 of Verrucomicrobiota bacterium. Lineage (GTDB taxonomy): Bacteria > Verrucomicrobiota > Verrucomicrobiia > Chthoniobacterales > UBA10450 > Udaeobacter. The sequence goes on from JBKPQL010000135.1 coordinate 13,885, forward strand.
CGGATGTTGCGCGAAGGCAAAGTGCGCTCTGTCGAAGGCCGCGATGTGGATGTGCGCGGTGAAACAATTTGCGTTCATGGCGATACACCTGGTGCAGTTGGGTTCGCGCGTGAATTGCGAACACAGCTGGAACATGAAGGCGTGAGAATAAGCGCTCCGAAGAGTTCAGGCTAAGAACTTTTCGAGTAACCAGGCATTGTCATTCTGAGCGAAGCGAAGAAATCTCAGATTAGTTCGCAAGCAACCCCAGCAGACTACCCCAGAGATGTTTCCAGCCTTCGCATAAAGCTACGGCTTTGCGGGCGCTTCGCTCAACATGACAGGATCACGAAACGCTAGAACGCTTCGATGGCCTTCTGCACGCATCTGCCTCCAGGTTTAACGCGGCAATGAGCGACAAAATCATCAATCAGCGCGAGACGACCAACTTAGTTCGCGCTCTCGGACCGATCGACGCGACGATGATCGTGATCGGCTCGATGATCGGGTCGGGCATTTTTATTACCTCCGCGGAATCGTCGCGATTGAATGGCGCGCCGGGCTGGTTGCTGCTCGCGTGGGCGATCGCCGGTTTACTGACGATTACCGGTGCGCTTTGTTGTTCGGAGCTCGCGACGATGATGCCGCGCGCGGGCGGCGTTTATGTCTTTTTGCGCGAAGCGTACAGTCATTCGATCGGATTTTTGTACGGCTGGGCGTTGTTTCTGGTAATTCAAACTGGGACGATCGCTGCGGTAGCGATCGCTTTTGCAAAATTTCTCGGCGTTTTTGTCATAGCAGTTTCGCCGGACGATTACTTAGTTCGTCCAATCGCATTCGGCGGTTACGCGATCAGTTTATCGACTGAACAACTCGTCGCGATCGTGTTGATCGCTTTGCTGACGTGGAGCAACACGCGCGGTCTTGAAGTTGGAAAGATTATTCAGAACACATTCACGTTTGCTAAGACAGCCGCGCTGGCTGCTGTCGTGGTGATCGGCTTGTGGTTAGGCTGGAATGCCAATTCTGCCGCGCTGAGCTCGGCCTGGTGGAACTCGTGGGCCAACGGCTGGAGTCCCCAGGTCGCCCAGCCCGGTTTCACATTCGTCGGCGGTCTCGCTCTCATGCTGCTTTTTGGAAGATCGATGGTCGGTCCGCTTTTCGCGCAGACCGCGTGGACAAATGTGACGTTTGTCGGCAGCGAAGTGCGCGACCCGGGAAAGAATCTTGTGCGCGCGCTCGTGGGAGGCTGCGGCATCGTGGTGGTTCTTTATCTGCTGGCCAATCTTGCTTACCTGGCTGTGCTGCCGTTTCCAGAAATCCAGCACGCTCCACAAAATCGCGTGGCCGTGGCAATGGTGAACGCTGTGTTCGGTCATCCGGGTGCGATGTGTATGGCGGCTGCGATCATGATTTCTACTTTTGGCTGCGACAACGGGCTGATTCTTTCCGGAGCGCGCGTTTACTACGCGATGGCGCGCGATCGGTTATTTTTCCAAAAGATTGCGACCACAAATCGTTTTCATGTTCCCGCGGCAGCGCTGGTGGCGCAGGGAATTTGGACAGCTTTTCTTACGCTGCCGCGCACCGTGACAGTCCACGCCGCGACGCATCAAGTGACTTATGGAAATGTTTACAACCAACTGCTCGAATACATCGTCTCGGCGGATTTGCTCTTTTACGTTCTCATGATTGCCGCGCTGATGATCTTGCGACGCAAAAGACCGGATGCAGAGCGCCCATATCGCACTTGGGGTTACCCGTTCGTGCCGATTGTTTCAATTGTGCTCGCTGGTCTGCTAATCGTCGATCTGGCATTTGTCGCATCGACGACTTCCGGAATCGGGATGCTCATAGTGCTGACGGGTGTGCCGGTTTACTTCTTCTGGCGCAAAATCGAGGCGGCGTAAGCCAATCCATTTCGCGTTTGGCATGCGAATTTTTTTGTATGCTTGCAAGATCAAAGAAACAACAAATGGCTGCCGGCGCCGCGCTCGCGGCTAAGCGCGGCAAGCGCTCGAAATCGTCGCTGAAGGGTGCTTCGCGAGGGATGTACAAATCGATGACCAAAAAGGAGCTGCGCAGGATGGCCAAGACCAAACGCAAAGGCAAGCCGACGAGAAAACGGCGTTAAAAATCAATCGAAGCTTTTGACGGGTTGGACGAGTGGCTGCTCAGTCCTCTTGCATTATCTCCATCACGTCTTTCAGCGGTTCCGTGCTGACTTTGCTCGTTCCTGTAAAGGGATGGTCAAGGACATAGATCAGAAACAAGATCAACGTGATCGTCACCGTGAGTGTGGTCGTAATCAGGTATTGCGCCTTGATGTTTTTCATTCCAAAGAAAAATGTGAACGAAACCGTGAATACTCCGCCCACAAGTAAGACTAACCAGATGGCTGACGGCACGGTGTCGTTTCCTGCAAATATTCTAAGCCGCCGATATTCAGCGAGGTCGTTCAACCGCCTTAATGTTTCAGCGTAAAGCTCTCGGTTGGGAATCGATTTCTCATCGATCTGGTAGAACGTACTTAACAGCCTTCGTATTGCCCCGCCGTAATGCAGGCTCACCTCGCCCTGTGACATTTTCTTCAGTTCATCGTTATAAACGGAAACCGCATAATCCATGAGCCCCTGCCGTATTACTCTACGCGTCGAGCCGGGGAAGGCTTCCGAACTGTGAAAAATATCGGCGACCTCATTAGCTTCCATTTCCAGATTTTTTGTGGCATCGGAGTATCCGCTCCAAGTAACAAATACAACGAACGCCACCATCACCCCGTAAAACAGGCCGAAGGCGTTGAAAATGATTGCTGCTACCTCGTGGTTCTCCTTTAATACTTCTGCCGAATACTTCCTTCGTACCAAGTAAAGACCAGCCAGGGCGAACAAGGTGGTAATCGCCGAAATGATCAAAAACGAAACCGGCACCGGCAAATTAAGGAGAAACTCCATAGCTTGTTTAGGTGTTCTGGCATGCAGCCGCGAATTTATGGTGCATGCGTTCCTGTAATGCGTTTGAGCCGATAGCCGTCGGCACGCGCGCCGTAGCCGCTCGCGTACTCAACCAATCCAACTCCTTTCTTCCAGACGACTTTTTTGAAATGACCTGAGAGATGGCTTGCGTCATAAATGCAGAGATCGCCTTTGAGTCTGACTGTCGTCTTCCATTCGCCATCTGCGTGATCGAAGCTGCCACTGGTGATACCGTAAATTTCACCCGGCTCAAATTCGGGTGGCTTCTCCATCGCCGAAATCCGCTTGATTGCGTCGGGAATATTTTCCTCGTTTAGCAACACGATCCCGTCGTCAGTCACAACGAAATAGTCAGGCTCGATCTTGCGTGGCTGCGGCGCACGCGATTTGAGGTCATTAAATTCGATTTTGAAGATTGCGCCCCATGACGTCCTTGCGATGCGCGTTGTGACCACCCGTGCGGTCAGCGGGATTTCGTCCCGCGAAATTTCGTCGCCCCATTCTGTCCCGCGAAACTTCGCGGATACCGGCTTGTCGTCCCGCGCGTCGAGAAATGGATTTGCCGCATAAACGGACACAGCCAGCAACATCGAGATCGTGATTGTCGCGATTCGACAGCGGTTCATGTCGCAATCTTCGGACTCCCGGATTGACGATGCACGCTGAAATTTCTTAATCTGGCAGTCTGAAAACCCTCCGCTTATCGGGTCTGCTTGCTTGGCTGTTGATTTTAGCCCACGTCTCGCCTGATCTGTTAGTTGCCGTTGTTCTTCGATCGGTGGGACGCGACAAAATCGGGGTGATCAAGGCTGTACGTTGCGCTCGGCCTGAATTCGGTTTAGCGGAGGCCAAGCACTTCGTCGAGAATGTCCCGCAAGTTCTCGTTAAGGCGACCCCCGCAACAGAAGCCCGCCGGATTGTCGATGAGCTTACCCAAATTGGCGCAGTCGCCGACATTACATCGTCTCACTACGCTACCTCTTGATTTAAGGGTCTAACAAAACGACGCAGCCAACGGCTACGCAGTTGAAATTTAGAAACGTGAAATTAGAAAGTAGAACGTCGAAGCGAAGCCTCGGCTCAACTAGCCGTAGCTGATCTTGTTCTCGTCAGGCGAATTGGTGCATGAGAACGAAGGAAGAAATGGCAAAACTACTCGAGCAGAAGGCAAAGGACGGCACGCTGGTCACCGCAAGCACGATCCGAATGAGCTCTCATCCACTCATCCGAAGCCGCGCACAGTTGTCGCCGCGGAGCTAGCGCCTAAGTTGCCGGAGTTTTTCGCATCGCTTGATTTTGAGATCACCCACTACGAGAACACGTCACATCCGAAAACGCCCGACTATTAGGAGATCAGGCCTACTTCGCCGACCTTCTCCATTCCCGCTTCGGGAGTTCCGGCGCATTCGCCCACACCTATGGGTCAGTGTGATCGCCTGATCGTAGTCTCCGGTTCGCAGCAGGGGCTCCACATCTTCGGCGAATCACGTCTTGAGATCGAGCGCAGACTTCGCGCTGGCGAGCTTCGCAACCCACGGCAGCTATAAACCATACGCCTAACCAGGCGATGCAGCTAACCGCTGGCCGCCAAGAGAAGCAAAAATTTGAAAGTAGAAAGTAGAAAACTAAAAAGGAAACTCGCTTCCGTCGGCGCTGGCTGATCTTGTTAGCAATCTACCGGGAGCTGGTGCGCCGCGTCGGCGTTGGGCTCGGCTTTGCTCGTGCGCTTTTGCGCACGGTAATGGTTCCCTGGGCAGGAGCAGGAGTTGGTGATGTTTCGGCGTACTTTTTTGTCGTTGGCCAGATTAAACGCCACGGCTGAGTTTTTATTGTCTCGCTGAATTGCTTGATGTTCTCGCCGGCAGGCTGGAGATCAGTCACAGCAAGCTTTAGTTTGTCTGACGATGTCCGAAGATTTCGCAGGGTCACTTCGATGTTGTCGTTCTCTGTAAGACTGTTGCTGATCCTTTCGATGTTGGTAAGCGAATGCGAGAGCGCGCTGTCGGGCGCAGTCAGGTCGGAAAGATGTTCACCGAACGTTTTGAATTGGCCGAGCGCGAGGGTCAGCTCGGAGTTTTGGTCAGTGAGTCGGTTAAGATTTTGCGCCGTCTGCTGAAGGTCTTTCATGGTGTTTGTCGCTTCAGTGGCGACCGGCTGGATGACCTCAAGCATCTTGGCTGCAGCTTCGCCCAGATCAGGAGTGCGTTCGCCCGCGAACATGTCGCCATCTTTTGCGCGTCCGGATGCTTCAGTGCCCTGGGTAATATCGATGGCCATGTCTCCAAGTAGTCCGAGCTGCATCAAGCGCGTCTTCGCGTCGCGATATACTCTGGCGTTTTTGTCCACCTGCACATCGACGCGCACTTCAAATCTTTGTTTGCCCGGAGTGGGACTCGGGCTGGGGCTGGCATTCGCTCCGGGCGGATGAATTGCTGCCTCCGCTTCCTGCGCCCGCTTTTCTTCTTCAGGAGATACGGGCGAATACAGTTTTTGCACCTGACCAATTTTGCGACCGGCCAGCATCACCGGCGCGCCTTGTTTAATTGCAGCGGCGTTATCGAAATAAATCCTGTAGGTCACAAGCGGGCGGAATAGCCCCGGCGCGCCGAGCAAAACCAAAAGAAACGCAACTACCGCGACCGTCCCGATCACGAGCAGTCCTGTCAAAACTTCATTTCTTTGTAATTGCATCTTGGCTGTCCTCCAGAATCGGGCCTTCAGTGCTCCCGCTCAAGAACTGCGCTACTACAGGATTTTTGGATTGTTTGAATTCTTCGGGTTCGGCTTCCTCGATGATTTTGCCCTGATACAACATAGCCATCCGTGTGCCGACGCGAAAGGCGCTGTCCATTTCGTGCGTGACAGTAATCGATGTGACCTTCGCTCTTTCGCTCAGGCTGATAATTAATTCATCAATCACAGAAGCGATGACCGGGTCCAGCCCGGCTGAGGGTTCATCGAAGAGGACCAATTCCGGTTCGAGGGTGAGCGCCCGGGCGATGCTGACGCGCTTCCGCATACCGCCACTCAACTCCGCCGGGAGCAGCTCTTTGGCGTCTTTCATTCCGACGAGATCGAGCTTTTCATCCACAATCTTATCGATTTCTGCGCGCGATTTGTCGGTAAGTTCTTCGAGTGGAAGCGCGACGTTGTCGCGGACGTTGCGCGAACTCAGCAGGGCCGAGTATTGATAGACCATTCCCATGTGCCGGCGGACTTGCTGCAATTTTCGCCGGCCAAGGCGCGTGATTTCGAATTGCTTGAAGAAGACTGATCCTGAAATGGGCCGCAGCGTTCCCAAAATCAGGCGCAGAACGGTGCTCTTGCCGCTACCGGTCTGGCCCATGATTACAAGACGCTCTTCCGGCTCGACTTTGAGTGTGAACCCGTCGAGCACCGTTTTTTCCTCGAACTGCATGCAGACGTCCCGCAGTTCGACCATATGCGTCCGGGCTCTCACGTGGGATAAAAGGTGGTGTAAACAATGTTGTAGAGCGTATCGCAGCCGATCACGGTGGTGATCGCAGTTACGACGCTTGAAGTTGTGGCCGTTCCGACCCCAGCCGCGCCGCCTTTGACGGTCAGCCCCCGATAGCAGGCAATGCCGCCAATGAGCAGACCAAAAAGTAAGCTCTTCAGAATTCCTGTGACGATGTCGCGAATGAGAAGAGCATCTTTCACCAAGTCGAGAAAATAGGGAAATGCGATGCTGAAATAGGCCTTGCAAATGAGGCTGCTCGCAAATATCGCGGCGGCGTTTGAAACCGTGGATAAACAGGGCATCAGAAAAAAAAGTGCAAGCAACCGCGGCGCCACGAGAAAACGTAACGGCCCAATCCCCATTGCCTCAATCGCCTCGACTTCTTCAGTGACCTGCATCGTGCCGAGTTCAGCGGTGAAAGCTGCGCCGATGCGCGCCGCCATCATGATGCCGGTCATGAGTGGCCCAAGCTCTCGCGTGAAACCGATTGCAACCAAACCGGGGATCAATCGTTCCGTTCCGAAACGCTGCAATTGATAGCCGGTCAAAAGTGCCATTGTCAGCCCAAGAAAAAACGAAACCAACCCAACGAGCGGCACGGATTCGACACCAGCGCGTTCGGTATGCCGGAAAAAGCTCACCGCGTGAAATGGCACACGCCCCTGCTGAATCCGTTCGAGCGTTTCCTCGAACGTATGCACGATGAACCAGAAGAGGCTTCCCACCTCCCACAGAAAATCGCGTCCAATCTGGCCGATTCCCTGAGCGATCACTGCCGGTTGACGAGCATTTGCCATGTTCACTTGCAAATTGCCCTACTTCGCCATGTGGAAAAGAGCAAAGTTCGCTGAAGCGCCGGAGCCTCGATCCGCGTTCGCCAAAGGCTACTGCCGACAGCATTCCTTTTAGATGAAAGCTTTCGACATTGCGGCCTCAGATTGTTTACATTCGCTTTCGTGAAACCGTCTGCTGCTTTTTTTTTCGCTATTGTCGTCATTCTCTTTTTGCTGCTGCTTCGTTCTGCTCGAGTTGTTCCGGCCGGACACGTCGGAGTAGTCGATTTGTTCGGCAACGTGCGCGCTGAAGCGCTCCCATCCGGTCTCCACTTAGTTAATCCGCTGGCGGGGGTGCGTCGCATGTCAGTGCAAACGAACGAGGTGAAAGAGACCATGGACACACCTTCCAGCGAAGGGTTGATCGTTCATCTGGACGTCAGCATCCTCTACCATCTCGATCCTGCGAAGGCGCCCGACGTTTACCGCACAATTGGCCACGACTATGAGACGGTGTTGGTCAAGCCGAATGTGCGAAGCGCCGTGCGCGAAGTGACCAGCTCTTATCAGGCGAAAGCACTTTACTCACCCGAGCGCGAGAAGATGAGTTCGGAAATTAACCAGCATATTATCGCCGCGGTGGAGCCACGCGGCATGATAATCGAGCGCATGCTTCTCCGCGATGTCGCGCTGCCGCCTCGTCTGCAACAGGCCATCCAGGAAAAATTGAGCGCGGAGCAGGAAGCCGCGCGGATGCAGTTTGTGCTGCTGAAGGAAAAACAAGAGGCCGAACGCAAGAAAATTGAAGCGGAAGGCATCTCCAGTTTTCAAAAAATTGTAGCCGAAGGCGTCAGTGAAAATCTTCTGAAATGGAAGGGGATCGAGGCGACGAAGGACCTTGCCCTCAGCAGCAATTCAAAGGTTGTAATCATCGGCGCCGGCAAGGAAGGATTGCCGATTATCCTAGGCGGCGATACTACTCCATCTGCACCACAGCCGACCCTGCCTGGCCATTAAGATCGACAAATTGACGCCGGTAGACGGCTAACAGGCCTGTGAAACACACGAAAGTCTTCGGAGTCCATTGCTTCTTCGCTTTCCTGTTCTTTAGTGCAGCGGCGCTCGCGCTCGCACAGGAATCGGCCAATTCTCCCAGGGCCCCTGCGGAGAAAGTGTCGCAAGATCAATTAAACATGCAGACACAGAAAATCGGACTCGTGATTCACGGCGGCGCTGGAACGATCGAACGCAGCAAAATGACGCCAGAACGTGAGCGGGAATACCGCGCCGGCCTCTCTCGCGCGCTAGCCGCTGGCAACGAAATTTTGAAGCAAGGCGGGTCCAGCCTCGATGCTACAGAGGCTGCCGTGCGAGTGCTCGAGGACGATCCGCATTTTAATGCAGGCAAGGGCTCAGTGTTTACGAGCGCCGGCACGAACGAGATGGACGCGGCCATTATGGACGGCAAAACGCTCAGCGCCGGCACTGTCGCGACTCTAAAGCACGTTAAGAATCCCATCACTCTCGCCCGGCTGGTCATGGAAAAATCCGGACACGTCATGATGGATGGCGAGGGCGCGGAAGCCTTTGCCAGAGAAAATGGCGTTGAACTTGTCGATCCAAAATATTTTTTCACGCAGGAGCGCTGGGATGCGCTGCAGAAAATCAAAACCGCGGAAAAACATCGGACCGGTGCGACCGAAAAAAGGATTCTGATCACCGATCAAGATCGACATGGAACAGTGGGCGCGGTTGCGTTGGATAAAAGCGGGAATCTTGCTGCGGCGACTTCAACCGGCGGGACCACCAACAAACGGCCGGGCCGGGTAGGGGATTCTCCAGTCATCGGTGCTGGCACCTACGCAAACAATGCAACCTGTGCTGTGTCCGCCACGGGCGACGGCGAGTACTTCATTCGCGTAACGGTAGGGCACGACGTTTCTGCTCTAATGGAATATCGCCGATTGTCACTCAAAGAGGCTACGCAAGTTGTGTTGGATAAAGTGGCGAAGCTCGGCGGCACCGGCGGATTAATAGCAATCGATCGCGAAGGCAACATCGGATTGCCTTTTAATACCTCTGGAATGTATCGTGGTTATGTCGATCCAGACGGCAAATTTGTTATCGAAATCTATCGTTGAAGCGTTAAAGCATTGAAGCGTTGCAATGACCTTCCGCTTCAACTTTTCAACGTCTTAACGTCTCGTCCATGCTTCAGCCGTTCTCCGTTGTCATTCCATGCTTCGACGAAGCGGCACGCATCGGCCAGACACTCCGCCTTACGCTTGATTATCTCGCCAGCAATGCCCCGGAGAGCGAATTGATCGTGGTAAACGACGGATCAACAGATGCAACAGGGACCAACGCCCGCGGAGTTCTCGCCAAAGCGAAGGTTAAAGCGCGCTTGCTCGAGAATTTCCCAAATCGCGGCAAAGGCGCAGCCGTGCGCAAAGGATTGCTCGCCGCGCAGAAGCCAATCGGCCTTTTTTTCGATGCCGATCTTTCTACTCCCCTCGAGGAAATCCCCAAAGTGATCGAGCCAATCGCAAATGGTGAGGTCGATATCGCGTTTGGATCTCGCGCGCTGGACCGCAGTTTGATCGGGATTCATCAGCCGTGGCGTCGGGAATATGGCGGTCGCGTTTTTAATCTTCTCGCGCGCGTCACGACTGGCCTGCGGTTTTGGGACACGCAATGCGGGTTCAAGGCGTTTCGTCTCGATGTCTGCCGCCCGATCCTGGAAGCCGCGCGAGTCGATAGTTTCGCTTTCGATGTTGAGTTACTCTATCTCGCCCAGCGCGCTGGATTACGCATCCGCGAAATTCCGGTGCGTTGGAACCACGCCGAAGGCAGCAAGGTTCGCTTTTTTCACGATGGCCTGCGGATGTTACGCGAAGTAATTACACTGAGAGCTCGCCTGTAGCCGCTTCACTGTGCGAAGCTCGACGTCGGGATGTTTCGAGAGCCGCACGCCACGCGTCTCAAAGCGACGCGGCTACAAAAGATGCCACAACTTTTCTTTCGCGCGTCGTCGCCTAAATTAAGCTTGTCGCCTTTCGAATTTCGTTCCAATGCAGTCTTTTCAATTTCATCCTGCGGTCGCGCGTTGGTTCGAGCAAACGTTCGGTTCCCCAACGGAACCGCAAATACAAGGCTGGCCGGTAATCCAATCCGGCCGGCACGTCCTGATTTCTGCTCCGACGGGTTCGGGCAAGACGCTGGCGGCGTTTCTTGCTTCGCTGGACGCGTTATTTCGCGAAGGCGCACAGCGTGATTTGCCTAACGAAACGCAAGTTGTTTATGTCTCGCCGCTCAAAGCGTTGAGCAACGATATTCGGAAAAATCTTCAGGAACCGCTCTCGGGAATTCGTGCGTTATTGCGTGAGATAGAAGGACGCGAGATCGATGTACGCGCCGAGGTGCGCACTGGCGATACATCTGCTTCGCAACGACAGGCGCTTATCAAGAAGCCGCCACACATTCTCGTTACTACACCGGAATCCCTGTATTTGCTGCTCACTTCAGAGTCCGGTCGACGCATGCTGATTACCGCGCGAACGCTCATTCTGGACGAGATTCACGCAGTGGTGGATAACCGGCGCGGCGCGCACCTTGCCTTAAGTGTCGAACGGTTGGACGCGCTGACGAAATCCGCCTCAGGCGGACTCCAGCGAATCGGTTTGTCGGCAACGCAAAAACCGATCGAACAGGTTGCATGTTTTCTCGTGGGCAGTCATGCAGTGAGCGGCGCCGGTAGTCCTGAGTGTGAGATCATCGACATCGGCCATCGCCACGAATTGGACCTGGCGATCGAACTTCCAAGGTCTCCGCTTGAAGCGGTGATGTCGAATGAAGTCTGGGAAGAAATCTACCACCGTTTGGCGGAACTAATTCAGGCGCACCGGACCAGTTTGGTTTTCGTTAACACGCGCCGCATGGCCGAGCGCGTGACGCGTCATTTGAGCGAACTGCTCGGGGCAGATGCGGTCACGTCGCATCACGGAAGTCTTTCCGCAAAGCTGCGTCTCGACGCTGAAGACCGATTGAAGCGGGGTGAATTGAAAGCGCTTGTTGCCACAGCTTCATTGGAATTAGGCATTGACATCGGGTCGGTTGATCTCGTTTGCCAACTGGGTTCTACGCGCTCCATCGCCACGCTACTGCAACGTGTCGGTCGCGCCGAACACAAACGCGGTGGTTTGCCGAAAGGACGAATCTTTCCGTTGAGCCGGGATGAGCTGGTCGAATGTGCTACGCTGTTGCGCTGCGTCCATCGCGGGGAGCTTGATCGACTCATCATTCCAGAAAAGCCGCTCGACGTGTTGGCCCAACAAATCGTCGCAGCCGCTTCCGTCGAGGATTGGGATGAAAACGAGTTCTTCGAGCTGGTTCACTCGGCGTGGCCCTATCGAAATCTGGCTCGCAAAGAATTCGACAGCGTCGTCAAGATGCTTGCCGAAGGTTTCAGCAGTAAACGTGGCCGGCGCGCGGCATTGATTCATCATGACGCGGTGAATCATCGTTTACGCGGCCGGCGCGGCGCACGACTTGTTGCGCTTACCTCGGGCGGTGCAATTCCCGACAATGCAGATTATCGCGTAGTTCTCGAACCATCGGAAATTTTCGTCGGCACAGTCAACGAGGATTTCGCCGTTGAGAGTCTGCCGGGTGACATCTTTCAGCTTGGCAACGCGTCGTGGCGAATTCTGCGCATCAACTCCGGCGTTGTCCGCGTTGAGGACGCGAAAGGCCAGCCGCCGGGCATTCCGTTTTGGCTCGGCGAAGCTCCTGCGCGCACCTCAGAGTTGTCGCGGGGCGTGTCTGATCTGCGGACGGAAATCGAGGAAGTGTTAGCGAACGGACAAAACCTTGCTGAGTGGCTCGTTAAAGAAATGATGTTGCCGTCTGAGGCCGTTCAACAAATCGCCGACTATTTCGCAGACACTTATCGATCACTTGGGGCAATTCCTTCGCAGCAAACTCTGGTGATGGAGCGTTTCTTCGACGAATCGGGCGGAATGCAGCTCGTGTTGCATGCGCCGTTCGGCAGTCGAATCAATCGCGCCTGGGGCCTGGCGCTGAGAAAACGTTTTTGTCGCTCGTTCAATTTCGAGCTGCAAGCAGCGGCCACAGATGACGCTATTGTGATTTCACTTGGCACCCAGCACTCGTTTCCGCTGGAGGAAGTCTTTCGTTATCTAAATTCCGAAACAGTCCGCGATCTGCTCGTTCAAGCCTTGCTCGACGCGCCGATGTTCACTATTCGCTGGCGCTGGAATACGACCCGTTCCCTCGCGGTGCCGCGGTTTCGTGGCGGGGCGAAAATCGCGGCACCGCTCCAGCGCATGGAAGCGGAAAATCTTCTGGCTGCAGTGTTCCCGGATCAGCTTGCGTGTCTCGAACATATCGTCGGCGACCGCGCGATTCCTGATCATCCGTTGGTGAAACAGACGATCGACGATTGCCTAACCGAAGCGATGGATATTGAGGGATTGAAAGAAGTGTTGCGCAAGATCGAGAGAGGCGAGATTCGATGCATCGCGCACGATTTGCCCGAACCGTCGCCGCTCGCTGCGGAAATTCTTAACGCGCGACCTTACGCATTTCTCGATAATGCGCCGTTGGAGGAACGGCGCACACAGGCAGTTTACGCCCGGCGCGCATCCGAACGCGGTGGCAACGACGGCTTGGGAATTCTGGATGGGACGGCAATCGAGAAAGTGCAGCGCGAAGCCTGGCCGCAGGCGACGAACGCAGATGAATTGCATGACGCGTTGATGCTCATCGGTGTAATGACACCAGAGGAAACCGCAGTTTCCGTTTATTGCGAGCGAAACGGTGTTGCAGCAGAGCATCTGTTGAAAGAACTCATCGCCTCCAATCGAGCAACGCAACTTCGAGTTGGAGCAAACACGTTTTTGGCGGCCGCGGAGCGATTGTCGATGCTGAAGACGATTTATACGCAGGCTAGGCTGGATCCCGAATTGCTCCTGCCTGATTTGATGGAGGAAGAGACTTGGGAGCGAGCAGGTGCGGTCCGGGAGTTGGTGCGTGGGCGAATGGAAGTTTGCGGGCCGATCGCTGCCAGCGAACTCGCCGAAGTATTTGGATTATCGCATTCTGAAATTAACGCGGCACTCCTTGCGCTCGAAAAGGAGGGCTTCGTTTTGCGTGGCAAATTTCATCCGGACGTCAGGGAGCAGGAGTGGTGTGACCGTCGCTTGCTGGCGCGAATTCATCGGCTCACCATCGACCGGTTGCGTGCTGAGATTCAGCCAGTTTCACCGCAGGATTTCTACCGATTTCTTTTTGTGTGGCAGCGCGCCGAATTGGAACATCGCGTGGAAGGTCTGGAAGGTTTGCAATCGGTTCTCGAGCAACTGGACGGATGCGAGCTGCCCCTGGCCGCCTGGGAATCATCGGTTCTCGCCGCGCGTGTTAACGAATACGATCCGGAATGGCTGGATCGCCTTTGCTTTTCGGGTCGTGTTGGCTGGGGGCGTTTAACCGCGCCGCAAAATCCAACGGCGCGCGCATTCGCGCCGCTGCGGACGAGTCCCATTGCGCTTTATCAACGTGAGAATCTCGACGACTGGCTGCACTTGGCTCAAGGAGATTCAAGAATCGAACTTTCCGTTGTGTCGCGAACGGTATTCGATGCGCTGGCGAACGGAGGGGCGCTTTTCTTTACCGAACTTGTGCGTCGAAGCGGTCTGTTGCCGTCGCAGGTTGAGGAAGCGCTGTCGCAGCTCGCGGCGCAGGGCTTTGTCACATCAGATAGCTTCGATGGATTGCGTGCGCTTCTCGTTCCCTCGGACAAGCGACCCACGTTTGGCCGAACCATCGGAAGGCGCCAACGCAAAACGAATCTCGCCAGCATCGAGTTCGCCGGGCGCTGGTCTTTGCTCAGAAGCAGGATCGCAGCGCAATCATCTGTAAACGGCGCCGAAAAATCTTCGCGCGACGCCGCCATGGAGAAATTTGCTCGCGTGCTGCTGCGCCGTTACGGCGTGGTGTTTCGTCGTCTGCTTGAGCGCGAGAGTTTTGATGTGACCTGGTATGAGCTTGGCCGGATTTATCGCCGCTGGGAAGCCCGCGGTGAAATTCGCGGCGGTTATTTCGTCGGCGGAATCAGTGGCGAACAATTCGCGTTGCCAGAGGCGATCGGTTTGTTGCGTTCCATCCGTAAAGCATCGCCAAAGAACGAACTGATTACGCTGAGTGCAGCCGACCCCCTGAATTTGCAAGGCATTCTCACGCCAGGGCCACGCATCGCTGCGCTCGCATCAAATCGGATTCTGTTTTGTGATGGATTGCCAATCGCAGCACTCGAGGCAGGTGAGATTCGCAAACTCGCCACAGGAGCACTCCGTCTAACTGGTGGACTCGCCGAGACGGCGTCAGTTTCAGGTGCCCAAATCGAAGTGGCTCTTAAAGTGGGAAAGCTGCGTCCTTCCTTGCGGCCGTACTACAAATAACCGCATTGTCGTCCCGAGCAAAGCTCGGAATGACGGCGTCGATGAGATTCTATTTCTTAACGATCTCGGTGTTTTCGATCATCGCAATGCCGCCACGCTCGGCCAGTTTGCCCTTCACTGTGATGGTCTTGCCGCAATACTCGGCGAGCTGATCATTGATCGGCTTGTGTTCGCCGACGACCAAATACGCTTTGCCCTCACTAACGATGCCGGCCGGCCCACCGCTCTTGATGCACTTGGCCCCGCAGGATTGGCCATGTTTCTCGCCCACGGCGTTATGATCGACATAACACATCATATCGACTACTTCGCCGGTCACTTCTTTCGAAGCGCCTGGTTCGGTACCGTGCTCATGCTCCTGCGCGATCGCCAGTGGCGAGAACGCCAAAGCGGTGACGAAAGTGGCGCTAGCTGCAACTTTAAAAACGTTTCGCTTTTGACTTGAATTAAACATGAAAAGAATTTGCTCCGCTGGACGCGTTTGGTCAATGAAGCAGGCCGGTCCACCTGAACCGCCCGAGACGAATTTAGATCAATGGGCCCTGCCTTCTTCAATCAAGTTGGCGAACTGATCGAAAAAATAGGAGGCATCATGCGGTCCCGGCGCGGCCTCGGGGTGATATTGCACGCTGAAGATCGGCAACTCCTTGTGCCGCATTCCCTCGACGGTGCCGTCGTTCAGATTGATGTGCGTCACTTCCACGTTGGACGGCAGCGACTCCGGCTCGACTGCAAAACCGTGGTTCTGTGCGGTGATCGCCACTTTACCACTGCGCAAATCTTTCACGGGCTGGTTCGCGCCGCGATGGCCAAATTTCAACTTGAACGTCGATCCGCCGAACGCGAAGCCGAGAATTTGATGGCCAAGGCAAATTCCGAAAATCGGTTTCTTGCCCATCAAGTCGTGAACTGCCTTGTGCGCGTAGGGCAGAGCAGCCGGGTCGCCGGGTCCGTTGGAGAGAAAAATTCCGTCGGGATTCAACGCCAGCGCCTCGTCGGCGGTTGTCGATGCGGGGACAACAGTAACTCCGAAGCCTTTCTGGCGAAGCAGGCGTAGGATGTTTTGCTTGATCCCATAATCGTAAGCCACAATCCGAAACCTGACCGACGGAAGCGCAGGTTTGCTTCCGCCATTAGCCGTGGCAATCGACCACGGCGCGCTTAACCTGTCTTCCGGGTCCCATTGGTAAACTTCGGACGTGGACACTTCGCGCACGTAATCCATTCCGACTACGCCCTGGCCTTCGATTGCCCTTTGCGTTGCTTCCCCAGGCGAAATATTTTCCGTTGTTAAAGACGCTTTCATTGCGCCGCGAGTGCGCAAATGTCGAGTTAACGCACGCGTGTCGATACCCTGAACGCCGGGGATGTTCCATTTTCGCAAGTATTCGTCGAGCGACATTTCCGAGCGCCAGTTGCTTGGCACTTCGGTCAATTCTTCGATGATGAACCCGCGCACGTGTGGCGAACGGCTTTCTTGGTCGGTCGAATTAATTCCGTAATTCCCGATCAACGGATAGGTCATGGCCACGATCTGTCCACGATAGGAGGGATCGGTCAGCACCTCCTGGTAACCGGTCATGGCGGTGTTAAAACAAATCTCGCCGACGCGCGTGCCTGTTGCGCCAAATGACTCGCCCTCGAAAAATCGACCGTCTTCGAGGGCTAGGAGAGCGCGCATGTCACCGCGCACTGTCGATCTTAACGCGTGAATTTCAAACGCTGCTTCCAGCGGACGCACCTCGCAGGTCCGCAACTATCTCTGCGGAGCTTGTTTATCGCAGTGCGGCTGCTTCCTTGTGACGGCCTTCGAGTTCGAGCACCATGCGTCTGATGTGTTTGTAGTTCTGATGTGATCGGAGGAACTGCAAACTTTCCTGCGGAGCGCCCCATTGCAGGATCTGGATAGTCTCCTGACGCGCGCCCCACGAATTCATTTCGCGTTGGTTCAACATGTACAGGTCAATCGTGTTACGCCCGGAGAGCGCCCATCCGTAGTCTTCCACGCGATACACTTGCCCTGTGGAAAGCAAACGGAAAACTGTGCCAGCCGGCCAGCGCGACCAATCTGCTGCCGCGCTCCCGGGAACGATTGACACTGGAGCTGACGATCTCGATCTTCCCCGCCTCGTACTGATTGTCGTTGTTGTTCTCTCGGACAACGAAAATGGCTGGAGTGGCGGCGAATAAGAAACACGACGCACCTGCGTTTCGCTGCTTTCGCCTACCGGTATCGCGCGCGGAGCGTCATATACCGGGATCGCTCGCGGCACCACTTCGGCGCGGTGAATTGGCGGCCCGGCAGCGTGCAATTCTCCTCCGAGCGCATTCCGATTGCTGTATTCGAGGTGGTCGGATTCTGTATGTGTATAAGCGGTGGTGCGTATGTT
>JBKPQL010000136.1:0-23888 GCA_046734045.1 Verrucomicrobiota bacterium
AGCTTCACCATCGGTCCAACAGTCGCGTGGAAACCGACGAGTAGTACGCGCCTTGACATTTCGCCGCTGTTTGGCTGCACGCACGATTCGCCGGTGGCTGACGTCTTTGTCGCCTTTTCCTGGCTGTTCGGTGGCGAACGCACCGAAGCCGAAGCCCCCGTGTCCACGCGGTTCCGTTACTACTCCGACGTTGCCTTCGCCGATGACAAGTCGGGCAAAGAAATGAAGCAGGTTGCACTGGCGCCCTGTCCCCAATGGTACGGCGATTTTGAGTGGAATGTGAATCTGTGGGGCACCTATGCTTTCACCAACACGGAGTACAATCCGAATCTTTGGCTGATCGATGTCGTGCAAAGTACCAGTGAAGGCCATCCGGTTCTCGGCACCTACGACCACTACATTGGCGGCGATCACGCATGGGGCGGCGGAGGCGACATAAAATATTTCTTCTACCGCTATTTTGGTGTGGGCGTTGAAGGATTTGCCCTCGACGCCAGCAAAAACGGTTTCGATATCTTCGAGGACCCGACGATGCCGATTTTCACTCGTGAAAGAATCAATCACGACCACACCATTGGCGCTGTTTTAGGAACATTCACGTTGCGGTATCCAATTGCCTGTACACGTTTCGCGCCATACGCCTGGGCTGGTGTCGGAGCGATTTTCGGCGGCGGCGAAAGGGATGTTCTCCACACGCAGGGACCGCCGGACGCGTTCGCCGTTCATGCCCAGACGGATCACTTCGGCAGCGAAACCAAAGTGCTCGGCCAATTCGGAGCCGGTCTCGAATTCCGAATCGCGCGGCACATCGGCTGGACTAACAACTTGAGCTTCGGCGTGATCGATGGGCCGCAAAACAATTTCGGAATGTTCCGTAGCGGCGTGAATTTCGTTTTCTAACATCTTTGGGGGTCCAAAGCCTTCAGAGTTCATAGCCCCGAAAGCATTCGGGGTGCTGAAGTGGAGACGCCGCAGCCCGGGATGGAGCAGGCCGCGGCTACACTTTTGCTTATTGACGCCCTAAATGCGAATGCCACGATCCCTCGCGCATTTCTTGACCGCCATTGGTCGCATCGATAACTTCGTTTTCGGAAAGGAGCTCATTGGTGAAAACCGAGGTATCAATCGAGTACTGCGTCGTTTGAAACTACACGCCGAAGGCCGTCAGTTTGGCGACCAAAATTCTTGAGCTCGGCGAGCGCATCAAATCGCTCACGCTGATTCCCTCGAGCGGCGGCGCTTTTGAGATTCGCGCCAATGGTAAACTCCTCCATTCCAAACTCGATACCGGCGACTGGCCGGACTTTGACCAGATCGTCACTGCAATCAAAAAAATCAAGTGAACGGAGAATATCTTCTCCAACACTCGGCCTAACGAACTCGGTTGAGTTTTGGGGCTTCGATCTCAACGCCCAACGCTCAACACTCAACGCTCAACGCTCAATTCAGAGAGTTAGAAATTGGCCGTTGGACATTGAGCGTTGGACGTTTTCTTCTTGTCGGAGAGTGAAGGGTGCCTGGTGGCCCTCGCGGTCTTCAAAACCGTCGTCGCCGCGCAAGCGGCGAGGTAGGTTCGATTCCTATCCTCTCCGTTTATTTCTTACAATCCCTGTAGCCGTTTCGCTGTGCAAAACGCGCCCGTCGCCCACAGGGCGGCGGCTATGGCAGGCGGAATTCGAAAGGAGGTGAACGAGATGTCGCGTGAGCAAATCCGTAAACTGACCTCGCTTTCATCGTGCGCCGGGTGAGCTTCGAAATTGAGCCAACAGGCCCTGCGACAAGTTTTGCCGCGGCTTCCCATTTCAGTGGATCACAACGTGCTCGTGAGCTCGAAAACTTTCGACGACGCTGGCGTGTATCGCCTGGATCGTCATCGCGCTCTTGTGCAGACCGTTGATTTTTTCACCCCCATTGTGGACGACCCATTTTCCTACGGGCAAATCGCAGCGGCCAACTCGCTTTCCGATATCTTTGCGATGGGCGGGCGCCCGTTGACCGCTCTAAACATTGTCGGTTTCCCTGCTGATTTGGTTCGACCAAGGGTGATTTCTTCCATTTTGCGCGGCGGTCTCGCCAAGGCAGCCGAGGTGGGGTGCGTCGTTATCGGCGGCCACTCCATCCGTAATCCCGAACCGATTTATGGGCTCGCCGTCACGGGCATGGTTGATGTTCGGCGTGTTACCACGAATGCAAATGCGCGTCCCGGCGATCTGCTCGTCTTAACGAAACCGCTCGGCACTGGCATTGCGACTACTGCCATCAAACGCGGAATCGCTTCGCGCGCGCTTTGCAAAAAAGTAGTCGCGCTCATGTCAATGATCAACAGGGTGGGTGCCGAGCTCGCCGAGCTTCGCCTTGTCCGCGCCGCCACCGATATCACCGGTTACGGATTGCTCGGGCATCTCGTTTCACTGTGCCGCGCCAGTCACGTCGCCGCCAATATCGATCCCGCTGCCGTGCCGATGATCAGCCAGGAAATTGGAGATCTCATTGAGCTAGACTGCGTACCGGAAGGTAGTCGCCAGAATCTTTATGCCACAACGGTGGTCGTGGATTGGGGCAATACCGATTTGGCGCGCAGAGTTCTTCTAACCGATGCGCAGACCAGCGGTGGCTTACTCCTTTGCGTGGCCGAAGCAAATCTTGAGAACGTGCTGGGCCTCCTGCGAAAACTGGGCACACCTTCCGCTGCGGTGATCGGCAAGATCGTACCACGACGGCGCCGTGGTCCATTGATATGCATGACAGGGTAAATCGACGCGCGCGGCGGCAAATTCCCGCCGTTGGCAGGATTGTTGATGCGCTGGGCCGTTGTGATTTGCCACGGCCTGTTGTGGTCGATGTTATCCGCCGCAAACTTTCAGAAATTCGCGCGGTAAGGGAGGTGCCCGACTTCGAGGCAATTGTGCTGCTTGTCCGCCGCTCGCTTTACAAACTTCGCGCCAGCAGGCTTCAACCGATCATCAACGGTACCGGGATAGTTATTCATACAAATTTTGGGCGCGCGCCGCTGGCGAGTGAAGCCCTCCGCGCACTGAACGAAATCGGCTTAGCTTACTCAAATCTTGAATACGATCTCGCAAGAGGCGACCGCGGCGGGCGCGGCGGTTATATCGAGAATGCGCTCGCGCTGCTGTGCGGAGCCGAAGCGGCCACAGTGGTGAACAATTGCGCAGCCGCGTTATTTTTAATCGTTCATCATTTCGCGAAAAAGAATGGTGGGGCGCGACCGCTCGCCACGGCGGAGCCCGCCCACGGCGGAGGCGGGCCGAGCGCGCCGGAGGTAGTGATCTCCCGCGGCGAGCTTGTGCAGATCGGCGGGGGGTTTCGCATCGGCGAAATTCTTGAAGCGAGCGGCGCGAAAGTCCGCGAGGTCGGCGCGACGAACAAAACAACGCTCGATGATTACGCCGGTGCGATCACTCCCGCGACGGCGATGATCCTGAAAGTTCACCGCAGCAATTTTTTCATGAGCGGTTTTGTCGAATCGCCGTCCTCGGAGGAGATCAGCGCGGTCGGACGAAAGAAGCGCATCCCGTTCGTCGAAGACTTGGGCAGCGGCGCCATTGTTGCAACGGAACACTTTGGAATTGCCGATCACGAGGCGACGCCAGCCGAAGCGTTGAAAAGCGGCGCCGACCTTGTTTGCTTTAGCGGCGACAAATTATTCGGCGCCGCGCAAGCGGGGATCATCGCCGGCAAAAGACGATTCATTACCGCGCTGAAACGCGAACCGCTGTTTCGCGCCTTGCGTTGCGACAAGCTTTGTCTCGCCGCGTTGCAGACGACGGTCGATCTTCACCTCAACCAACGGAGCGCGGAAATCCCCACGCTGGCGCTGTTGCAAACTTCCGAAGATGAATTGCGCACTCGAGCTGCGGCAATCTGTGACCAGCTGTCCAAAAGGTCTTCTGGGCTGCAAATCGCCATTGGCCATAGCTCCGCCAAAGCAGGCGGTGGCACACTGCCAAAGTCAACCATGTCGTCCGTCACGATCGAGATCGTTCCGAGCAATTGCTCAGTGGTCGAGTTCGCTGCCCGCCTGCGTAACTCAACGCCCCCGCTCATCGGTTACATCGCGAATGATCGCTTCAGACTCGATCTGCGCACGATTTTTCCGCAACAAGACGATCTCGTCATTCAAGCGATTAGCGCAGCATGACATGAAGTGACCACTGGGCATTTCATCATCGCGACCGCGGGTCATGTCGATCATGGCAAGAGCGCGCTCGTGAAATCGCTCACTGGAACCGATCCGGATCGGCTGCCGGAGGAAAAAAAGAGGCAAATCACGATCGATCTCGGCTTCGCTGAATTAAATTTAACCGCACCGAATGGGAACAAAATCCACGCTGGCATCGTTGACGTTCCAGGCCACGAGGATTTCGTCCGCAACATGATCGCGGGTGTCGGCTCGATTGACCTCGCGCTCTTTGTCGTCGCCGCGGACGACGGCTGGATGCCGCAAACGGAAGAGCATTTGCAAATTCTGACTTACCTCGGAGTGCAACGGGCCGTGATCGCGCTCGCGAAAAGCGATTTAGGAAGGATCGATCGCGCCACGGAAGAAATTCGAATTCAACTTTGCGGGACGATGTTTGCTGAATCGCCGATCGTTCCAACTTCGGTCCGCACGGGCGAGGGAATTGAAAAACTAAAGAACGTGATCGCGTCGCAATTCGCAGCCATGCATTCAGAGCCCGATTTCGGCAAGCCGCGCTTGTTTATCGATCGCGCATTCACATTGCGCGGAATTGGCACCGTGGTGACTGGAACTTTAACTGGTGGACAATTGCACCGTGGCCAGAGCATCATCGTCCAACCGCAAAAGCTCCAAGCGCGGGTCCGTTCGATTCAGAATCACGGCGCGGAGATTGACTGCGCGGAGCCTGGTATGCGCACGGCGCTCAATCTCCCCGATATCGGCATGGATCAGATCAAGCGCGGTGACGTGGTCACAAACAGCGACCTTCTGGCAAGCTCGGCTCTTAGCGCCGTCATCGAAAGATCACCGCGACTTGGTGCCAAAGACCCAGCTGCTCGCCCACTCAAGAATGGAGCCTCGGTCTACCTGCATCACGGCACATTGCGCGTGGCCGCCAAAGTCACTTTGCTTGAAAGGAGGACGCTCGAGCCGGGACAAAGAACCATCGCGCATTTAAATCTTGCATCTCCCATCTTCGCATTCGTCGGAGACCGTTTTGTCGTCCGGGATGCATCGGAACAGCACACGATCGCAGGCGGCGTCGTGCTGGATCCAGATGGCGCGAATTATCGCGATCCAATGCAGCGCAAATTATTGTTAATGCGCGCGACTGCTGCGGACGACGTTGATGTTTGCGTTCGTTCTGAGATTGCACTGCGCGGATTTGTTCCGAGAACAACGCTCTTGAACAAGTCGCGCTTTGCCGCCGGCGAAATCTCCGAAGCGTTAGCGCGGCTGGAGGCTGGTAATGAAATTCTGCTCCGCGCAAAAATCGCGGCAGATGGCGAGTTTTGGAAGAAGCTGCTCACCCAGGCGATCGCGGTAATTGATGAGACGCATAAACAGAACCCGGAACGTCTCGGACTCGACCTGAATGTGCTGCGCTCGGAACTGCGTGTTGAACAGCTGGACGTTTTCGAAGCGTTAATTGCTGAGTTGTGCGCCCAGGACTTTGTACGCAAGGGCGCGGCTATTGCGCGGACTTCTCATCATCCGGTCTTGCCAGTCAAACTTCGAGCAGCTGAAGGAAAAATTCGTGAAGCGCTCTCGCAGAAACCGTTCGACCCGCCGCCTCGCCGGGAACTCGAATCAGATCCGGGTGCGCGACAAGTACTGCGTTTCCTAATCGAGAGCGGAGACTCGATCGAGATTGCTCCGGATGTGATTTTGTTGCGCGAGAGTTTCGAGCGCATGACATCGCAAATCGCCGATTTCATTTCCAGAAACGGCCCAGCCACAGTAAGCCAACTGCGCCAGGCGCTGGGCAGTTCGCGGCGTATAATGGTGCCATTGCTGGAGAAGCTCGATCGCGACGGGGTCACTCGCCGCGCGGCTGATAAGCGGTGGTTGCGATAAATGGGACGGAAGAGACAAACGGCAGTTTCCCTTTACCTTGCTGGCTCGTTTGAGGCCGCCTGGCAGCACGTGCTCCTCCCATGGTTCGAAACAGTAGCTCCACGCGCGTTTGAACAGCTTGCTCCGGTTGCCGTGATCACGCCTTTTCGCAGCCACGCCCATCTGTTGCGGAGCAGACTGCTTGACCACGGCATTTCCCTTCTAGGCGTGCGCTTTCTCGTGCCGCGGCAGCTGCGCGAGTGTTTGCTGAGCGCGGACACACCGCCAGTCGCGTTGCGTGAACATCTTCGGTTGTTGTTATCAGTAGCAGCAGATCAGTGCAACTCGGATTTCGAACGCGATAACAAAATTGACCAAGCGCTCGTCGCGCGATCTGTCGCGCGTGAGCCGGATGAATTGCTCCGAGCGATCGACAGCGTAGCAGTGGCCGGAGCAAACTTTGCGGACATTGCATCGCCTGCGCTCGCAGAGATTGCCAGACGCTTCCAGAAGATTCTGAAAGACTGCGGCTATGCGCTGTTAGCCGAGGCGGATCGCCTGTTGTTGCAAGCCGTACGCGGCCTTGCGCCGCGATTTTCGAATTTGCTTGTCATCGGCTTCGACGGCGCGCACTGGCCGCTCTGGCCGCTGTTACGAGCAGCAACGCTCTCGTCACAAAACGCGACCGTGATGTTGCGTGAAGCCCGGCATGAAGCGGCCGAACTGGATCGAACCTGGATCAGCACGTGGGAAGAAGATTTCGAAGCCGCGGAGCAGGTCGCTTCTCTGGACGCTGAGCCGCGCTTTGCAGCACTGGCCACATTGCCGGAGATCGCCACGGAGATCGACACACGAAAAAAGAATCCCCTCGCAGACGTTCACTTTGTGTTGGGACACGACAGCAACGAGCAGTCGCGGGCAATTGTCTCACTGGCCGTAGGCTTTTTAAATAACCCGTCCTGCGAACGGCTCGCGATTTTGCTGCCCGGGGCGGGGGCACTCGCTCGGCTTGTGTCGAGTTGGTTTGAGAAGCTTCGCATTCCGCATAACGACGCAATTGCCCATACGATGCGCGGCGCTTTCGATAGCGAGGAATGGCGCGCGTGGCTCGAATTGCAGGATGGATCCCAGCTTGAGCCGTTGCTCCGCTTTCTGAATCACTCGTCCGCCGCCATTGCGTTCTTTGTGCCACTATCGCTGAACAAAGTTCAAAATACGCTGCGCCACGCGTGCGGGGACATTCTCATCAACTCTGTCGATGTGCTGCGTGAATATTGCCGTTCGAAGAAGGACAACCCCGATTATCAGACAGTCGGCACGGGGCTGGATGCCATCGGTTTTCTGCCTGAGCGCGCGACCTTCAAAAAATTTGCAGGAAGTGCGGACAAAATTTTTCGCGCACTGAAATGGACGGAACGCTCGGCCGAACTCAACCGTCTGGCGCGCGGCTGGGGCGAAGTGTTCACTGAAAATTTGCCGCGCGAATATTTCCTGCGCTGGCTGAGCGAAATTTTCGCGGAGTCGTCACTCTCGCGCGATGCGTATGGCGATCAGCCGTACGCGCGAGTGCACTTGCTGCGTTACGAGCAGGCAGAGCACGAAACCTGGTCGCATGTAATTCTCGGTGGGCTAAACGAAGGCGTTTGGCCGCCGCGCGACGACGAGTCGCCATTTTTGTCCGATAAGTCAATCGCCGCGCTTAACAAACGCAACCTGCAGGAAAGTGCTCGATTCGGCGAAGGGCAGCAGGTCGCGCGCGAAGGCGCCACGCTCTGCATCGGCGCACGCGACCGGCGGGCGCTTGCGCTTCGACAGCTCCTAAACATCATCGAATCGCCAACGCACGAGGTCGGTGTTGCCGCTGAGCGTTACACGCACGCGCAGCGCGAGCAGGGAATCAATCCGAGCGATTTTTTCGCGCGACTCTATTTCAGCGCGCGCGGCGAAGCGCTCTCGCAAAACGAGATTGCGCAAATCCACAAGCACACGCGCGATTGGCTCGCACAGAGTGAGTTGTTCGAACCAGCCGAGCCCGACGTCGATGTGAGCCAAACAGAGGCTGCTTACCGCGAGCGGCGCAGACCTGACAGCAAATTTGGCGAATACGAGTTTGCTTTTCGCAAAGATTTGCCACCCCCGCAACAGATTACCCTCTCCGCCACCGACATTGGCAATTTGCTACAACGGCCGGCGTTGGTCTGGATGAAAGTTTTCCTCGGCGTGGAGGCCGAAGAGTTGGATGGCGGCTCGTGGAGTCTGGCGACTGGCCAATGGGTGCATCGGTGGCTGGCCGCGCTCGGTGCACCGCGCGAAAACCGGTTCGTGCCGCGCCCGAACTCAAGCGAAATTGCCAGGCGCCTTGCAACTGAAGCAGACAAATTTCGTGAGGAAGTTCTGTTGATCCTCAAGGCCTGCGGAAGAACGCGAGAGCCGGACTGGTGGAGATCGGGGTGGCGCAACGCGCGTTATCTCGCCGAGCAGTTTGCAGAACAAGTGGCTGCGGCTGAAGATTGGCCGCGACTCGCCACGGAATGGCAATTGGATTGGCCACACGCAATTCAACTCGATGCCGGCGATGAATTGCTTGTGCGCGGACGCGTGGACCTGATTCTTGCGCGCGATGAGCGTGCTAACGAGATCTGGATCGTTGATTACAAGACCGGTCAAGCGGAACAGTTAAAGTCGAAGCCCGAGGACTTACGCAAGCAGCTCATTGCAGGGGACGGCGTGCAGATTTGCATTTACGCGCTCTCACTGCGGCGCGATTTCAGCGGTATCTGCGCGAGCCTCCTCACGCGAGACATCGCAAATCTGGAGCAGCAACTCACCTTTGACGCCATCGTCGCGCAGAATGAAATCTGGGAGGAAATCGCACGAATGCAGTGCACCGGGATTTTCGGAATGAAAGGAGAGATTCGCTCCGAATTCACATTCACCGGGACTTATCCGCTGGCGACGCTCGCGATTGATAAATATTTGCTACAGGAAAAATGGGAACGGGTACATCGAGCGTTCGCCAGAGAGAAGACCAATGAAGACGCACCCTGATGATCAGGCGGAGCGGGAGCGGTTCGCCACAGAACTGGAGCGGAATTTTTCGGTGATCGCCGCCGCCGGCACCGGCAAAACGACCGCGATCACGGACCGGATCGCGGAGGTTGCCCGCCAACGACCTGAGTGGTTGCCGCGGCTGGTGGTGGTCACGTTCACGAACCGTGCCGCGGACGAAATGCAGCAGCGCGCGCGACAGCGGATCTTTGAGCAAAGCCCATCGCCTTATCTGTTGGCCACATTCAATCGCGTTTTTTTCGGCACCATTCACAGTTTCTGCGTGAAGCTGCTGGCGCAGCATGGGCATCAGCTCGGTTTGCGGTCGCGGCTCGAGCTGATCAGCGATGACGAGGAATTGTGGAACGATTTTGTGCAACGCACAGATTCAGTTGGCGACAGTCTTTCACCGGACAATCGCAGAAAACTACTGCGACACGTGCAGCTGCGTGATCTGATGGAACTGGGCCGACTTGGTAAGCTGCCGCTCACGCTCGAGCCGCGCGAGCTCGAATGTCCACAGACCGTCGATCTTTCGGCCTTGTACAATTTTGCGGCGCAGGCGAACTGGACACGAATCATCGCTCTGAAGGAACGAGCGCGCGATTGGGAGGAACAGTTTGACGACGGCGTGGACTTTCTCCCGCTCATCGAATGCACCGCGGAAGGCCAGTTTCGCGAGCGGTGGGAAAACACATTCCGCGAGTTCAATGAATGGCTGAGCTGCTGCGCGCTGAAAGTCGCAGCTGAGGTGCAGGCGAAGTACCGCCGGTTTCGCGCGGAGTGTGGCGCCGTCACGTTCGATGACCAAATCGCGCTCGCGCTCACGCTCACGCGAAACGCTGGGGCAATTTCGGAAATTCGCGCGAACGATTACATCGTGATCCTAGACGAGGCGCAGGACACGGATCCGCAGCAATTCCAGATTCTCCTCGAAATCACGCGACCACCGGACGCGCAGGGCCGCTGGCTAGATAATCCGGAAGAGAAACCGCCGCGCCCGGGCAGATTCTGCATGGTGGGCGATTTTCAGCAGTCGATCTACGGCGATCGCGCGGACTTGAAGCAATACCGCCGCATTCATGATGCGCTGGTCAAGAGTGGCACAGGCGAACAGCTCAAGTTTTCCGTCACATTCCGGCTCGATCAGAAGCAGATCGATTTCGTGAACAAATGTTTCCAGGACATTCTCAACGACTCTGATGGGCAGGTCGCGCTCATCCGGCTTCAGCCGCGCCCGGAAAGATTGCCCGGCCAGGTGCTGCGGCTGGACATCACGCCGGGAAATTTGGACTCCAAAGCTCGCGACTGGCAGAAAGCTGAAGCCGAAGCGGCACAGCTGGCGCGCTGGATCAAGGAAACTAACCTCGACAAACTTCGCGCGCGCTCATGGGGACAAGTGGCGATCCTCTGTCCGCGCAAAAACTGGTTCGCGCCCATCGCAGACGCGCTGCGCCGCGAGGGAATTGACTCGCAAATTCAATCAGAGACGGACATCAAGGGCGACAGCCCGGCGTACGCGTGGTTCACGGCTTTGCTCACGATCATGACTCAGCCGCGCTGCGGGTTCGAGATCGTCGGTGTGCTGCGAGAGGTCTTCGGGATTTCCGATCACGATCTCGCGGTTTTTTCCGAGGGTTACAGCGACCGTTTCCAAATCGAAAAGGACACTCCCGGCAGCGGCGTCGTTCCAAAGGCTCACACTCTTCTCGCACGTATTCATGCCGAGATCGCAGACGAGCCGCTGTTCACCGCCGTGCAACGGATCGTTGAGACAACGCAATTACGCGCGCGCTTGCAAACCCTGCCTAGAGAGGATTTCGTAAATCTGGGTGACGAGCTCAATGTGTTGTTGCAATCCGCTGCTACCGCCGAAGCTGAAGAACAAACGCTGGAGCAGTTCGCTAAGTTGTTGCGCGCGAATTTCACCGCCGAGCGCGAGGCTGGTGCGCCGCGCGCGGATTCGATTCAGTTGATCACTTCCCAAAAAGCCAAGGGTCTCGAGTGGGACGCTGTGATTGTACCGTTTTTCTCGCGTCGCATTCACACACGCGACGAAGATTTTCCGCGGCTCATTGTCGATGCTCAAAAGCAGGAGACGATCGTCGCATTCAGCAAAGGCGATGTTCCTGCGCGAGCAAAGGACGCGATGATGGAAGCGCGTGTTCAGGAGATGGAGCGGCTCCTTTACGTGGCGCTAACGCGTGCGCGGCACACGCTGGTGCTTGCGGTCGACCATGAACTGTTTGAACCGGCGCGGACTGAATCGCTGGCGACATGGTTTCGATCAGATCAAGGTCAGCCAAACGAGCCGCATGTAACGGGCCTGGAGGCCAAACCGACTGCGTGCAGCAAGACGCGAGCGCATCAGTTGGCTGCGACTGCTTCGGCGGCAGAATCGCAACAGATTGCGGATCTGCCCAAAGTCATGCTCGCGAGTGCGACGCTGCGCGCAGCAGGCTTTTTCCGGCAACTGCACCCGAGCAATTTCATCGCCGGCGATGCGGGAATCGAGCGCACGGGTGCGGAGGCGTGGAAAGAGGCGGAAAGCGAATTTCGCGCGCGCACTTTGCCGAGCCCCGCCACGCGATACGGAGTTTGGTGGCACGAGTTTGCGCAAACAATCCCGTGGAATTCGAGCGCGGGCGCGTGGCAGGCATCATTTGACGAAAACGTTCCGAACTCACCCGAGCCGGCTCGTTCGCGGCGGGAATGGAAGCTGTTAAGCCAATATCTTTCCGAGCGTCGAGAGCTTTTCACTGGAAACATTTTTTCCGAGATGCCGTTTTTCTGGCGAATGAACGAGAATCAATGTCTGGAAGGAATCATCGATCTGGCGCTGTTTCATCCCGGTGAAAAGAGATGGTTCATCCTGGATTGGAAAACGAACCAAATTAAGCGCGAGGAGATCGACAAGTTGCGCGTTTACTATCGGCCGCAGATCGCCGCCTACTGGAAAGCCGTTGGCGAAATGACGAACCAGCCCGTGAGTGCAGCAATTTATTCCACCGCGATTGGCCGACTCATTGTTTACGATGAGAAGGAACTCGCGGACGAGTGGGAGCGGTTGCGCGCTTTATCACGGGGTGAGCTTGCGGAAGAAATCAAGGAATGATGGCTTCTTAGCGATCAGGTTGGAGTGTGACGGCTGGGAAGCCATCACTCCTTGATCAGCTCTCGCGCTCGCCGCGGATGAATTGTTCGACACAGCGGTAGGCTTCGTCGTCGGTCATTTGGACGGGCGGATGCTTTGAAAAATAAGCGGACGCGGAATGCAATACGCCGCCGATGCCGCGATCAAGCGCGAGCTTGCAGCAGCGGATTGCGTCGATCGCCACACCGGCTGAGTTCGGGGAATCTTCGACTGAAAGCTTCACGTCAATTTCCATCGGCACGTCGCCAAAGAGCCGGCCTTCCACACGAATAAAGGCAATTTTGTTGTCGAGTTGCCACGGCACGTAGTCGCTCGGGCCGATGTGGATATTTTCATCCGCCAGACGCTCGCCAGCGACCGATTGCACGGCCTCGGTCTTCGATGTTTTCTTCGACTTAAGGCGGGTCCGATTGAGCATGTTTAGAAAATCGGTGTTGCCGCCCGTGTTCAATTGATACGTGCGCACGAGCTTCACACCGCGCTTGCGAAAAAGATCGACCAGCGCCCGATGCACGATAGTCGCGCCGATTTGCGCCTTAATATCATCACCGATGAGTGGCAGATTTCTATCAGCAAAACGCTTCGACCAGACCACATCACTCGCGATGAAGACCGGAATATTGTTGACAAAACCAAGCCCGGCCTCCAGCGCGCACCCGGCGTAAAAGCGAGTAGCCTCCTCGGAGCCGACAGGAAGATAATTGACCATTAGTTCCGCTGAGGAGTTTTTCAACTCGGCGATGATCTGTTCGCGAGTGGATTCCTTTTCCAACGGCAGGAATGTGCGCAGCGGGTCCTGATCGCGCATGTGCGGAGGATAGCCATCGAGAACGCAGCCCATTTTCACAATGGCGCCGGTGAGCTTGATTTTTTCACAAAAAGCCTTTGTGCAATTCGGCGGCGCAAAGATGGCTCTGCTGACGTCCAGACCGACTTTGCGTCGGTCAATGTCAAAAGCTGCAACCACTTCGATATCCCCCGGCCGGTACGAACCGATCTGCCGGTGCATCAACCCGATGCCCCCGCCGTCGGCGGCGGAAGTGTCATAAAAATTTATTCCTTGAACAAGCGAGCTGGCGCAGTTGCCAACTCCGACAATAGCGATTCTGATTTTTCTCATGCCTGGGCTGATAAAGCTGCTAAGCTAAGCGCACTAACATATTCGAGGCAAGGTACAAGTTAGGCTGTTTCATCAAAAAATTTGCCATGAATCTCATTGTAGGAGCTAACCCTACAGTCGGCCGATTTTCCATGGGGTTGGGCTTGAAGTGCCGGGGCTTTGCGTTGTTGATCGGATTTGCTCTGACCGCTCGAGCGCAGGCGGAGGTTCCCACTTATACAATCCAGGAAGCCGTGGCCCTCGCCCAGGAGCGCAACCCGGAAATCCTGATCACGCGCAAGAAAGTGCTGGCAGCGCGTGGCAGCTTCATTGAAGCGCGTTCGGGATTGCTACCCTCGCTGGCCTCCAGCGGGCTGTACGATAAACGACAGACTCAGAGCGAGACGAACCTTCGACAGGAAGATTACAATGTCATACTGCGCCTCGAACAGAATCTCTATACCGGCGGAGCAGTGACCAGCCAGGTGGCAATCGCACAGTTGAACATCGCTAAGGCAAATTACGAGCTCCAGGAAATTGTCAGCCGCGTGACCATGGATGTGCGAATCGCATTCAACGAGCTCCTGTTGAATCGGGCAAAAGTCCGCGTGCGCGAAGATTCCGTGCGGGTGTTAGACGAGGAACTCAAGAACCAGCAGGAAAGATTAAACGCCGGCATCGCCAGTAAATTGAACGTTGAACGAGCTGAAGTGGCCCTGGCCAACGAGCGGCCAGAGCTCTTTAATGCACAGACTGAGTTGAAAAACTCCTACTTGCGATTAGCGGAACTTTTCGGCACCGATTTGCGTCCGGGGGCACAAGCGCCCCCGTTTGAGATTTCCGGCGAATTGCAATATCGGCCCAACCATCCGGACCTAATCGACTGCCTCGCCCGGGCCGACGTGAATCGGCCGGTCATTAAAGCCCGGCAGAAAGATATTGAGATCGAAGACCGACAGTATGTTCTGGACCGAAGCGCGCTACGTCCACATGTGCGCGCTTTCTCCGGGTACGAAGTTTACAGCGAGCGTGATCCGGATGTGGGCCCTGAATTCAATTACGGCGGCGTAGTAGGGATAAACGCGACCTGGGACATCTTCGACGGGTTCGCCACCAAGGGGCGCATGCAGGCAACGCGTGCCCGGCGCGACGCGGCGGTGCAAGCCTTGGCAGCAGGGCGGCGAAGTGTTGCTTCGGAAGTGCGCAGCGCATTTTTCGATCTTCAACAAGCCGAGCGCGTGCTTGAAACCGAGACAAAAAATGTGCAGACGGCGGATGAGGCCCTTGAGATGGCCAAAGGCAATTTCGCTGCCGGACTGGGCACACAGCTCGACGTCCTGCAAGCGGCATCCGATGTAACCCGGACGCGCACGACTCGATTGAGCGCGATCTATCTGCACAACGTCGCTCTCGCACGCCTGGCACACGCTTGTGCCAGTTTAGCGGAAGACCTGGATTTCGGATCGAAAATCAAAAGCGCAAAGCGCGACATTGACAAGGCAGCGCGAGCTGCCGAAGTGGCGCGGCCGCCCGAAAAATTAAGCCAGCGATGAAGCAGCGAATATTTTTTCCTAGAAGCCCACGCTGGACGGCGCCGATAACGCTTGGTGCGAGGTTGTTTTTGATCCCACTTCTGGCGCTTTATGCGCACACGGCTCGCGCCGTCACGCTGGAAAACGTTCTTCGAACGACGCTGGAAAAAAATCCCGCCATCCAGGAAGCCAAATCGGGCCTGGAGCAAGCGGTTGGGCAGAGGCTGGTTTTTCGTTCCATCGTATGGCCTCACGCCGCACTGAGCGTGCCAGCCGGTGTGCAGGCCGGTCACCGAGCTGGTGAGAGCGGAATAAAAGGGTTTGCCGTAGGACGGGGCTCGCTTGAGCAAGCTTTATTCAACATGGCTGTACCGCCGTCGCTCCGGCGTGGAGACGTCGAAGTCCTCGTCGCCCAGCAGCAATTGAATGTCGCCGTGGTGGAGCAGCTACATGCGGCGCGACTGGCGTTTTACGCGGCACTTTACAATCGGTCGCTGGAGTCGATTCGAGACGAACAACGACAAAAACTCGATGAGAACGTTACCATTCAGAAGGATCGTTTCGAGGCTGGGTTGACCGATAAGTCCGCATACACAAGCGCGACTGTCCAGGCCTCCGAACTGGTTCCGCAAATTGAAAGCGCGCATGGCGCATATCGGCAAGCTCAATTGAAATTGGCTGAAGTGATGGGAATCGATCCTGCAAGATCAACGTTGCCCGAACCCGAAGGCGAACTGCAGTTCGTTCCGATGCGCGTCGATCTTAATTCCGAAACAGCGGCGGCTTTACAGCGAAGGGCCGATCTCAAACTCGCGCGTTTATTTGTGCGCGCTACCAATGAAGATCAACGGATCATCGCAGCCGACTATTATCCTGACGTCGCGGGCACTATTAACGGCGAGTACGTTCCAGTCACAGGCATCCATCGCCAAGGCTCAACGAGCAAAACACAGGATTTTATTGGGTCGGAGGTTCGTGAAAAGGCAGCATACACGTGGCGGGTGATCGATAATGGGAAAGTAGGCGGCGCAGTGCTCAAGGCGCGCGCAGCACGGGAAGAAAACGAACTAACATGTAAGAAACTCGAAGCCAATGTCAGCCGCGAACTCTCGCGAATCGCCAACGAGCTTCAGGCAATCGATGCCCGCGAAGGATCGCTCTCGGCAGCATCCGACGCCGCAGAGAAAAGCGCCCGTACGGTCGGGGAAAATGTCGCCAGCGGTCTCGCTTCTCCCTTTGAATACCGCGTTACTGAAAATGCGCTTTTGACCACCAAAAGCGGGCTGCTGGACGCTACCTACCAGCACAATCTGGCGGTGGCAGAATGGGACCGGGCCGCTGGGCGTTATTTTCAATTTTCGTACGACACCACGGCATCGCACTAACCCGTGCGAAGCTCGTAAGTCGTGATTCGTTAGAGCATTGCATCGGCTTCTCTAGGGGTTGCACTTAAGCGGCTTACCGATTTCGATTTCGCGAGGATTTTCTTCGCTGATTGAACGGGCGTCCCGAGCGTGGTGTCCCCGGAGAAGTCAACACGAGAAAGGATCGAGAACGAAACCCCTGCCAGCGGCTCATTGCAGAAACGCGCCAAGAACACCACACTAGTTGTCCAAATTGAAATTGCCGGAATCAAAAAGGAGTTTGTGGGGCGGTGGAGCGGTGCTCGTGGTCGTTTTCGCGGCGGCCTATTATTTTCTGATGCCGGTGGCGGAAGTGGTTACAGTCCCCCGGGGCACGGCCATCTCGGCGGTTTATGGGACGGTGCGGATCGAACCGGCGTTTGTCGTCCGCATTCGCGCGCAAAACGACGGCTTCATCCAACTGGCGGAACCTTTCTCCGCCGGTCGCGGCGCAATCGGCAAGAGCGTTGAAAAAGGCCAGTTGCTGGCGACGATCGCCGACGAGGAGACCGCTCGGCAATTGAAGCAAGCGCGCGCCGATTTGCAGGCCGCCGCTGACCGCGCTGCGCTGCCGCTCCCCTCGTCGGAGTTACTTAAGGCGGCCGAGGACAATCTGCAGCGGCTCGAAAAAGTGGTCGGGTCTGGCAACGTCCCAGCAGTCGAATATCAGAAGGCGAAGAGCGAGGCAAACCGGCTGCGAGGCGCAGTGGAAACGGAACGGATCGAACGGGATCGCAATCTCAAGTCGCTGGAAGAGACGACTAGAAAATTGGAAGCTCAGATGAAGAGCGCGGAAGTCCGTTCGCCCGTGGACGGCCTTCTCACCAACGTTCAGACAATTGATGGGGAACTGGTGTCAGACGGAAACGAGCTGTTCACAGTTTCTTCACGTAAGAATTTCGTTCGCGGCGAAGTAAACGAGGAGGACGTGGGCGAAGTGAAGCCGGGAATGAAAGCAAAGGTCCAGCTCTACGCATATCGGACACGGACTCTCACTGCGCGAGTCACGTCGGTTCAACCCGCTGCCGATCCAAGCACCCAGCGTTACACCGTTGTGCTGGAGATGGAAAATCCGCCCGACAATTTGATGGTGGGAATGACCGGAGAGATGAACATCATCACCGGCGTTCACGAAAATTCTCTGCTGGTGCCGACGCGCGCTCTCCTCGTCGACCAAGCACTAATCGTGAACCACGGCATTGTGCATTTCCGCACAGTGGGAGTCGGATTCCGCACCCTCGATTTTACGGAAGTGACCAGTGGCCTGGAAGAAGGCAGTCACGTGATCGTTTCCGATCAGGACAAATTCCATCCCGGAGAAGCCGTGCGGCAGCGAATGGTCAGTTCACCTCCCCCGACGAAGGCGCCATGACGCCGCCACTTTATATTGCGCTACGGTTTTTGACGCACCGCAAGCGCGCATTGCTTCTAAGCCTTAGCGGTGTTGTTTTCGGTGTCGCCATCTTTATCTGCACGCAAGCGCAGACCCAGGGTTTCGCACGTTATTTCATCGACTCAACCATCGGCAGCAATGGCGCGCTGGTCATCAAATCGCGTTTCCGCCCGCGTTATGAACCGCTCATGGTCTCTGCGAGACATTCTGAAGGAACCGTTGGACGTCGCCTTTATTTCGAAGGCATCAGTAACCCTAATGAAATAATGCGGGTGAGCAGGCAATTCTCCAATGTGGTTTCCTGTTCCCCGGTTCTGCGGGGAACAGTCAGCGCTCGCGCAGGATTTGAGAATGCTACGGTCGATCTTTACGGCATTGATCCAGCCCTGCACGCGCAGACCACCGACATTCTTCACCAACTCATTGACGGGAACTTTGATGATTTTCGAAATAACACTAGCTCCATCATTATCGGTTCACGCCTGGCAGAGCTACTCCAGGCTGGCGTCGGCGACACAGTGCAATTGCTCGCGCCCAATGGCGAGTACTGGCGATTCACCGTTGCGGCGATCGCGCGCGCAGGCATTGGCTCGATTGATTCCACGAGGGTTTATTCGCATGCAAGGGTCGCGCAGGCCCTTCTGCAACAACCCTCCGGGGCATCGATGATCGTTTACAAGCTGCGCAATCCCGATCGGGCACCTGCTTTGGCTAGCCGTTTCGAAACCCTCTTTCAGCACAACGCCTCGAGCTGGCAGGAACGCGAGGAAAGCACGCTTCAACTTTTTCTGACCTTAAGAATGTCGGTCGCGATCACGGTGTCACTTATCATTCTGTTGGCTGGCTTCGGTATTTTTAATGTCCTTACGATGTCGGTGTTGGCGAAAATTAAGGAGATCGCGATTTTGCGTTCGATGGGCTACCGCCGGATCGACATTTCGTCGATTTTCTTATGGCAAGGCGCGCTGATCGCCGCGGCGGGGTCGCTACTCGGCTGTTTGCTGGGCGCGTTGATGACTTGGGGCGTATCGCACATCCCCATTCGCCTCCGCGGTCTGCTTTACACTAACTACTTTCTGGTAACATGGGATTGGCGCCATTACGTGTTTGCGACGTTGCTCGCGATTTTGGCGGTGTTCATCGCGAGTTATGTCCCCGCACGACGCGCCGCTGAGTTGCCGCCGGTGGTTACGATACGAGGTTCACGATGAACTTGGACGTTTGCCTCAGTTGCGAAGCAATCGAGCGCTACCTTGGCGAAGAGGAAGAACGCGTACACGCTTTACGCGGTGTATCTCTGGAGGTTGAGGCCGGGAGTGTCCACGGCGTCGTCGGCCCCTCCGGTTGCGGCAAGAGCTCGTTGCTCTACATCCTCGGGCTGCTCGACCTGCCGGACGCCGGCCGCGTTTCAATCGAATCGGAGCCGGTGTCTCAGCTAAGCGATGACGAGCTGGCGTACAAGCGGAGCAAGTTCATCGGCTTCATTTTTCAGTTCCATTTTCTGATGGAGGATTTCACCGCGCAGGAGAACGTGATGATTCCAATGCGCAAACTTGGGCAGCTTTCCGATAGCGAGATGCGCAAACGCGCTGCCGGCTTGCTGGAAGCGGTTGGCTTGGGAGACAAATTGCGAAGACCCAGCCGTCACCTTTCCGGAGGCGAACAACAACGGGTCGCTATCTCGCGCGCGCTGGCCAACGATCCGCGTGTCATTCTGGCCGATGAACCCACCGGCAACCTCGATACGGCAAATTCCGAGCGCGCATTCGAGCTGCTGCAGAATCTTGTGCACGGACGCGGCAAAGCCCTGCTCCTTGCAACGCACAATCCTGTCATCGCCGAAGCCTGCGATTGGATCCACGAGATGAAAGATGGCAGCATCATCGCCAGCCACCCCCGGGGGACGCGGAACGTGATTTTTTAAGGATCGCTCGTCAAGCCCAAGCCTCGACTCAAAAGCCGCTGACAGCGATGCAAAACATTTTGCCAATCTTGATCGCGGATGCGCCCGAGGCCTTGGTCCGATTATGCGGCGTCAATTTACTGGAACGTTTGCTTCGCATTTTGCAACGACTGGGATTTCGTCGAGCGATTGTTTTCTCAGCGACGCCGGAAATTGTTGGGTTTGAATTAGCCAGGCGTTCGTGGGCACGGGAAGAAATATCGGCCCGGCTTATTTCTTGCGCCCTGAAACCGCTGACTGCCCAACTGGTCTTGGAACAAGGTCCCTCTGAGCGGTTCTTCATTGTGCCGGCAAACATTTATTGTGACGTGCGTTTGCTTGCCGCTCTCTGCGCCAACAATTCGTCAGCCGCACTGATCGATTCAAATCCGCCGGGCTTCGCGCAATCTTTAACCGGAAATCGGTGTGGCCCTGCGATGGTCACACGGAATTTTCTGCTTGGGTTGTCGCCAACCGGACCGTTATTGGAACAACTCAAAGACAGGATCGATAACCATCAGATCGATATCGTAGATGCGGCGGAGGTGGATGATTACATCGTCAGCATGCGCCGCCGAGTGCGTCCAGTCTGCCTTCCCGCACCGCGGGACCAGGACCGTCGCCTGGCTGAGCGCGTCATTCTCGATTCCGCGCAAAATGGAACACTCGACTTGCCTGCTTACATTCACGGACCAATCGAAACGGCAATCATCTCACTTCTTTGCAAAACGCGGATCACGCCAAACCAAA
This sequence comes from Verrucomicrobiota bacterium, assembly GCA_046734045.1. Lineage (GTDB taxonomy): Bacteria > Verrucomicrobiota > Verrucomicrobiia > Chthoniobacterales > UBA10450 > Udaeobacter. The sequence goes on from JBKPQL010000136.1 coordinate 20,362, forward strand.
TTACGATTGGAGGTTTCGTCATCGGATGCAGCGCGACCGCGGCATTCGCGCTTGGCCGCGTCGGGCTCGGAATCATCGCTGCTCTCATATTTGGTATCGTCGATGGACTGGACGGAAAACAGTCACGCGTCAAAATCGAAACGACTGAGCGTGGGAAATGGGAACATCATCTCGATTACTTGATCGAGAACTCCTGGTGGGCGGCCATCGCTTTTCACTTGTGGCGAAGCGGCCTGTTTCCGAACGTGTTCTATTTTCTCGCTGTGCTCATCGCGTCGCACCTACTGGATGGATTCGCAAAACGCCGGGTAAAGATAGCGAGAGGCCGCCTGCTGGATGACGTCGCGCCGTTCGACCGTGCTTTCCGGCTGATCGCGGCTCGGAGAAATGTTTACGTTTGGATGCTGGCGTGTGGTTTTTTGTTAGGCACTTTTCCCCAAAGCTACGCGATCATCTGCGGATGGGCCGCCTTTAGTGCCGCCATTCATCTTGTGCGTTCCGTCTGGCTCTGTAACATCCAAGGACCTCATGTTGTTGGCCCGCGAACTTGAAGAAGGAGACAACATCGAGGGCACGCGCTTGGCGCGCGCGATAATCTCCTTGCCCAATACCGCGATCGGCTTTTCCACGAGAAGCGAAGCACTCACTGCGCAATAAACACCACAACCTTTTTGGCACGATTTCTTGCGGTAGTTTGCGTAAAGATCGTCCAGTGTGACGTCCATGATGTGCTTGTCTGTATGCACCATGCTGCAGATCCAGAATTTCCCCTGCGCGGAGACGAAGAATAATTTGTAGCCGGCCATACACGTCCACTCGACGTGTTCGCCCCGGAGGAGACTGCGTTGGTAATCGAGGATCGCCTCGCTGGTATGAATCCTCTCTCCGCGGCGTTTTCGTTCGATCATCGAATCGATGAAGCGTTCGAGTTCTTCCTGCCGGCCGCGTTGAACGCGGAACCGATGCAAAGGATCCGCATGCACGAGGCGAACTTCCGTCGGAATTCCGCGCGACAGACCGGTCTCAAGCACGGCTTCCGATTCGGGCAAGGTATCCGCGCAAATCACTCCGGTGATATGCAAACTGATTTTTGAGTCATGAAAGTAATCGAGCTTCGGCAAAATTGTCTTGAATGACTTTTTCGTAATTGCACTCGGCGTCATCCGGTCAACGCTGATCTGCATCACCTGCAACCCGGCGTCTTCCAGTTCTGCGATCAGTTCGCGCGTGAGGAGGAAACCGTTGGTGGTCAGGCTGGTAGCAAAGCCGAGTTCGCGACAGTAGCGAACGAGCTCCACAATATTTGGATGCATGAGCGGCTCGCCGCCGACAAGAGCAATGCGCATCGTGCCGAGGTCGCGAATTTTCCGTATCCATTTTTTCAAGTCGTCGAGGCTCGGGTGCGGCCGGCTGTTGTCGTATTCAGTGCAATAGGCACAATCGAGATTGCAACGGTCCGTGACGTAAAGACTGCACTGCAGCGGTTTGCGGTCGAAAAGACGCTTACCGGATTCGAGAATGTTATAGCCGGAAAATTCGCGGCCGATTTTACCGAGAAGCTTCATGCAATGATGAAAGAATATGCAGCCTACGACAACTTACCCGCGAAGCAATCACGCTGGGTTATATCACTTCGTAACTTTCCGCGACCTTCTAGGATCCCGATAAACCGCCAGGCATAAGTCGAGCGTCGCTGATACCTGCTGCAGCGCCAATTAACTTTCTCCTTCAAGCGGACAAAAGCGACACGAGCGCGACGAGCCGATATTTTCCAAAAATAATCGAATTCCAACCAGCTGGCCTAACCTAGTGCATCCGATAAATCACACCTTCGGCAGTGTGCGCCACCGGCTGGTATCGTTCCGCCAAAAGTTTGGCAAGAATAGGAAAGTTCTTCACCGGATTCTGCGCACTTTTCGGGTCAGGTTGAACATCGACAATGTAAGTCGGCGTTAGGCGTCTCGTCTCGCCATTCCAGTGCAAGATCGAACCGCAAGCGAATATGCCTCAGCGGAAATCATGGACGGAGTAACCTTGGTTGGACTCGGCACACTTGGGATCTCGATCCAACCGGCCTCATCGAAGAACCACGGACGCCGATCGACTTTGATAAACAAGTCGTGGATCGGCGAAAACAGGTGCAATGGAAGCGTGAACTCGCCGGCAAATGGATGGCCCCGGTAACGGGCGATGCCAATGCTCTGATTCGTCGCGCAATCCAGCATTTCAAGATCGCCCGAGCAGCCGGGAAGACGGATCTCGCACGCGCGTTTTCGCCCCAAGGAGTCGCGACCCAAAATGAAAAACTTGCTCCTCTGCATACGAAACGGATCGGCCGTAAAGCGAAGATCGACATTGAGGTTGTCGCGTGTTCGAGAAACGGAATGAACCGCGCGATCGCATCAGACAGCGCTCTCGCGTTCGACACGAAGAAAACGTTCCGGGCGAAGTGGCGTATCTAAGAAAACGTCGCCTCGACAGTTTGATTTGCGTTTGATGGCGGCGAATTGCGTCACGTTTTGTTGCGGCCTCCACTTCGGATGGCGATAATTCCGCGGCGCGGTCAAAAAACGCGGGGCCGCGGCTGTGCACCAAATAATTCCACTGCGAAACTCGCGGTGCCAAAAAGTCGGCGAAGATGAGCCGCATCATCACGGCAACGGCGTTGTGGCCTGGGTGAATGTCGGAGAGCGAAGGCGCAAGGATGTCTGTGGGTAACCAATCGTTGATCACTTGAATGAGTCGCGTGAGAGTACTGTTGCAATCACGCAACAGAAGATCTGTCAAGCCCTGGTCTGGCAGGGCAGGGAATTGAACGGCCCGCAGTGTGAATATCGAGGACGCGCAGCGCGGCCAGCGCTTCTGAACGCCGCAATTTTCGCCAGCGTTTTCGATCCGATGCGCTCAAGCTCCATCTTCTTTCGACTGCTCGCTGTGGCCAGGGATTGTAATCCCCATCTGTGACGTAGACAATGCGAATGGTCGCTGTGGCGCGAACCGCTTTCTGGAGAATGACGCTACAAGCCAACGCTTCATCGTCCGCTAGTTAACAGAAGAGAAAGCAAGGGAGCTGGCAATTTAATTCAGCTGTCAGGCGAGGTACTCCACTCGATCGGTCTGAAATGGCGATCGACGGCCTGCGCCCAGAAGACCACGAGGTCGTGTCCGGTGGAAGTTTGCACAAAGGTGTGAGTGCCCGGTGAAAGAAAGCGCTCCTCTCCCTCGTACCGCTCGCCGTCGAGTACACCCATTACAGTAACAACGTCGCGCGCGATGATTTTGTACGAGGCCGGAATAACGGTTTCAAAAGCAAAGTGCTTCCCGTCCGTGGATGAATGCAACAGGACACCTGCCACCCGCAATCTGTTTCCAATCGGCAAGTAATTCTGTTCGAGGAAACGGAACGTGGCCGACGGCATGGCGCCTGGCAAAATGGCGACACAGGTGCGTGTATCGATGCAACGCTGGATCGCATTGTCTTCCATCAGTCCACGCCGAATGCGTTCCTCAGTAAACGTCTCAATAAT
>JBKPQL010000137.1:0-12578 GCA_046734045.1 Verrucomicrobiota bacterium
GTTTTCGAATCCGACGCGAGCGAGATCATTCTGGTCAAGGATATCGAGCTTTATTCGTTATGTGAGCATCATCTGCTTCCTTTCATCGGACGTGCGCACGTGGCCTATCTTCCGAATGGAAAGGTGATCGGTCTTTCAAAGGTGGCGCGCATTGTCGATGTCTTCGCGCGCCGTTTGCAGATCCAGGAAAACCTTACTACGCAGATTGCCGAATCGCTCATGAATTGCCTCGAACCATCCGGCGTGGCGGTCGTCGTGGAAGCGAAACATCTATGCATGATGATGCGGGGCGTTGAGAAACAGAACTCGGTTATGAAGACGTCCTGTTTGCTCGGCACTTTCAAAGAGGACGCCCGAACGCGCTCCGAATTCCTCTCGCTCCTGAAAGATTAACCCGAGGACGTCTGGGTCAGAGGCAGCTTAATTTAGATGCCGTCTCAGACAGACGGCCTACAATTCATCTGCCTTATGCTTTTGACCGTCAGCAAGCGCCTCGAATTTTCAGCCTCGCGCCGATTATTTGTTCGAGGTTGGACGAAAGGCGAAAACCTGGTCGCGTTCGGCCCGGAGACGGAAGCGCGCCACGGCAGCGGGCGTAATTACGTTGCCTATTTCATTTTCGCCGGTCCGGTCGATTCAGTTACGGGAATGCTGATCAACATCAGCGAAATCAAAGAACGCGCCGGGAAAATTCTGCGTGACTGTTTCGATCACAAGTTTCTGAACGAGGACAATCCATCCTTTCGCGACGTTCCGCCTACCGCTGAGAACGTTGCGCGCCAACTTTTTACCGATGTCGCGCCGCTGTTCTCTGACGTCGGAGCAAAACTGCGCGCCTGTCACCTGAGCGAGTCGCCGGAGCGCAGCGCGACTTACTACGCGGATGGCGCTTGTGAAGGGAATTATTGGTTCCAATTCTCGGCAGCGCGCAACACGATGTCGCCCCATTTGAGCAAAGAGGAAAATGCCCGGCTCTTTGGTAAGGCGACTTCAACACACGGGCATAACTACCGTGCCCGTCTCACTTTTCGAGCAACACGACTCGATCGGAAAGAGCCGTTGGTGCGCTACGACGCGATCGATCCTTGTCTCCGCGCTTTACACGAGGAACTCGATCACCGATATCTCAATCAGGAAGTCGCTGAACTAAAGAATCGTCCCATCACGACCGAGAGTTTGGCGGGATACATCCTCGAACGCGTGAATCGAATGATACCGATGCACCGCATTCGTTTGCACGAGCGCGACGATTTTTTCGCAGAAGCATGGAGCGACAAAATCGTCTTTCTTGGGTTGCAAGTGTCATTCAATGCTGTTCACCGCTTACATGCGGCCGCGCTTACTGACCCGGAGAACGCGAAGCTTTACGGCAAGTGCAACAATCCACGCGGTCACGGTCATTGGTATTTGACTGAAACAACCGGCGGAGGTGAGTACGATGCGCGCAGTGGAACGCTCTATGACCTTGTTGCGTTCAGGAGAGCCATCGAAGAGTCCCTCAAACCATGGCAAGATCGGCATCTTGATTTGGAAATAGACGATTTTCGAGACGCGCCTTCTACTGGAGAGAATATCGTCCGCGCACTTTGGCCGAAGATCGATAATCGCCTAAACCAACAACTTGTTAGGCTGCGTTTGTGGGAGACGCCGAATAACCGGTTTACATTGCGGCGGACGTAGCTGTAGCGGCGCTCTATGAGCGCCAAAAATCAAGTGGTCGGCGGTCACAGACCGCCGCTACAGTAACTGCAAATGAAGCGTTACCTGATTACAGGCGCGAGTCGCGGAATTGGCCGTGCAATCGCCCAGAAGCTTGCCGCAGACGATGCGGTGTTGCTCTTGCATGGGCGCGATACAGTCGCGTTAGCCGAAACGCGCAAAGCCGTCGAACCGGATTGCGCGAAAGTGATCCCACTTGTCCATGACCTAGCCGATGCCGCCGGTATCTCGGATTTGATCGCCGAAGTTGGCAAGGAACGAATCGATTTGCTCGTGAACAACGCCGGCGTTGCGGTAGTGAAACCGTTCACAGAAATCACATCCGTCGAGTGGGAGCAAACGATTGGCGTCAATATCACGGCGCCCTTTATGTTGACGCAACACTTTGCCCCCAAAATGCCGCCCGGTTCCAGCATCGTTAACATCCTTTCCATCGCAGCTACGACCGGCTTCGCCAACTGGAGCGCCTATTGCATGAGCAAGTTTGCGCTCGAAGGATTCTCGCAATCTGTCCGAGGAGAACTACGCGACCGCAAAATTCGTGTCATCAACGTTTACCCTGCGGCGACTGATACCGAGATATGGAATCAGATCGAAGGCAAATGGCCGCGACACAAAATGATCTCGCCGCAAGATGTCGCCAGCGCCGTTGTCTACGCCCTGTCGCAGCCTGTGGGCGTAGCGGTGGAAAATATCACGCTGTCCAACCTGACTGGAAATCTGTGATGACGTATCCCAAGTTCCCGGCAGAAAGACTTTGTAGCCACGGCTCTCTGAGCGCCTTTTTAAGGAGGCGGATCGTCCCAAGAGGCACCGGCCGCGGATCGGTGGCTACAGCAGCGGAAAAGCTGCTCGTCCCATGATCAGAGCGTTCCAGAGCGAACTTACGATCAACGTCGCCGCATCGATTATCGTATCGTTGCTCTTTCTGGCGGCAGGTTTTCTCTGGGGAAAATACAAGGAACGGCAGCGCAAGTTTGGGAAAAATCTCGAAGAGTACGATTTCTATCCATTCACAGTCACGCGCGAGAACTTCGGTGAATTCAGTTTAAAAGATTTTCGCCTTGGGATGCATTACTTCCTCAAGAACGAAGATCATACGGCGGCGCGACAGCTCATTTTCATTGGCGAACAGAACAATGTGCGCGCACAACTCGAACCCGCCGAGCAAAAAGTTTACGCGCAGCTATTCGAGAAATATAACGGCAAGACAATCGCCGATGACACGCACGAATTCCTCGAAAACTACGAGCGAATTGTCCGGCTGATCGGAAAATCGTTTCCGAACACCGGAATCGAGATCTTGCTGCACAATCTGGCTGACCCATCACATTCGCTCATCGTACTGGAAAACAATGCGACCGGCAGGCACTTGCGCGACGGCACAACGAATCTGCTCATTGATCTGAAGAAGCGTCAGCTTCTTAACGAGGAAAAATTGAATTACGAGCTGAAAATTGGCGCGCGAAAATTCAAATGCACAACGATCCCCATCAAACGAAAGGAATTCGGAATTGTTGGCGCGATCTGCATCAACATTGACGCGAATTACATCACCGATGAAGTGCTGCAGGATCGACAACGAATCGAAACATGGTTCCGAAACTTTCTGCGGACCGATATGCAGCTCGACGAGAATATTCTCAGCAAAGACGAATACGCGAAAGCGCTAAAAGGCAAACGCCACTTTAAAGACGAAGCGTTTTAACGATAGAATTGTCATCTTGAGCGCAGTCGAGAGATCTCTGGATGCTTCAAATAGCACAGGCAGACGGTCAGAGATTCCTCGACTTCGCTCGGAATGACAAAGACAGTAGCCGCCCCTGTGGGCGGCGCGACTCGCGCGAGCCATTCGCGTCAACGCCGCGCTTGGCACCCACCTTCGCCTTGTGCTACGGCGCGGCAGGCAGCGAAGCGGCTACAGTTACTTCGGCGACGCGTGGAGCGTCGCCTGGTATTCCGGTTTCTTGTGGTACTCCACCAAACGAAATCCCCAACTGACTAGAGTGGAGAGGTCCTTAGTCTTGGCCTTCTTCTCGTTCAGAAACTTCTCGATTTTCGCTTTTAACTCCCGTTGCTGATCAGTCGTATCGAGAATTTCGAAGATCTCCATCGACAACAGCCAATCCTCCGGATGTTCGGCCTGTTGCGTTTCCCAAATTTCACCGAGCCGTTCGTAACCGGTCTTGCTCTCGCGAATCTTGCGTACCTGCGCGTAAAGATTTTCGAGCCGCTGTCGTTTTGCGTCCGAGGGGACTTTGATTGTGCGCTCCTTCGGCACGAGCGCCACCTGATTGTAGGCGTCCTTGTCCGCTGCGCCGTTAAATACAGAACTGATCCGTTCCCCGACCGCCATGTCATACGCGCCCCAATCAGCCTCGAACAAAACGCGGTCGCCATATTTCGCGCTGCAGTTTGAGAACGTGATCAGCAATAATTTCCCGTCGGCGCGCAAGATTTTCTCGACCTTTCCTGAAACGACAATTCCGCTGACAAACTCAAGCTTCGCTTTCTTGTCCTCAACAATCCCGAGCGCGTGCAACTGATCGTTGGTGAGCAATTCGGGAGACGCCGGCGTTTGCTTCCATTTTCCGATCGGCGAACCAAACCCTTCGTTGTGATGATCGATGCCGTGGCCTTCCAGTTCTTTGTTTGCAAACGCGAGCGCGGTTTTACCGCTCGTCCGCAGATAAATCGGCGAATTGTTTTCGTCCGTGATGACTTCATTGAAAACGCCGCTGACTTGCAGGCCCGACGAATACTCGCAGGTCGCAACGTTATTGCATTCAATTGCCTTGTTAATGCCTTCGAGTCCGCCAACCTGATAGGCCATCTTGCTCGCAAATTCCTCGAGCACGTCTTTGAGATGCTCAAAATCGCGGCAGACGAAAAGCTGCGGCTGTTTCGTGGTGATATCGAACGCGTAATTCTGCGCATCGATGGAGTAGGGGATCTTCTTTACCTCAGGCTCGAGGCACGAGACCGATTCGCCGATCGATGACAGCAAGCCTGCGCCGTAAATTTTCGGATTCTCCAGAGTGCCAATCAGGCCGTATTCGACTGTCCACCAATGCAAACGCGAGAGCAGCGCCATCTCCGAAGGTTCGCCTAAATTTTTTTGTCGATGCTCGACCAGCTTCTGTGCTTCCTCGACTTCCTTTGGATCAGCGTTCGGACGCTCCTTCAAAATCGATAAATGGCGGATCGCTTGGTACAACTCGAAATCTTTTTTGGATGACATCGCCTTCGCGCCGACTTCGCCGAAGCGTTGCAAATACTTCGAGTATTCACGGTCGACAATGATCGGCGCGTGACCTGCGGCCTCGTGCACAATGTCCGGCGCCGGCGTGTATTCGATGTGATGGATTTGCCGCATGTCGCACGCGATCACCAGCACTTTGTAAGCTTGAAACTCCATAAACGCCGCCGGTGGAATGAATCCGTCAACCGCCACTGCGCCCCAGCCAATTTTTGCGAGGATATCGTTCATCTCCTCGATGCGCGGGATACGCTCGAACGAGATGCCGGTGTTGAGAAGGCCTTGGAAATAAACTTTGTGGGCATATTCCCGCAGGAAAAAAATGTTCTGCCGCATGATAAATCGCCACACGGCGTGATCGACAGGCGTGTAATCGTCGTAACGCTGATCGACTGCGAATTGGAGTAAATGTTTGGGACAACTGGCGACCGCCGCGTTGTCATAGCTGATTCCGCTTTGAGATTTCATCAGGCACCTCCCTGCGGAATATAACCTATGGCTCGTTTAGCCAACGGGCAAGAATGATTCCCTTTTCCTGTAGCGGCAGGTCTATGAACGCCGAGGCCATTCGAATCGGCGCTCACAGAGCGCCGCTACAGTTTTCTTCGCACACGGGTGATCCGTATTGCGATCCCCACAACCGCCACAATTGCAATAACCCAGGGCGCGAGAAACGCGACCGCCACGCCGATCATGCGCAAGCTCCACATAATCGCGCCGGCGCTTTGCGCGAGCGTGCGTCGCAGCGTAGCGAGCAACCCGCTCTCGTGCGAAATGATGTTGCCCTGGCTGTAAACCTGGATCGAGACGTCGGCCGGTGCGTTGGATACATCGATTGCTCCATCCGGGCGGTCCTGGCGCTGCACGCTCACGTTTTCGACTTTGCCTAACGAGTTGAGCGACTGCATCAGAGCGTTGTAATTCTTCATCGGCACGCGCAACGTCACATTTGCGAACTCGCGCCCGTCAGGATCGCGGCTGAAGGAGGAGTTGCGCACGCGGCCGGCTTGTTTCTCCGCGAATGAGCGAAGCGCCATTGCTTTTTCGTCCACCGATGAAGTGCGAATGCGCAGCGTAGTCTGTTGCAGGGCCTGCTCCTGTTCCTCGCGTGAGATGGTGATATTGAGTTCCACCTTGTCGTGTTTCGTCTTCGCATTTTCAGACATGCCAATCCCGCTTTGCGCGATCCGTTCGGTTTGCGTTTGGAAATTTTCAACGCGCCCCAAAGATTTCACGCGGCCGATCACGGCGTCGCTTTCTTCCGGCGCGATTAACATGCTCACTGTTGCGGAGACCCGTCCTGAATAATCGCGGCTCAGCTGTGCGTTTGTGATCTGCACTTTTGGCGATGCCAGGCTTTTAACGTCATTGTAGATATTCTCCACATCCGGCGCATAAAGCGCGAGTTGCGCGCGCTCCTTAACCAGAAACGCCGCCGGCTCTTCCATGTCTTTTTCCGCGAGCGAAATCGTCGCTGTGGCGAACTGCACCTGCGAATCCCAGTATTTCAATTCGCCCTGCATCTTCTCGATCTCTTCGCGCACGCGATCGAGCTCCTTCTCGACCTGAAGCAGATCGAAAACCTTGCCCGCCTTCGTGTTCAGCATGTCGATCAACCGTTGCTCCATCACATGCGCGTTCCTGAGCCGTGCGTCAGTGTCGAAGTATGCTTTCGTGACGTCCTCGGTGCCGAGCGTCTGGTTCTTCAATTCGCCAAGGCCGCGAACTTTTTGCAGAAAACGATCCAGATTTTCCGGCAGGACCTTTACGACGACTTCGCCGCGCAATTTTCCGTTCGCTTGTTTCTCTGAACTCGTCGTTGCCACGTATCCGCGTTCTTCATTCGCGAATGCTGTGACCTTTTGCACTGCGTCATCAAAGCTGACGATCTCAAGCTGGACAGTCGCGTTGCGGATGAGTTTACGATTGGCCAATGCTGGAGCAGGCGTTTCCGCTGGCTTGGGCTGAGATTCTTCGGCACGCGCGAAATTCTCCGGCAATGCGGCCGAGGCTTTCGCTGCAGCGAGCGATTTGTCACGCCCTGTGCGCGTGTCACGAAATTCCGACTGAGTCGCGGGCGCAGCTGCTGGGGGTTGTGGCTGCGCGAGAGCTAAATCTTGCGATCCTCGGGCGAGTTCATCTGATTTCATCAAACCGCCGGCCTGAGCCGGGGGTGGCGCCGCGATCTGCGAAGATCGTGCGACTAATTTGTCCTTGTAGCTTTCGCGATCGAGCAGCTGCGTCGCATTTTCGCCCGTAATGATTCGTCCAAGCTGCACAAGGCCGAGCAACACCACAGCAACTGCAGCGATTTGCGCCGACCGGAGGTGAATCAGGTCGGCAAGCAACTTCACGAACCCGCTTCGTGGCGGAATGCGATTACGAAAGCCAGCTAGCATTCGTTGTTCGAAAGCCGGATCGGGCTTTTGTTGAGCGAGCGCTTCTTCCAGAATTTTGTTCATGGTCTTGGTTTCCTGATGAGTTTTTCGGCAGGTCGCGCAATCGACTAGGTGTGTGTGAAGCAGGGTTCGTTCCTTCTCAGAAAGCTCCGCGTGCAGATCGGCCGCGAGCCAGTTGTCGATTTCGTTGTGGATGATAGCCATACGTCTAGTCCATTGAAGCGAGAGCTGGCCGAAGTCGTTTGCGCATGGAAGCGAGCGCCCGCCCGAGAATTCCGCGCAGTGCGCCGTTTGTCAGACCCAATGTGTTTTCGATAGTGCGATAATCCATCTCTTCGAGATAACGCAGGGTAAGCGCAGCGCGATGCAGCTCCGGCAAGCCTGCGAGCGCTGAACGTAACTGCTGATCGATCATCGCGGTATCAGCCGTTTCCGATTCGTTGGTTTCGATCATTTCGTGTGGAAAAGGAACGGCTCGTCGTTTGCGAAGGATGTCGTGTGCGCGATGGCGCGCGATCGTGCAAAGCCAGGCGGGAAACTTCTCCGGGTCGCGCACGCGCCAGCGCGTTTTCCAAGCTTTAACGAGCGAGTCTTGCACCACGTCTTCGGCTTCCTCGCGGCTTTGCAAAATGCCATATGCGATGGCGAACAGCGTCCGGCTGTGTGTGCGAATAATCATCTCAAATGCCTCCCGATCGCCCTGAATGGCCGCCCGGTATTGCTCGCGTTCACTGGCATCCATCGTATTGCGATCTAAAGCCTAGACGCACGAGAGCGCGATTCCGCGCGAAAATTTTTCCTTTTCTGTACCGGCCGTCTGCGACCGCCGACTGGCTTTAGGTCCGTCTCGGCGATCGGCGCTCATAGAGCGCCGCTACAGTCAGAAAATGATTACCGTATTGCCGACGCTCACGAGATCCTTCACGCGCGCAGCGTCCCAATTCGCCAAACGGATGCAGCCATGACTGGCCGCCCGGCCTATTGTTTCCGGATTATTCGTGCCGTGAATGCCGATGCCGGGTTTGTTTAAGCCCATCCACAGAATGCCAACGAGATTATTCGGGCCCGGCGGAAGATTGTAATAATTTTCGGTGCGCACACCGTAATTGAGCATGCCTTCATCGTAGCGGAACCACGGCCAAACGGTTGCGCCCAGGATCTTCCACGTGCCCACCGGCGCGGGCAGTGTTTTCGATCCGGGCGTGATTGGAAAAATGCATACGAGCTGGTCCTTGTCGAAGACCTCGAGTAGATGCTCGTATGTGTCGACGAAAACCTTGCGAGAAGCGAATGCAGGATTCTCCGGGACTTTTCCTTCAGTGAATTTTTCGACTTCAAATGGCAAGACATTCGGCACTTTGAGAGCTTCGCCGGGTTGAAGGTGCTCCCAGTTTTTTCCGGGATTTAGTTTCTGAATGAAAGCCTCCGCGGAGTGAAAACGCTCTGCGACGAATTCGAGGAGCGACGTGTAAGGCAGCCATTTTAATCTTGCTTGCTCGGCGTGGCTGCTAGGTACTTCGCCGATGAATTTCAGGTCGTCTTCCTTGATCGTATACGTCGTGTAAGTCACCGGCACTTGGTCCAGCATCCACTGATCAACTGCGCCGGTCTTTGGCATCGCGTGCGCGTGCTTGTATGAAATCAGGGCCTTCCGGAAAAATTCGCCCATTTTGCCGTCGATCTTACCGGGTCCGAAATTGCAGTTGTCCAAAAAAATCTGCAATCGCGTCGCGGTCTCCTCGTTGTAGTTCGGCAACGCGACCGGATAAACTCTCGGTGGCGGAGTAGATGTCTCCTGGGCAACTGCCGCGACCGACAGCACGCCAAATGCAAGACTGAGAAAAACGAATTTCATCGGCGGAAGTTATGCGCTGTGAATCCGAGGCGCGCAAACGCGTCTGAGGCCGATGCGCAAGACGTTAATGCGGCTTAGGACTTAAACCGGTCGCAGTGCGACGGCGCATTCGCCTTGGAGAACCCATTGCTCAATAGCGGCGGTTAGAGCCGCTCCCGCTCCGCCGTAGCGCGGGGAATCGCTTGTCCAAAGCGTTTCCCATCTGCAGCCCGACGGCGGTGCGAGAAGAGGCTCTGAAGCAGGCTCTGAGACTTGACGCTCTCCCAAATTTATTACCAACAGGCGATCGTCGTTTTCTTTGGAAAAATATCGGAGGACGAAGCTAGCAGGCCCTAGGACCGCCCCGTCGATTCCGCCGGAACTCTGCTGGCGAAAGCGCGAATCTTCGCGGCGCAACTTCAAAAGATCGATGTGCAGATTGTAAAGCTCGCGGTTCTTTTCGCGCTCAAAAAAATCAAGTTTGCACTGGGCGAATACTTGCGGATCGTCCGGGGCCGGTAAACTCCTCAACGCATCCCGCTCGCTCAGTGATAAAAATGGAGCAAGCCATTTAGCGCGACCCAGGCGGGTCGCGTGGCGCACGGAAGCATCGCCTACGTCGGCGAAGAACATGAATGGATTGGACGCGCCGAATTCCTGTCCTTGGAACAGCAGAGGCGTCCAGGGTCCGAGCAGGACAAGGGCAGTCATGGCGCGGTAGCGCGCCGGTGATGTTTGAAACCGCAACCGTTCGCCGCGCCCGGTGTTCGCGATTTGATCGTGGTTCTCGATGAAACAAACGAAAACCTCCGGAGCAATGCCCAAGGTGGGAGTTCCACGCAAGGCTTTTCGCCATGAGCGTGCCTGGCCCTGATAAAGAAAACCGTGTTTCGCCGCTGAAATAAATTCCTGAGGCGTGCCGAGGTAGTCGGCGTAATAAGCTTCGTTGCGACCAGTCAACGCCACCACGGTGCTGTGATGAAAATCGTCGTTCCACATCCCGTCCAGATCGTCGCCTCCTTCGTTACGCGGTCGCGCCATCTTCGCTTCCTGGAGATCATTTTCGGCGACGAGGATGATCGAGCGCGAGCCGGCTGCTTCCCGCGCGGCGCGGCCAACATCGCCGATGATGTAATCGCTCGATTGATCGCGGATGGCATGCGTTGCATCGAAGCGGAATCCGTCGAAGTGAAATTCCTCAATCCAGTAACGCCCATTGGTGATAAAAAACTCGCGGACCGGCCCTGAGTTGCGTCCGTCGAAATTAATCGCCTCGCCCCATTCATTTTCTTTTCCGCGAACCAGATAATCGTCAGAAAAAATACCGAGATAATTTCCGTCGGGGCCGAAATGGTTGTAAACGACGTCAAGAATCACGCCAAGCCCTAACGAGTGGGCGCGATCAATGAATGCCCGCAAATCGTCAGGCGTCCCGTACAAATGCGAGGGCGCAAAAAGGTCTACACCGTCGTAGCTCCAACCAAATTTCCCGGGAAAATCCGCGACCGGCATCATCTCGATGAGGGTGATTCCAACACGTGCGAGCTCCGCCAACTGGTCTGCTGCGGCGCGCCACGTTCCTTCCTTCGTAAACGTGCCGATGTGCATTTCGTAAATGATTTGACCCTTAATTTCTATTCCGGGCCATTCTGCGTCGCTCCATCGGAATTTCGTTGGATCGACAACGCAGGAGGAACCATGCGGCCCGTCCGGTTGAAAGCGGGATGCCGGATCAGGATAAAAAATGTCCCCATTATTTACACGAAAGCGATACAGCGCATCGGCAGCAACGCTGGCAACACCGGAAAAATATCCGCCCTCCTCGGCATGCAATGCGTGGAACGCTCGCTTCGCGTCTTTCGCTGCGCTCCCTTCTACGACAAGCTCAACATGCTTTGCTTTAGGGGCCCAAACACGAAAGTGTGTTTCATTTGGCCCCATCAATTCCGCGCCGATGGGATAGCGGCGTTGTACCTGGATGTTTACACGACTTTCCATTCAAAATGCTCGATGGGAATAGCTAGCAATTCCGCCGCTGATTACGGCTGATCGGAATTCACATGTCTGTAATCGACCAGAATTTTCGGAACGCGCTGGGCCAAGTCCGGTCGAGCACGCTTTGCCGGGCGCGATCGCCCATGGCTTTGCGCCGCGCCGGATCAACAACCAAAGCGCGGACCGCATGGGTGTAATCATCTAGGTCATGCGATTTTGTGATGAATCCATTCTCGTTGTGCTGCACTAATTCCTTTGGCCCACCGGAGTCGGAAACAACAGCGGGCACACCGGAGGCTTGCGCTTCGATGATAACGTTTCCAAACGTGTCTGTCGTGCTCGGGAAAACGAAAATGTCAGCCGACGCGTAGGCTGTTGCTAATTCCTTTCCAGTGAGATAGCCGGTGAGTGTTGCTTCCGGCAGCGATTTGGCAAACTCCTCGGCGTACGGGCCATGACCAACCACAAAGAGGTGCACCGGCATGCCTTGGTCTCGTAAGCGGCGATAAGCGGTAGCCAAAAAATCGAGGTCTTTCTCGCGTGAAACTCGGCCCACATAGAGAAGTCGAACCTCACCATCGTGAGCGCCAAACTTTTGGAAGAACGCGGGGTCGCGCCGTTCCGGGTGAAACAGTTCCGTATCGAGACCGCGTGGGAAAATCTTTAGCTTTGTCGGATCCAACCCGCGCTTGATCCAGCTTTGGCGATATTCTTCCGAATTTACAAACACGGTGTCCAGCTGGCCATAGAACCAGTGCATGTAACCCCACGTAACACTTTCCAGGAAACTGTCCTCCGTAAGGATGCGGATGTATTGGGGAAAATCGGTGTGATAAATGCCGCTCGTTTGCAGGTTGAGCATCTTAGCCGCCAGCAAGCCGGTGAGTCCGACCGGCCCAGGTGTGCTGATGATAATCTCCGAAAAGCTTTCCCGCTGAATATAATCGAGCATCTGAAGAATCGGCGGGAAGCTCAACTTTTGCAGCTCGTACTCAGGCAACTCAAACTCACCGATCGGTTTGAAATTTTTGATCGGGATATCATCGATTTGCAGCGCGCCGAGAGACGTTACGACTGTGAGATCCTTTCCGGCCGCTACTCCTGCTGCGGTCATTTTGCGGATGGTGGTCGCGACTCCGTTGACATCCTCAAGAGTGTCAGTGAACCAGGCACGTTTGCGATTTTGCAGGACGGCCGGGATTTCGCCGGTCAGTTGTTTGAAGGTCTGGCACAACCATTTTCGCGATGGTGCCTGACTGTGAAAACCGTAGATGTAGGGCGTAAGGATCACTAGGATCGGCACGATCGCGCTGAGCGCTTGCATGCTCTCGACCATGTTACCGCTGCTAATCTGCTGTACGAATTTTTGAAA
>JBKPQL010000138.1:0-4824 GCA_046734045.1 Verrucomicrobiota bacterium
AAGCAAGGCCGTCACCGGCTCGACCCACTTTTTCTTTTCCCGCGGCTCTAGGTTTGAGGAAGCCGGCAGATCAGGTCGCATTTTCATCCAGTCAGGCTTGGTCCTTGCCGTCCATGCGCGGTAAAATTGTTCTGATCACTACGGCGAAGAAGAATGCCGTGGACAAACCGCACATTAGAATGCCGATCAATCCCTCGACCGGACCGAACAGTCGCCATTCCTTCGGTAACACAAGGTCGCCATAGCCGATCGTGGCGTAGGTAACACCGGAAAAGTAAAACGACGACTCGGCGTCGGGCAGACACTTCTGCCACCAGAAAAAGAACGCCCAGACGGCGATCTCGAGCAGGTGAACGAGAATGAGCCACCAGGCGAGCCGAATCAACAGCCAACTAATCGGCCAGAACCCCGTCTCTGGCCGCGCAGGCGACCGCCAAATACGATTCAAAACCAACGCAATACCGGCGGCGTGAATGATCACCGTCATGGCCACGAGGCAGAAGGCAAAAAAAAGGTTCGCGATCATCGCGGTTAATTGTTCGTTATTTGGTCGCTGCTTTTCTGAAAATCTTCGACCGCGTCCGCGACCGAAGTGAAGCGGTTGACCTGGCTGACATGCTCGTCGATTCCCTCCGCACGCAGTCTGTCGCGGACGGAGGAACGAGCCTCGACAATTTGCAGGCGCGCGCCAACCGCCTTGATATCATCAGCCATGTTCATGACTACGCCGCACGCTTGAATGTCCATATGGGGTGACGCCGAAAGATCGAGGAATACAATTTTTGGCGGCGTGGCCTCGGAACGAAGCCGGGCTGCGACCTTGTCGCGCACATGCTCCGCGTTGAAGTAAAGCAGGCTCGATTCGACGCGAACGAGGAGCGCGCCAGGGATGGGCTCGTTGTCCGGATGACGCGCCATATCAGAGAATCGCCGTGTTCCGGGGATGCGCCCCAAGAAAGCCACATGCGGCCGGGAAGCACGGCGCAGAAGTTGCACCACCGAAATGATCGCGCCGATGAGAACGCCGCGTAACAGACCAGACCCGAGCACGCCCAGCAGCGCAGCGATGGCTACCGCGAACTCAGTGCGGTCCGCTCGCCAGAGATGTCTGAGTGCTGTTACCCTGAAGAGGCCTGTCACAGCCATGAGCACAATGGCTGCGAGGACGGGCTGCGGGAGGTAGCGCAATGCACCGGAAACAAACAGCACGATTAACAGCATCAGCAGGGCAGCGATGAATCCTGACAACGGCGTGCGTGCACCGCCGCTTTCGTTCACGAGCGACTGTGACATCCCCCCGCTAACCGGAAAGCCGTGACCCAGCCCTGCCATGACGTTTGCGCTGGCGATGCCGAGTAGTTCCTGATTCGCGTCGAAACGATAACCGTGCTTGACCGCGAACATACGACCCAGAGCGGCCGTCTCCACCATGCCGAGAAGAAAACAACCCAGCGCCAGGGGTAGCAGATCGTTGAGATCCGACACATGGACCGCTGGAAGCCCGAATGGCGGCAGCTCCTGTGGCACTTCGCCAAGCAGTTTCACGCCAAACCTCCCAAGATCCATGCTTGAAGCAGCGATAATGCCGGCGATCACGACGAACAGGGAGACCGGTTTGTTTTTCAAAAATCGTTTGCCTAGAAGTAACAAGGCGAGTGCGGCGATACCGAGCATAAGCGACGCCGTGCTTGTTTCCCCTAGGTGCGAAAAGAAATAACCCGATCGCTCCCAAAAATCGCCATGCGATCCTTTGAAGCCGAAGAGCTTCGGCAACTGTGTGCTGGCTATGAACAAAGCAATACCGCACTTGAATCCCACCAGTACGCTTTCAGAAATGAAGTTCACGATGACCCCGGCCTTGGCCAGCCAGGCGATGAAACCCAGCACGCCCACAATCAATGCCGTGCACGAAGCCAGAGCCCAAAATCGTGAGGCGTCGCCTCCAGCGAGGTCACCGAGCGATGCTCCGACAAGCACTGAGATAGCAGACGTGACCGTGATAGCTGTCTGTCGCGAGCTGCAAAACAACCAAAAAACAAGCCCTGAGAAGAGGCAGGCGTAGAGCCCAGCTTCGGCCGGCAGATTAGCAAGCGAAGCATCCGCTAGCCCAGCGGGCATGAGGTAGGCGACGAGGGTAACACCCGCAATTAAATCCGCGCGCAGCCACTTAGGTTGATAAGCGCGCAACCAAGTGAGAACTGGAAATATGTTATACCACGCGCCGCGAGCCGCAGGCTGCGACCCAGACCCCGGTGGTTCTAAATTTTCCGCAGTCTCTTTCGTTGCGGCAATATCCTTGCCCATAGTGTCGACTCGCTTTGGCTACGACGCTTTTTGCGGTGGCGTTCTCGATATCCGACCGCCCATTCGTGAACCGCGTCCAATGGATTGCCGCTTTTCTGACGTTCTATCCAAGCCTTGAGTCCCGCCTCATCGACGGGCAGATCGAGAACCTGAGGCCGTCCTATTAGTTTGCCGAATGTCTCCATCACCTCTGTCGTGGTGGAAAAGACAATCTCGTCCATGGCTTCCGGCTTGCCTTGACAAGCGTAGGCGTTGAAATCAACCCAGCGTCCATCCGGACGAAGCACAAACATCCGCTCCTTTGCAAACGGATCGTTTGGGGAGACGCCCGTTTGAGTCACAAGATAAGGACCGCGTTCACCTCCGGAGCCTAGATTCAATACGTGAGTATCCCGATAATTATTGGTAATCGTTCCCATTAGCTGATCCTCCTGCGGCTTACTTATTCTTGTTGAACCTGCCGGGTTACTTCCTTCGTAAATCTACGCCCGTTTCCCGGACCAATTCGCGGAGCACGAAGATGCTCAAGCTCATTTTGGGGCGCCAGTTCCTGCGAAATCACCGCCGAGCGCCAGGTACAGATTCACGCGTTCGCGGAGGCGGGATGCGCGAACTTGTGTGAATTGGACTTTCGCGGCGAGGTTTTCCCCGGTGAGACGCAAGACGGTGAACATGTCGATCTGGCCCTGTTCGAGCTGCTGCCTGCCGAACTTGACCGAATCGGCGCTGCTCGAAACCGCGTCGCCCAGCGCCGCTTCGCGTTTACGTAAATAGTAGTCGGCGGCGAGAGCGTCTTCGACGTCTTCAAACGCGCGCAACGCGGAGCCCACGTAGCTTGCGGCAGCGGCTTTTTGCTCGGCGGTGCGAAGATCTTGGGCAGCCTTGAGTTCACCGCCAAAGAAAATCGGTTGAGTAATCCCACCGGCGAAACTCCAGACAAGGGCATTGAGCGAACCGACTGAGTCGAGTTCCGCGGTTCCGAGCCCGCTGGTGGCGCTGAGCACAAAGCGCGGCAGGCGCGCGGTGCGAGCCTCGTTCACTCTGTGAAAAGAGGCGGCGAAGCGGCGCTCGCTGGCGATGAGGTCCGGCCGGCGTTCCAGGATTTGCGCGGGCAAACCGGCGGGCACGGCTCTCGGTTGACCGGGGAAGGAACGTCGCACATCAAATCTGCCGGCCGGGTAACGGCTGGTCACGACCTCGATGGCGCGGATCGTCTGCGCCCGCGCCGCCTGTGCGGCGTAGAGCGCATCCTCGGCGGCGGAGGTGCGCGACTTGATTTGCGAAACGTCGAAGTCACTCGCGAAGCCCTGCTGTTTGCGCACGTCAGTGAGCTTTGAGTACTCCTGGTAGATACCGAGCGTCTCCTGTGCGTTGGCTTCCTGTTGTGCGGCCTCGATGGTAGAGAAGTACGCGCGTGCCACCGCAGCGGCGAGGGATTGCCGGGCAAATTCGTAGTCGGCCTCCAGCGCGAGGCTTTCAGCCTTCGCGGCAGCTTTTTTCGAGCGAATGCGCCCCCACACGTCCGCCTCCCATGCGGCACCGGCTGCGATGCCATATACCCAGCGCTGTGATGATGAATCCGTGCTGGTGTCGAGTCCGGCGCCGCCGCTGTTCTCCGTTCCCGAACTCCCGAAATCCGGCGGATTGATGCCGCGACCGAGGTCGCCATGAAGTTGCTGTCCCTGGCGCTCGCCCAGTCCTTTCATCGCGATCCGCGGGTAGAGTGATGATGCGGCAATGCGCACAGCAGCGCGCGATGCTTCCACGCGGGCGGCTGCGGCCTTGAGATCGGGATTCCGCGCCACGGCGTCCGCAACGAGGGCGTTCAGCTCCGGGTCGCCGAAATTGCGGATCCAGTTTGGCACGACTGCGCCGCTGCGATGGGGGCCGGCCCATCTTCCCGGGATCTTCGCGCGAGCCGACTCAGGCATGATGTCCGCGCCAAAGGGCGGATTTTTCAGAGCGCAGCCCGCAAGCACGAGGCTGCCGGCGTTAACGAGAAGCAGGGTGCAGCGCCGAGCGTTCATCGTTTGATCCTAGTGGCCGCCGAAGAGAGCTGAGAGATGTTTGATGACGAACCAGTCGAACTTGGCCGTGATGCGGACGATCACGCGACGGAGGATCTGGATCGCCGTAATATCGTTCGTGTAGATCGCTCCCTGACCGCGGGCGCCAGCAGCGAGGAAGACGTCTTTATCCTTCCCTTCTGTGAGGAGTCGCACTGCGATGCGTTGTTCGGGTGCCGACAGGGGCGCGGTGTTGGGGAGGTTGCCGCTGATCGGCAGCTGGCCTTGTGCCGTCGCCCAAAGGATGGAATCGACCTTGCACTTGATGATGCGGCCCGGATACACCTTCATAAAGATTTCCGCTTCGTCGCCCGGTTCGACGTAGCGCAGTTCGTTTTGCCGGTAGAATGCTAGCAGCCACGGATCGTCCTCCTGGATGAAGCTCATCACGGGCATTGTCGCGAACTGGGTCGCGCGCACGCCGGGTTGCAGGGAAAGATTGGCCACGCGCCCG